>CANGDZ010000003.1 GCA_947452785.1 Comamonadaceae bacterium | reverse complement strand
TCATGGAAAAAGAAGACGCAAGATACCAAACACTTGAGCAACTGCACGAGCGGCGCAAGCAAGTCATTCGGTTGCACAAGAAGGGCATCAAAGTGATGCAAATTGTGGCCATGACCGGCCTGAGTCATCCGACAGTGCGATCAACGATTGATCTGTTCGAGGCTGGCGGTTGGACAAACGTGAGGCCTACTCCTCGCGGACGCATTAAAGGCGACGGACGCGTGCTCAGCGCAGCCCAAGAAGAGGCCATCCAGCGCATGATCATCGACAAACGACCTGAGCAGTTGAAGATGGACTTCAGCCTTTGGAGTCGAGCTGCGGTGGGTCAACTCATTGAGCAAGAATTTGGCATCAAGCTGCAGGTACGCAGCATTGGCAAATACCTCGCGCGCTGGGGTTTTACCCCGCAAAAGCCGATCAAACGCGCGTACGAACAAAGCCCGGCTGCTGTGCAGGCGTGGCTCGAAGGGGAATACCCCGCCATAGAGCAGCGCGCTAGAGCTGAAGGGGGTGAGATTCACTGGGGTGACGAGACCGCGCTGGTCAACACCGACGTGCGCGGCAGGAGCTATGCCCCTGCAGGCAAAACACCAGTGGCCATGGCGGTGGGTGGCACGCGCCAAAAGCTGTCGATGATTGCCACGGTGACCAACCAGGGCAAGGCGCGCTGGATGATCATTGATGAGGCATTTGATGCCGAAAAGCTGATTGAGTTTTTACAGGCATTGATCAAGGATGCGAGCAAAAAAGTCTTCCTGATCCTGGACAACTTGCGCGTGCACCACAGCAAACTGGTCAAGGCTTGGGTAGCTGAGCGCAAAGATCAGATAGAGCTTTTTTACCTGCCCAGCTACAGCCCGCAACTCAACCCAGAAGAGCGGCTGAACGCGGACTTGAAGCAGGAGATGGGCAAACGCGTTCCAGTGCGAACTAAAGCCAAACTACGAGAAGCGGCCAACGAGCATATGACCATGTTGGAGAAAACACCCGAGCGGGTTATTGGCTACTTCCAGGACCGCCGAGTTCGATATGCTGCTTAAACTTCACAGGGCCGGAGCAATAAAGGAGTTAATTTCATGTCCGCAGAACTTGAAAAAATTGGAATAGTACTGGCTCAAATTACAGCAACTCTTGAGCGCCAATCAAAAGACATTTTGGAATTACGTGAGGATTTGAAGCAATTGGTTAATGATTCAAAGCCCAAGCTCACTAAGGTTGTAATTGATCCAGAGTGCGGCTATGAATGGATCGGCTTACACATTCAACTTGACGTAGGCACTTGGTCAAGAATCAAATCACGTGAGGAAGTCTTACTCAAAGACCGTGGTTGGGTTCCTGACCAGAATGTCAAACCCGACCCGGCTGATAAGAATTTTTACTGGGACTACTGGGAATTCAATGGTGGCATCGATAGGCCAATGCGAGTTGAGATGGTCAGCCCCCACGATGACACTCTCGACGTAGATGAATGTACAGCCTATGAAGGACCACTACTTAAGAGATTTGTTCACAAGTTGTAAAACCTTGAATTGTTGGCGCCGACTGAAAACTGACCCCCCGGGGGTGCAATATTCAAGCGGCGCAGACAAGGTGGCCAATTCGGTGGGGTCTGCGTAGATGGGACCCGACGGCTGGAGTAGCAGCGCGCGGTAGCTCTGATGCGTGGCTTGGAGCGCAGCCAGGTCGGGCGTTTCCAGACCCCGCAAGGCAAGTACCTGTTCGACGTCACTGATGAATACAGGCATAGCAATTTTCCTCCCTATGGCGGTTTCCGCCCTTTTGGAAGATGGTAGCAAATTGTTGCCAATGGTTGATTACGGCATGAGCGTCTGGAAGCCGCTTCCGGCGAGAAGCCTCTGGATAACTGGCGAGGGACCGCCAAGTCCTACGCGTAATGTCGCAGCTCGCAGCTCACCATCAACGTTGAACGACAGCTTTAGGTCGCCGAATTGGACGAGTCGATGGACCGCAAGCGCGAAAAATCCATCACTGCACCGACAGGTTCAACGGCCGCAATGGGTCGGGTACAGACAGAAGCGGGTGCAGGCGAGCGACCGCTTTGTGACAGAAGGGGTCAACATCCTTTAGCCATCCTTTAGCCTTCTTCTGAAGGACCTTGGTTTTTGAGCTCGCTGAACTTGGCGGCCATGGTCGGATTGCCGCGCGTCAGCTTCTTGATCGTCACATCCTGGGCCTTGTCGTTGGCCAAGCGCAAATTTCGGTCAGCGCCTTCCAACGCCTCTTTGGTCTTCTTCAGGTGGTCGATTGACTTGTCGATTTCATCAATGGCCGTTTGGAAGCGCTTGGAGGCCAAGTCAAAGTTTCGCGCAAAGCCCGATTTGAATGAATCGAGCTCGGTCTCAAACTTTGTAATGTCAATGTTTTGCGCCTTAACAAGGGCCAGCTCCGACTTGTATTGAAGGGAGTTCACCGCTGCGTTGCGCAAGAGCGTGATGATCGGGATGAAAAACTGCGGGCGCACGACATACATCTTGGGGTAGCGGTGCGAGACATCAACTATCCCGGTGTTGTAAAGCTCGCTGTCGGGCTCCAGCAGTGAGATCAGCACCGCGTATTCGCAGCCCTTCTCCGTGCGGTCCTTGTCCAGCTCTTTGAGAAATTCCTCGTTCTTCTTCTTGGTGACAGTGCCATCATTTTCATTTTTCATCTCGAACATGATGGAGACAATCTCGGTGCGCGCATCATCCATGTCCCGGAAAATGTAGTCGCCTTTGCTGCCACTCTTTGCGTCGTTGTCTTTTTCAAAGTACGCCTTCGGAAAGGCCGTGGCGCGCAGTCGATTGAACTCGGTCTCGCAGTGCTGCTCTAAGGTCTCTCCCACCATCTTGGTCGACAAGCGGGCCTTCATGTCCCTCAGGCGCTCGATCGCATCGTCGCGATCCTTGATCTGGGTTTCGTACTTTTCTTTGAGTGCGTTGGTGGCTAACTGCTTTTCAAGTTCCGATCGCTCAAGTCCATTCTTGAGCGCGTCGCGCTCCTTTTCCACGTCATTGACCGCCTCAGAGATGGCCAGCTTCTGAGCCAGAGCAATCGCATCTAGCTTGGCCTTCAGATCCTGGATCTCCGAGTCTTTAGTCGATGCCGCCTTTTGCAGCTCGTTCACGAGCCTGGCTTCTGCGAGCTGGGCTTCGCTCAGTTTGTCGTGACTCGCCTGCTGGAGTTTGTTGGCCAGTGCGTCACGCTCTTTTTCAACAGCGCTGAGGGCTTCGCTCACGGCAAGCCTGCGCGCGATATCCCCCGCATCAAGTTTGCCCTTCAGTTCCTGGATCTCAGCGTCCTTGGCTGCGGCCGCCCTTTGCAATTCGCTGGCGGCCTTTGTCTTGGCCAGTTCGATGGCATTTTGTTTGTCTTGCTCGGCAAGCTCAAGACGATCGTGCAGTTGCTGCTCGAACTCACTGTCGCGAACCTGCTTCAGGATGTCGGCGTAGCCAGCTTCGTCAATCTCAAACGCTTTGCCGCAGTGCGGGCAGGTAATTTTTTGCATATTTGAATTATTCCCGAGGGGTAATCGCATGGGTGGCAATGAGCCGTTGCTCAGGCGGCGATTCTTTCGATCTTTGGTCGCTTGAGCATCCCCGCTTGGTACAGGTCATATTGCATTTGCATCCCGGCCCACATTTCTGGACTGGTGCCAAAGGCATCGCCCAAGCGGTAGGCCATGTCTGGCGAAATGCCAGATGTGCCTGTAACCAAACGGGACAGCGTGACCCGATTGACGCCCAGGCGAACAGCCGCCTCTGTGACGGTAACTTCACCCAAATACTCCCTCAGGACTTCCCCAGGGTGCGGGGGGTTGTGCATGCGTGTCATATCTGCCTTAGTGGTAGTCGCGGTAATCCACAAGCACGGCATCTGTTTCATCGAACTTAAACACCATGCGCCAGTTTCCATTGACCGTAACAGCCCAATGGCCTTTCAAATCACCTTTTAAGGGGTGCAACGCCCACGCGGGCGCTGAAAGGTCTTCGGGCTTGATCGCCTGATCGAGTGCAGCCAACTGAAGGCGCAACCGTGCGGAGTGAGCGGCCTGAATGCCGGCTTTACTGCCCGTCTCAAAAAAACGCTGCAAGCCTTTGTGTCGGAAACTCTTGATCATTTGCGTTATTGTAGCGTGTAACGCGTCATGCTACAAATATTCAACGTTTAATAACGAGCAAAAGAACTCTCTCAAGGCTGTCATTTGCGATTCAGGGAGAGATCACCGGCGATGCTGGCCGTCAGGAAAGAGGTCAGTTAGTCCAATAAACCAGCGTGTCAAAAAAGATTAATTTCGACTTATTGGATAACCAGTGCTCTTAGTCATAGTTCCATACCTCACTCAAAAACGCAGTTTTCCCCAAAATTTGCGGCACTCTCACAATGGGCATGAGCGTGCAAATGGCACAAGGTCTATTTATTGTTTGCGTCACACTAAGTATTGTTAGTGATCACAAAATTAAAGTTGACGCTACTTTCCAATTTTCATGGAAGGTTATGCCGCCATTGCCAACGGTTCAATCTCTTTAAAAATGGCTTTGGCGCTCAGTTTCTCAGCGACGCGCAGGTCGTATGCGGCCTGCAGATTCAACCACCCTTGGGCCTCGCTGCCGAAATAGCGCTCAAGGCGCAGTGCTGTATCTGCTGATACGCCGCGCTTGCCATCAACAATTTCACGCAGCCGCGAATAAGGCACATGCAAAGCCAACGACAGGGCATGAACACTGATGCCCATGGGCTTGATGTAATCCTCAAAGAGAATTTCTCCGGGGTGGACCGGACGCATGCCATTTTTAAACATGATGCACACCTAACTTTCAAATAAAAAACTTGCCTCAGTGCGGGTCTTCAATCAACACGTCCGGCCGTTTTCAGGCTAGTTGTCGCATTTATTTTGGTTTGTCAGGCTGCTTTTCGTAAGTTGTGTTGCTCCGTGGATTTTGGGGTGTTGGGGTTGAGGTGGACTTCGTTAATCGGGCTCCAATTGCGCGCAGATCCTGACCAGCGATTGGGGTTCGCGTGGCGGGCAGCGGCGTAGACATCAGAGCGTTTTGCAAGCATTGGGGTGTCAAGGCCTGCGTGGCGCTGAGTTGGGGTTACAAAGCGAATGGCGCTGTGCCTGTGCTCGTTGTTGTACCAATGGACCAAATCCGTCACCCAGCGGCGCGCATGCAAGATGTCCCGAAAGGGCTCGAGTGGTAACTGAGGGCGGTACTTCAGCGTTCTAAATAGGGATTCCGAGAACGGATTGTCATTACTGACCGACGGGCGACTGCGGGAATGCGCGACACCCAGGCGCTGCATTGTTGCGAGCATGGTCTCGCCCTTCATCGGCGAGCCATTGTCGGAATGCACTGTGAGCTGCCCCTCAGGTATGCCCTGGCGCTCGCAGATGTCACGCAGCAGACCGGCGGCGAGTTGAGCGCTTTCACAATCAAATACCTGCCAGCCGACAATCTTGCGGCTGAAGATGTCCACAAAAAGGTAGAGATAGAAATGCATTCCGCGCACGGGTGCGGGCAAATAGGTGATGTCCCAGCAATAGATTTGATCGGGCTGGGTAGCCACCAATGCGCGCGGCTTGCTGACCTTGCGAGGGACCCGCTCCAGGCGACGATGGCCCATCTGATGGGCGCAATGCAGCAGCCGGTACATCGTGGCCTCACTGGCCACGTACTGGCCCTGGTCGGCTAAGCGAGGCACGATTTGGCTAGGTGGCAGATCTTTGAACTCATCACTGTTAAGCAAGGCCATGGCTGCATTGCGTTCTGCTTGACTGAGTTGGTTTGGCGGCGTGGTGTGCACACGCAGGGTGCTGACACGCCGGTCACCATCTTGGGCACACGGATGCTGCCAGCGTTGCACCGTGCGAGCACTCAGGCCAATTTGCGTGGAGGCCTGTTGCAGGCGGGCACCATCAGCGATGGCCTGCTCGATCAATGGCAACAGGATTTGGCGCTGCAGGGTGGAGTTCATCATGCCTCGTCCGCCCACAGCGCCTGGAATTTTTTTTGCAAAATCAACAGCGCAGCAGCCTCCGCAAGAGCTTTGTCCTTGCGGCGCAATTGCCGTTCTAGCTGATCGTGTTTGCCCTGCAACTCACGCAGGGTGCTCAAGTCTTGTTTGGCGCTGCGCTCACTTGTTGCACAAAAGGCATCTCGCCAAGTCTGCAACTGGCGGGCGTACAGGCCCTTCTCGCGGCACCATGCATGTAAGGCATCACCGATTAGGGCATGGCTTTCATTGAGAGCCTGAAGGCGTTCGCGGGCACCCCAAGCCTTGGTTGCAAGGTCGCCCGGCAAGGGGGTTGCCACATGTGGCAACCCCCTTGCCGTCTTAGCAGCATCTCGCAGCCATCCCTTAAAGGTTGACAGAGAAACATTGAGGTCAACTGCAACGTCAGCCAGGGTGTGGTTACCGCGCTCACGCGCCTTACGCAATGCTTGTTCGATGAATTCAGGGGAATACGCTAGTCGTTTCATTATTTATCGCCTCGGCGGAGAGTCCGCTTGAGAAAGAAGAGAGGCGACAACTAGTCTGACACAGGGGGAAAGGGGCATTAGTGAAAATTTGTAGTCAACGATCCTGACCCACCGCGTGACAGGAATGTTCTTTGGTGTATTTTTTGAAGAGCAGCAATCAATTCACTTCGCAGACGCCTACGCTCAGGCTCTAGGTTGAAGTGCATGACATCCTCTAGCTCATCCAAATCCTTTGACAAGGCATTCCACTTATCAATGGAGGCATGACTAAATCGATCGAGTTCGCGCACGCCAATTGGCGCAGGGGGCGCCGTCTTGGAAGTAGGGATGATCGGTCGCTTGGGTTGGGCCACAGGAAATTATTCGCTTAGGCAGAAAGTGGCTGTTGCTCTTGCGGGCGATCCTGTTTGAGTACGGCGTTGACGATGAACTTGCGCAGTCGTTCATATCGTCCGAGGCGAATCATCTCTTTCGGGGAAATATCACCGAGTAATGGATTGCGCGCTTTGAACCAGAGAACTGTTTTGTCAGTGTCGCCATCGAAAAATTTTGCCACCATGTTGGCGGTCATTGCTATTTCCTGAAGTCGCTCTCTAACTTGTTCAGGAATTGCTTCGTCATACCGGACGGAACGTTGCGAAACAGAGGCTAGCTTTGAAACATCCTCTTTCTTGAGCCCCAAGGCATCAGAGACAATTTTTGGCTGAAAAGCGGGACCTTCACCAAAGTGAAAGTAGTCGCGAGGAACGCTATCGAACAAGCTAAAGCCGGTCGTTCTTTCATTGGAAATTGTCTGCATAAAGGCCTCTTAACTGCAAATAAAACCACATCTTAACCATTTTTCAACCACTTTTAAACCACTGTATTTCCAGGCAGCGCGAAAGAAGGAAATGTCGCGGGCCCCTCGGGGGACTGCTGCTGGGGTTTCACTTTGTCCAAAGTGAAACATTCAGCCATGGGGAGCGGGTAAGTTCGCTTGTATGTACGTCTATGCAAACAGGCGCTCGCGGCATGAGTCATGCACGATATGGTGCTGAAGCCTTAGGTCGCTTGGTTGGCGGCGATGTCGGGTGAAGGCCCTTATGTAGAGATCTACATAAGGGCCTGAAGTTGACCTGCGTTAATATCTCCTTCACATGCCGTTACCTTTGCAATGCTCCTGTTGAATGGGTCTGGACAACGTTCACTAAGTTTTGCACATAGCCAAAATTGACAGGCCTCTCACGCCAGTTCTTTGTTCAACGGGCGCGTATCAAAAAAAATGCCGGACTTGTCCGGCATTTTGGCGTCTGAGCGACTGCGATCAGAAAGGCAGTTTCATTTCGCTCAGGTCCTTGCGGGTTTCGACCAGGATCAGAGGGCCTTCGTCTGCCACCACCATTGGTGCGCGCTCACGCGGCACATGCGCTGGCTTGGGCTCAGCGGCAATGGCCGCTTGTACTGCGGCAATTTTGGTAGGGTCGGAATTGACCCATTGCAGACCAGAACTGTTGGCTACTTCAATCAAGCTCTCCACCGGCAGGGCGAAGGCTTGAACCTTGGCCAAGCCTGAGCTTGCTGCGGCGGCAGGTGCCGGTGCCGGTGCAGCGGCCACCGCAACTGGTGCTGGTGCTGGTGCTGGTGCCACAGTCGGTGCAGGTGCCGCCACAACCACTTCAACGTGGTCCGGAACCACCGCTTCAGTCTCTGGAGCAGCCTGTTGCACCGGAGCTGCAGCTGGTGCTGGTTGCGCCGACCACATGCCGGTGATCGGTGCGACGGGCTCTGCGGGAGCGGCTGAAGCTGTTGCTGTGGCCGCACGCTCAAAGTAAGAACGGGTTGGCGCTTCGGCGTTGGAGGCGCCATCATGCAATGCCGGTTCGGCTGCATCATGGGCTACAAAAGCCGCTTCGCCTGCTGCGTCGCTGCGTTGCTCGGGTTGACGTTCACGGCGATCACGGCCGTAACGGTCGCGCGAACGACGTTCGCGGCGTTCAGGTGTTTCGCCTTCGTTGCCCGTAGCTTGACCGTTTTCGGTATGGGCTTCTTGTGCGGCACCTTCTTGGGCCTGCACATTTTCGCCTTCTGGGCGCTGGGCGTCGGGTTGGCGACGCTCGCCACGTTCACGACGACCTTCACCGCGTTCACGGCGACCTTCGCCTCGGCCTTCGCCACGACCGTCGGAACGTTCGCCACGCGGTGCGCGTTCGCCGAGGGTGTTGTCCGCAATGTCCATGGCGACCGATTGGGCGTCTTGGGTTTGGCCAGTCATGGCTTCACGGCGTTCACGCGGCGCGCGCTCTGGGCGCTCACCACCCCGTTCAGCATCACGCTCACCTTGGCGATCGTTGCGGCGGCCTTCGCGCGGGGCGCGGGGTTCACGCTGCTCGCGAGGTTCACGCGCTTCTGCCGGTGCGCCTTCTGCGCGCTCGTTACGCTCGCCTGAGCGCTCACCCGAACGCTCACCACGGCGGTTACCACCACGGCGACCGTCGCGGCCTTCGCGGCGCTCCCCATTACGTCCTTCGCCACGGCTTTCACCGCGTTCACCATTGCGGCCTTCGCCGCGCTCACCACGGGCGTTGCGGCCTTCGCGTTTTTCTTCTTTGGCGGGTGCCGCTTCTGGTGCGGGAGCAGACTCACCGCCGAGCAGGTTTTTCAACCAGCCGAAGAAACCACCCGTTGCCGCAGGGGCCACCGGTGCGGAAGGGGCTGCCTTGGCCGCTGGCGCGACATTAGGCGCTTCCACCTTGACCGGCGCCATGGGCGCTGGTGCGTCAGGCAAAACACCTTTGATTACCGGTGTTTGCTTGTTGGTCGGCTCTTGTGAGCGGCGTGTCACGGTGGTCGGGTCTTCCATGACTTCGGCCATGGCGTAGCTGGCTTCGATGTGGTCCAAGCGCGGGTCGTCGTGCTTCAAACGTTCGAGTTTGTAGTGCGGTGTTTCCATCGACTTGTTGGGCACCAACAGCACATTGATGCGTTGCTGCAATTCGATCTTGGCGATCTCTGAGCGCTTTTCGTTCAGCAAGAACGAAGCCACTTCCACCGGCACTTGGGCGTAAACGGCCGCGCTGTTGTCCTTCATGGACTCTTCTTGGATGATGCGCAAAATCTGTAATGCCGAGCTCTCGGTGTCGCGAATGTGGCCGGAGCCACCGCAACGTGGGCAAGGAATTGAAGAGCCTTCCGACAAGGCGGGCTTCAAGCGCTGGCGGCTCATTTCCATCAGGCCGAACTTGCTGATCGAGCCAAACTGGACGCGGGCACGGTCTTGACGCAAGGCGTCGCGCAAGCGGTTTTCCACTTCGCGGCGGTTCTTGGACTCTTCCATGTCGATAAAGTCGATCACGATCAGGCCACCCAAGTCGCGCAGACGCATCTGGCGCGCCACTTCGTCAGCGGCTTCCAGGTTGGTGCGCGTGGCGGTTTCTTCGATGTCGCCGCCCTTGATGGCGCGGGCCGAGTTCACGTCCACGGAAACCAAAGCTTCGGTGTGGTCGATCACGATGGCGCCGCCCGAAGGCAGTTGCACGGTGCGGGCATAGGCCGATTCAATCTGATGCTCGATCTGGAAGCGGCTGAACAACGGTGCATCGTCGCGGTAGCGCTTCACGCGCGCAGCGAATTCAGGCATCACGTGGCTCATGAACTGCTGAGCTTGTTCGTAAATGTCGTCGGTGTCGATCAGGATGTCGCCGATGTCATTGTTGAAGTAGTCACGAATCGCGCGGATGACCAGCGAAGATTCTTGATAAATCAAGAAAGCGCCCTTGCCGCCTTTGGTGGCGCCGTCGATGGCGGTCCACAATTTGAGCAGGTAGTTCAAGTCCCACTGCAATTCGGGTGCAGAGCGGCCAATGCCAGCGGTGCGCGCGATGATGGACATGCCCTTGGGGTATTCCAATTGGTCCATGGCTTCTTTGAGCTCGGCCCGGTCGTCACCTTCGATGCGGCGGCTGACGCCTCCGCCACGGGGGTTGTTGGGCATCAGCACCACATAGCGGCCAGCCAGCGAAACGAAGGTGGTCAGGGCTGCGCCCTTGTTGCCACGTTCTTCTTTTTCGACCTGAACCATGAGTTCTTGGCCTTCGCGGATCACATCGCTGATGCGGGCCTGGCTGACCGAGACGCCTTCGGCAAAGTACTGGCGTGAGATTTCTTTGAAGGGCAAAAAGCCATGACGGTCTTCACCGTAGTCGACAAAGCAAGCTTCGAGTGAGGGCTCGACGCGGGTCACAACGGCTTTGTAAATATTGCCTTTGCGCTGTTCGCGGCCTTCGATTTCGATTTCGTAGTCGAGGAGTTTTTGTCCGTCGACGATTGCCAAGCGGCGTTCTTCTGCCTGCGTAGCGTTAATGAGCATCCGTTTCATGATGCAGTCCTTCTTCTGATGCCGCGCGGCACAGGGTCATACGACCCGCTGGCTGCGCTGGCTTGTACCGGCCCACAAAGGGCACACGATGCCGGAGAAGACGCTTGAAACGAAAGGAATTGCCGAAGTGTCCGCTGCTTAGCTGCGCAATGGCGCAGAAACAGGGGAGAGGGCGCGTGGATGAAGCGAGGGGATGGAGGCACTGGGTCGCCGCTCGAGCAAAGAGGGTATCTTCACTGTCCGGGGTTGGGTCATGGGCGTGCACAGGCCGGGCGGCTCAAAGAGCCACTGCAGCCAAGTCATCCAAGTTCCCATCAGCACAATCATTTCGCTTCATTCCATTCAACAGCCGAGGGCTGGTGAATACAGGTATTCCGTATCGGGGTTTCATCGCGTCTGCCCATCCTCTTACTCGCTCTGCCACTGCGGGCGTTGGCCTTGCAGTCTGCAAAAATAGGGGAGGTGGCATCGACCTTCCAGCGCGGACGGGGGGGTGCGTGGACTAAACTCCTTCATTGCGGAATTCATTTCCATTCAAATCAACCACTTACGGCCAAACGCTGGTGAAACACATTATAGGGGGCAACCAAGCTCCTGTCTCCCTGGAAGTGAAATGGCTCACCGTCGATGAGGAGTCGGCCGGTCAACGCCTGGACAATTACCTGATCCGCCACCTCAAAGGCGTTCCCAAAACACATGTGTATCGGATCATACGTAGTGGTGAGGTGCGGGTGAACAAGGGCCGGGCCTCGGCCGACAGCCGCATCGCCGCGGGCGATGTGGTGCGTCTGCCGCCGGTGCGCATTTCAGACAAGGTGGCCGAAAAAGCCGCCCACCCTGCGCCGGGGCGCGAGTTTCCGGTCTTGTTGGAAGATGAGGCCATGCTGGCCCTGAACAAGCCCGCCGGGGTGGCGGTGCACGGCGGCTCAGGTGTAAGTTTTGGTGTCATCGAACAACTGCGCCAGGCTCGCCCGCAAGCCAAGCTGCTGGAATTGGTGCACCGTTTGGACCGCGACACCAGCGGCATTTTGCTGGTCGCCAAAAAGCGCAGCGCCTTGAAACACCTGCAAGACCAGTTTCGTGAGCGCGAGACCGGCAAGACCTATCTGGCCTTGGTGCAAGGCGAATGGCCGGCGCGCAACAAAGTGATTGACCTGCCGCTGCACAAGTATTTGCTACAGGGCAAAGACGGAACTGAGGGCGAGCGCCGCGTGCGGGTCACGACCCCTGAAGATCCAGAGGGCATGCGCTCTATCACACTGGTCAAGGTGGCTGAGCGACTGAAGGGCTGCACCTTACTTGAAGTGACCATCAAAACCGGGCGTACCCATCAGATCCGGGTGCATTTGGCCTCTCAGGGTCACCCGATTGCGGGCGACGACAAATACGGCGATTTTGAGTGGAATAAAAACCTGCAAAAACAAGGCCATAAACGCATGTTCCTACACGCCTGGCGCTTACAGTTCAACCACCCCGTATCGGGTGAACGCGTCGAGTTGAACGCCGAATTACCGACTGAACTTCAACAATTCAAAGACCATGTCCGCATCAAGACCCCGCCAATTTGACCTGATCGCCTTCGACTGGGACGGTACCTTGTTCGATTCCACCGCCATCATTACGCGCTGCATTCAGCGCGCTGTGGTGGACGTGGGCGGGCAAGAGCCCACGCGCGAGGCTGCCTCCTATGTCATTGGCATGGCGCTGAATCAGGCGCTGGCCTATGCAGCGCCCGATGTGTTGCCCGATAAATACCCCGAACTGGGACTGCGCTACCGCCACCACTATGTGCAACACCAGGATGACATCAGCCTGTTTGACGGTGTGTTGCCCATGCTGGCGGCGCTGAAAGCCCGTCAACATTGGCTCACGGTGGCCACGGGCAAAAGCCGTCGTGGCTTGAACGATGCGCTGCAGGACGTGGCTTTGCAAGGGGTGTTTGATGGCTCGCGCACTGCCGATGAAACGGCTGGCAAGCCCAGCCCCTTGATGCTGCATGAGTTGATGCGTGAATTCGGTGTCGTGCCTGAACGCACCTTGATGATTGGCGACACCACCCACGATTTGCAAATGGCCCTGAATGCGGGTTGCCCCAGCATTGGCGTGAGTTACGGTGCCCACGAGCCTGATGCTTTTCATGCGCTCAAGCCCTTGGCGGTGCTGCATTCAGTGGCTGAATTGACCGATTGGCTGCAACAACACGCCTGAGGAGACCGGCATGAGCGAGTGGATTCCTGTGTGCCAAGCCGCCGATCTGCTGGAGGGCGGTCTGGCTGTGCCGTTTGATGTGGTGTACGCCGGACAGACCTGCCGCGCTTTTGCGGTGCGCCACGAGGGGCAGGTGCAGGCCTACCTGAACCGCTGCACCCATGTGGCGATGGAATTGGATTTTCAGCCGGACCGCTTCTTTGATACCTCGGGTCAATGGCTGATGTGCGCCACCCACGGCGCCACCTACAGCCCTGCCACAGGGGCGTGCACCGGCGGGCCTTGCCGCGGTGGCCTGGTGAAAATCACCTTGGCCGAACAAGGTGGCGTGGTTCACTGGCATACTGAATACAACTTGAAACCTTTTGAATTTTGAAATGACCGAGCCTACTTCTGAACCTGTTGAACCCTTGGCTGCAACGGCTGAACAAACCGCAAAGCCCCTCGCCGCTTCGGTCACAGCGACCGTGTCGCCACAAGAAAGTGATCGACAAGTTCTGGAAAAATTGGTGTTTTCCAATTTGCAAGAAGCCAAGGCCTCGCGCCGCTGGAACATGGGTTTGCGCCTGGCTTGGCTGCTTTTTGCTGTGGCTGTTTTTTGGGTCCTGCGCAACGACAACGCCCCGACCAACAACCCCACCTCGGCCCATACCGCCACGGTAGAGATCAAAGGCGAGATCGCCTCAGGCGCCGATGCCAGCGCCGAGAACATTGTTTTGGCCATGCGCAGCGCACTGGAAGACTCGGGTTCACAAGCCCTGGTGCTGGTGATCAACTCGCCCGGCGGTAGCCCGGTGCAGGCCGGCATCATCAACGACGAAATCCACCGTCTCAAAGCCATTTACAAAAAACCGATTTACGCCGTGGTGGAAGAGTCTTGCGCCTCGGCCGCTTACTACATTGCGGTGGCTGCCGACAAGATCTATGTAGACAAAGCCAGCATCGTGGGCAGCATTGGCGTGTTGATGGACGGCTTTGGTTTCACCGGTTTGATGGACAAATTGGGCGTGGAGCGCCGCTTGATGACGGCGGGCGAAAACAAGGGCTTTCTGGATCCGTTCAGCCCGCAAACCGAGGCGCAGCGCAAGCACGCGCAATCGATGTTGAACCAGATTCACGCTCAATTCATTGACGCGGTGAAAAAAGGCCGTGGCGAGCGTTTGAAAGAAACCCCTGAAATGTTCAGCGGCCTGTTCTGGAGCGGTCAGCAAGCGGTAGAGATGGGCCTGGCCGATGACATGGGCAGCCTGGACATGGTGGCCCGTGACGTGGTGAAAGCCGAAGACATCACCGACTACACCCGCCGCGAAAACGTGGCCGAACGCTTGGCCAAACGCTTTGGCGCAGCCATGGGCGCAGGCGCTTGGCAGGCCATGCGCTCGTCGGTCACACTGCGTTAAGCCGCCCCCCGTTAAGCAGAACCGATCGCGTTGTCTGCACGGCCTCAAGGGCCGATGGCATACACCGCTGGGGTGCTGTTGTTCGGCCCCCCCGCTTGTTTTTTCCATTGACTTACCGCGGCACTGCGCGACTGCGCGGTGGCCAACGTCAAGCCGCTGCTGACGGCCAGCCGGGTGTTTGCTTGCAGTGTTTGCAACAAAGCCTGCAGCAGTGCGGCATTGCGGTAGGGCGTTTCAATGAAGATCTGGGTTTGCCCTGTTCTCGCGGCCAAGCTTTCCAACTCCCGAATGCGTTTGCTGCGCTCAGCACTGTCTAGCGGTAAGTAGCCGACAAAGGCAAAGTTTTGCCCGTTCAGGCCGCTCGCGGCCAGCGCCAGCAGCAGCGACACTGGGCCGGTCAACGGGACCACCGTCAACCCCAGGCTGTGAGCCGCCCGCACCACCGAACTGCCCGGGTCAGCGACGGCGGGCATGCCGGCTTCACTCACCAGCCCCACGTCGTGCCCTTGCAACGCGCAGGCTAGCAAGGGTTTGGCGTCGAAATCACCCTGGTGGTCGCCTTTTTTATGAACTTGCCTGGGCAACTCGGTGATCTGCAGGCTTTGGATGGGAGTGTTCAAAGGCACCAAGGCGTCGACCCTTTTCAGGTAGGCGCGCGTTGATTTGGCGTTTTCACAAATCCAATGGTCTAACTGAGCGGCGATGCGCAGCGTGCCCATCGGCATGACGTCTTCGAGCGCGGCTGTGCTTTCACAGCCAAAGTCCAAGGGCGCGGGCACCAGGTACAGGCGGCCCAGGGTGGCGGGTGCGTTCATAAAATGTGCACGCCAGCGGCGCGGATCATGTGGCAGGTGCGGATCAAGGGCAGGCCGACCAGCGCGGTGGGGTCGTCGTTGTCGATGGATTCGAGCAAGGCGATGCCCAAACCTTCACTTTTGGCACTGCCGGCGCAGTCATACGGCTCCTCGGCGCGCAGATAGGCTTCGATTTCGGCATCGCTCAGATCACGGAATTTCACCTTCACCGCCGCCAACTGCGTGTCCTCAAAGCCGCTGGCTTGGCACACCACCGACACGGCGGTTTGGAAAATCACCACCTGCCCTCGCATGCGCTGCAACTGTTCAACCGCTTTGGCATGCTCGCCGGGTTTGCCCAAAGGCAGGCCACCCAAGTCGGCCACCTGATCGGAGCCGATGACCACCGCGTCAGGGTGCAAGGCTGCCACCGCGTGCGCCTTGGCCAGCGCCAAGCGCAAAGCCAGGTTGCGGGGGGATTCCCCGGTGTGCGGAGTTTCGTCAACCTCGGGCGAGGCCACGGTAAAGGGGATGCGCAATCGCGACAGCAAATCGCGCCGGTAGCGCGAGGTGGAGCCCAAGACCAACGGGCGTCCGGGGTTCAAAGAATGGGGAGAGGTTGCATGTGACATGCTGCAATTCTCTTACACTGCGCCCATGGACTCCAAAACCGATACCCAGTGGCCACCCGAACAACTCGATGTGAAGATCTTTGCCCGCGATGCGGCACAACTCACGGGTCAAGCTCCGCTGCCCGCTTGGGAACGCTTGTCTGAGGAAGCGCAGCCTGGACTGCAGGCGCCGGCGGTGCGCTGGAGCGCCCAAGGTGAGTTGAAGGTGCAAGCTGGAACCCCTGATGAAGTGTGGCTGCATTTGCAGGTGCACGCTGCGCTGCCGTTGATGTGCCAGCGCTGTTTGACGCCCGTGCTCACGCCGGTGGAGGTGGAGCGCAGCTTCCGATTTGTGGCAGACGAAGCCACCGCCATGGCCCTTGACGATGAGGCCCAAGAGGACTTGCTGGTGCTCAGTCGCGAGTTCAATTTACTGGAGTTGGTGGAAGACGAGGTGATTCTGGCCATGCCTTTGGTGCCTTTTCACGAGGTGTGCCCTGCGCCGCTGCCCATGTCCGCTGCCGACCCGCAGTTTGAGCAAGCGCAAGATGAACGGCCCAACCCTTTTGCCGCTCTGGCGGGCCTGAAGGTGGGGCGGTCGTCATAAGCTCTCAAGTTGGGCTATAATTGGCGGCTTCGCTCAGTTCGACTGGGCGTTCTATATTTCTAACCCTGAAGCTGCGTCCTTCTTCGAACGCGCGGCATCCAACGCATTCAAGGAGCCATCATGGCCGTTCAGCAAAACAAAAAGTCCCCTTCCAAGCGCGGCATGCACCGTTCGCACAATGCACTGAATGTGCCCGGTATCGCTGTGGAACCCACCACAGGTGAAATCCATTTGCGTCACCACATCAGCCCCAACGGTTTTTACCGTGGTCGCCAGGTGCTGAAAAACAAATCTGAAGCCTGATATTCACAGGCTTCTAAGGCCCGATGCTACTTTCCCCGTAGCTCGGGCCTTTATTTTTGATACTTATTTTTTATGTCCAATCCTGATGTGATCACCTTGGCTGTCGATTGCATGGGTGGCGACCACGGCCCCCGCGTGACCTTGGCGGCGTGCAGGCGTTTTTTATCTCAGCATCCTCAGGCGCGCTTGTTGTTGGTGGGTTTGCCTGAGGCCTTGTCGGGTTGGCAAGATCCTCGCGGTCAGGTGCTGCCCGCCAGTGAAGTCATTGGCATGGACGATTCGATAGAGATCGCGCTGCGCCGCAAAAAAGACTCTTCCATGCGAGTGGCCATTGAGCAAATCAAGCTGGGCACGGCGCAGGCGACGGTCTCTGCTGGCAACACCGGTGCTTTGATGGCGATTGCTCGCTATGTACTCAAAACCATGGACGGCATTGACCGCCCCGCAATTGCAGGGCAAATGCCCAATTTCAAAGGTGGCGGCACGACCATGCTCGATTTGGGCGCCAACGTCGACTGCTCGCCCGAGCATTTACTGCAGTTTGCGGTGATGGGGTCGGCCTTGGTTTCGGTACTGCAAGGCAATGAAAACCCCACGGTCGGTTTGCTTAACGTCGGCGAAGAAGTCATTAAAGGCAACGAAAACATCAAAAAAGCCGGCGAATTGTTGCGATCGGCCGGTTTGGCTGGCGATTTGAACTTCTATGGCAACGTAGAAGGCAACGACATTTTCAAAGGTACTGTGGACATTGTGGTCTGCGATGGCTTTGTTGGAAATGTGGCGCTCAAGGCCAGCGAAGGTCTGGCGACCATGATTGGCGGCTTTTTAACGGCAGAATTTTCCCGTAGCATTTTTACCAAAATAGCTGCTTTCTTCGCTTATCCGGTTCTTTCTGCATTCAAATCTCGTGTGGACCACCGTCGTTACAACGGTGCGGCTTTGTTGGGCTTGCGCGGCTTGGTTTTCAAGAGCCACGGCTCTGCTGACGAGTTGGCGTTCGAAACCGCCTTGAACCGGGCGTATGATGCAGCCAGTCATCAACTGCTAGATCTTTTGCAGGCCCGAATTACCCATGCTGCCCCCTTGTTGGCGGGCACGCAGGTGGAAAAGGTTGCCGCAGCGGTCCCACACGAATGAGTCGCTGAATGAGTCGTTATTCCCGCATCACTGGCACTGGCAGTTACCTGCCACCCCGCCGTCTGACCAACGCCGATCTGGTGGCCGAATTGGCCATCCAAGGTGTGGAGTCCTCTGACGACTGGATTGTTGAGCGCACTGGCATCCGTGCCCGTCACTTTGTCGATGCCGGGATGTCCAGCAGCGATTTGGGTGTGCAAGCGGCGCTTCAGGCCATGGCGGCCGCGGGCGTCAAGCCCGAAGAGATCGATCTGATCATCGTGGCGACGTCCACCCCCGACATGGTCTTCCCTTCCACCGCCGCACTGATCCAGCACAAGCTGGGCATCGCCGGTTGCCCGGTGTTTGACGTTCAGGCGGTGTGCACAGGCTTTATTTACGCGCTGACCGTGGCGCACGCCTTGATTCAGACCGGTACCGCCAACAAAGCGCTGGTGATTGGTGCCGAGGTGTTCAGCCGTATTTTGGATTTCAAAGACCGCACCACCTGCGTGCTGTTTGGCGATGGCGCTGGCGCCGTGGTACTGGAGGCCTCTGATGTGCCCGGCATTTTGGCGACTGACATCCATGCCGATGGCAAACATGCGGGCCTCTTGTGCGTGCCCGGCCATGTGTCCGGCGGCTCGGTGCTGGGCGATCCGGTCCTGAAGATGGACGGACAAGCAGTGTTTAAATTGGCTGTGGGCGTGCTCGAAGAAACCGCCCGCGCCAGCTTGGCCAAGGCGAATTTGACCGATGCGGACATCGACTGGCTGATTCCCCACCAGGCCAATATTCGCATCATGCAAAGCACGGCGCGCAAATTGAAAATGTCGATGGACAAGGTGATCGTCACCGTCGACCAGCACGGCAACACCTCGGCCGCTTCGATTCCTTTGGCGCTCGATCACGCGGTGCGCAACGGCACCATTCAAAAGGGTCAAACCCTCCTGCTCGAAGGCGTGGGGGGTGGTTTCACCTGGGGTTCGGTGCTGCTCAAACTCTGAGCGGGGCCGCTTTCGATGTTGCGCGGGGCATGTGTTGACACCAGTCGACCCCGCAGAGTTTCACTTTTCATGAACAACACCATGACCACATTCGCATTTGTTTTTCCAGGGCAAGGCTCTCAATCGGTCGGCATGCTCGATGCCTGGGGCGATCACCCCGCCGTCCTCGAAACCTTGAAGGAAGCCTCTGACGCCCTGGGCGAAGATGTGGCGCGCTTGATTCACGAAGGCCCCAAAGAAGCTCTGGCCCTGACCACCAACACCCAACCGGTGATGCTGGTCGCGGCAGTGGCTGCTTACCGCGCCTGGCTGGCCGAAGGCGGCGCTGTACCGGCCGTGGTGGCCGGGCACTCTTTGGGTGAGTATTCGGCCTTGGTGGCCTCAGGTGTGTTGACCTTGGCGCAAGCAGCGCCCTTGGTGCGTTTTCGCGCGGCTGCGATGCAAGAAGCTGTGCCGGTGGGCGTGGGCGCCATGGCTGCGATTTTGGGCATGCCTTCGGCGCAAGTGATCGCCGGCTGCCAAGAGGCGCAGGCCACATTTCCTACCGGCAGCCACGAAGTGGTTGAAGCGGCGAACTTCAATGATGCGGGTCAGACCGTGATTGCAGGCAGCAAAGCCGCTGTCGACAAAGCCTGTGAAATTCTCAAAGCCAACGGCGCCAAGCGCGCCTTGTTGCTGCCGGTCTCGGCCCCGTTTCATTCCAGTTTGATGAAGCCTGCTGCCGACAAGTTGGCCTTGAAATTAGCCGATACGGTTTTCGCTGCCCCCCAAATTCCAGTGGTGAACAACATCGATGTCTTGGTCGAAACCGATGTGCAGCGCATTCGCCAAGCCTTGTTCCGTCAGGCCTTTGGCCCGGTGCGTTGGGTGGAATGTGTGCAGGCCATCAAGGCCCGAGGCATCACGACCGTGGTCGAATGCGGCCCGGGCAAGGTGCTGGCCGGTATGACCAAACGGATTGATGCCGACATGACGGGGCTGGCGCTTTTCGATCCCGCCTCTTTGAACGAAGTGAAAGGTCTCTTGGTATGAGCGAAATTCAATTTGCAGGTCAAGTGGCCTTGGTCACAGGCGCTTCGCGCGGCATTGGTGCAGCCATTGCCTTGCAGTTGGCTCAGCAGGGCTTGAAAGTCATCGGTACCGCCACCACAGACGAAGGCGCAGCGCGCATCACCGCCGCCTTGGCGGCTTACCCTGGTTGCCGCGGCGCCAATCTGAACGTCAACGATGGCACCGCCGCAGAGGCCCTGATGGACAGCATCATCAAAGAACATGGCGCAGTGCATGTACTGGTCAACAATGCAGGCATCACCCGCGACACCTTGGCCATGCGCATGAAAGACGACGACTGGGACGCGGTGCTCGACACCAACCTCAAGGCGGTGTTTCGCATGAGCCGCTGCGTGATGCGCCCGATGATGAAGCAGCGCTATGGCCGCATTATCAGCATCACCAGTGTGGTCGGTGCCTCTGGCAATCCAGGTCAAGCCAACTATGCTGCGGCCAAAGCGGGTGTGGCCGGTATGACCCGTGCGCTGGCGCGCGAGTTGGGCAGTCGCAACATCACAGTAAACTGCGTGGCGCCAGGTTTCATTGACACCGACATGACGGCCGCACTGCCCGAAGAGCAGCACAAAGCCCTGTTGAACCAGATTCCATTGGGGCATTTGGGCCAACCCTCTGACATCGCCCATGCGGTCAGCTACCTGGCCAGCCCCTTGGCCGCCTATGTCACAGGTCAAGAATTACACGTCAACGGCGGCATGTTCATGGCCTGAACGGTGTATTTATAGCGACCGTTTGGTGGTTCGTCAGGTTTGGACGGGCAGAGGCGGTTAAAATCTCATTTTTCACAACCCTCAGAGGGAACCATGAGCGATATCGAAGCACGTGTCAAAAAAATCATTGCTGAGCAACTCGGCGTTGAAGAGTCTCAAGTCACTAACGAAAAAGCCTTCGTGGCCGATCTGGGTGCCGACTCCTTGGACACAGTGGAATTGGTGATGGCATTGGAAGACGAGTTTGGCATTGAAATTCCAGACGAAGATGCCGAAAAAATCACGACAGTGCAAGCCGCCATTGATTACGCCCAAAGCAAAAAGGCCTGATCTGAGATGACCCGTCGCCGCGTTGTAGTCACGGGTTTGGGATGTATCAGCCCCGTGGGCAACACGGTGGCTGAGTCATGGTCCAACCTGTTGGCAGGTCAATCGGGCATCGGCCTGATTACCAAATTTGACGCCTCTGCCTTTGCCTGCAAAATCGCAGGTGAGGTCAAGGGCTTTAACTTGGATGCGTACATCAACTCCAAAGATGCACGCACCATGGACCATTTCATTCACTACGGTGTGGCCGCGGCCATGCAGGCAGTGCAAGATGCAGGCTTGCCCACGGGTGAAGCACTGGACGATGAACTGGCCACGCGCATTGGTTGCGTGATTGGTTCCGGTATCGGCGGTTTGCCGATGATCGAGGGCATGCACACCGAGTACACCAACCGAGGTGCGCGCCGAATTTCCCCATTCTTTGTGCCCGCGTCCATCATCAACATGATCTCCGGTCATGTGTCGATGAAATTCGGTTTCAAAGGGCCTAATCTGGCCGTGGTTTCTGCGTGTACCACCGGCTTGCACAGCATTGGCGAAGCCGGTCGCATGATCGAATACGGCGATGCCGATGTGATCGTGGCCGGTGGCTCTGAGGCTTGCATTTCGCCCTTAGGCGTGGGTGGCTTTGCCGCTATGCGCGCGATGTCGACTCGCAACGATGACCCCGCAGCCGCTTCCCGCCCCTGGGACAAAGACCGTGACGGTTTTGTTTTAGGCGAAGGCGCGGGTGTGATGGTGCTTGAAGAATACGAGCATGCCAAAGCCCGCGGGGCCCGCATTTATGCCGAGCTCAGCGGTTATGGAATGAGCGCTGACGCGGGTCACATGACCGCGCCGAACATGGACGGTCCTCGGCGCGCCATGGTTTCTGCCATGCGCAACGCCGGCGTGAACCCCGATGAAATTCAGTACTTGAATGCCCACGGCACGTCGACCCCCTTGGGCGACGTGAACGAGACCAGTGCGATCAAGGCGGCCATGGGTGATCATGCCCACAAGATGCTGGTCAGCTCCACCAAATCCATGACCGGGCATTTGCTCGGGGGTGCTGGTGGTGTTGAGAGTGTCTTTACGGTGTTGTCGCTGTACCACCAAAAGGTGCCGCCGACCATCAACTTGGACAACCAAGACCCTGAGTGCGACTTGGACTACTGTGCCAACACCGCGCGAGATGTGAAAATCGATGTGGCCCTCAAAAACAATTTTGGTTTTGGTGGGACCAACGGCAGTTTGGTGTTCAAACGCATTTAACAGCCGAGCCGCTTCATGCACAACGCCCCATTGGTTCAATATCCGGTGGGGCGTTTTGCATGGGCGGTGTGGGGCTGCGCTTTGTGGGGTGCGGCGGCTGCGCTGCTGACGGGGTGGTTGTTTTATGTGGATCAACTCAGTCCAGGGTGGGCCCTGTTCTCAGGGAGCCTGGTGGGTTTGGTCGCCGTTGTCTGGATGCGATCTTCCAGGCGTGCACCGCAATTGGCTTGGTTGGTTTGAGACGGTCAGGGCTGGCAATGGTGGTTGGATGAGGATGGGCGGGAGGGAGATTCACCCTGTGATTGACTTGTCTGTTCAAGCGGATTTTCAACAAGTGCTGTTGCTGCATTTGAAATCGGATGCCACAGCCCATCGCGCCACATTTCAAAAATGTGTTTGGCTTTACAAAGGCTTTGCACCTGAAAAGTGGCATGGATTGCGTTGCACTGTATATTCGCGCCTGAAATAGCTTGAACTGGTGTTTTCGCCACTTGAAAACGCGAGTGAGAACCTCAGTTGAGGGAATGAATAGGCTGCTTATTGGAGGCTTTTGAATGACTTGGGCTGTAACAACAATTTCTCGGCTGGTGGCCGCAACCACACTGAGTGTGGCCACGGTGCTGCCGGTGGGTCTGGGGTGTGTGGTCCTGGTGGGCTTGCCCACGGCCGGCCAGGCCCAAAGCGTGGTGAAAGGTTTGCCAGATTTCACCGAGTTGGTGGAGCAAGTCGGGCCTTCGGTGGTCAATATCCGTACGCTGGAAAAAGCCAAAGTCAATGCCGCGGCAGGCCCCGGTTCTGATGAAGAGATGCAAGAACTTTTCAGACGGTTTTTCGGCGTTCCTATTCCGAATTCGCCGAATTCGCCCAGCGCACCACGCCAAGCCCCGCGGCCCAATGGACGTTCGCAACCCTCTGAAGAGCCCGCCCAACCGCGCGGCATGGGCTCGGGTTTCGTGTTGTCGGCGGATGGCTACATCATGACCAATGCCCATGTGGTGGAAGGCGCCGACGAAGTCATCGTCACCTTGACCGACAAGCGCGAATTCAAGGCCCGGATAATTGGCGCGGACAAGCGCACCGACGTCGCGGTGGTCAAAATTCAAGCCACCGGATTGCCGGTGGTCAAAGTGGGTGATGTCTCGCGCCTGAAAGTCGGCGAGTGGGTCATGGCCATCGGCTCGCCTTTTGGTTTGGAAAATTCCGTCACGGCCGGCATCGTCAGCGCCAAGCAGCGCGACACCGGTGAATACCTGTCGTTCATCCAGACCGATGTGGCGATCAACCCCGGCAACTCGGGCGGTCCCTTGATCAATATGCGCGGCGAAGTGGTGGGTATCAACAGCCAGATCTACTCCCGCTCTGGGGGCTACATGGGCATTTCGTTTGCCATCCCCATGGATGAGGCAATGCGGGTGAGTGAGCAGTTGCGCCAAAGCGGACGCGTCACCCGCGGCCGCATTGGGGTGCAGATTGGCGAAGTGACCAAAGAGGTCGCCGAGTCCTTGGGGCTGGGCGCATCGCATGGTGCTTTGGTGCGCAGCATTGAAGCGGGTTCACCCGCTGACAAAGCCGGGCTAGAGCCGGGCGACATCATCGTGCGCTTCGATGGCAAGGCCATCGACAAGGCTGCTGATTTGCCACGCATGGTCGGCAGCACCAAGCCGGGCACGCGCAGCAATCTGACGGTGTTCAGGCGCGGCGCCAACAAAGACCTGGCCATTACTGTGGCGGAGTTGGAGCCTGTGAAAACCGGTAAGGCCGCCGTGCCGGCCGAAGACTCGAAAACGGCAAGCACAGCGCAGTTCATGGGGCTGGTCGTTGCTGATTTGACCGAGGCGCAAAAGAAAGAACTCAAGCGCGGCGGCGTGCGCGTGGAATCAGTGGCTGAAGCTTCAGCTCGTGCGGGCTTGCGGGAAGGTGATGTGATTTTGCAGATCGCCAATACCGAGATCACGCAGTTGCGCGACTTTGAAACTGCCATGGCCAAGCTCGACAAAAACAAGCCCTTCAACGTCCTGTTCCGTCGAGGTGAGGCGGTGCAATTTGCCTTGGTGCGGCCTGGACGCTAGGTGAGCTATGAGCGGTCGAGATCGCGAAAAACCCGAAAACCCCTGCAAATCGGGGGTCTTTAGAGGTGCTTTTTGGCGTTGATGCAACACACGGACGGCTCAATTTTTTCAAATTCAAGTGAATCTATTATGTTTGTGAGCACTAACTTTCGGATGTGATCATAACAAAAATGGCTAAAATCAGCATGCCAGGTCCTCGATTCAGCGTATAAAGAGCAGGTAAATATTCATGATGTGGGATGTCCCACTTTCGTCCACCACTGATCCACAGTCCACCCACAACTTGTTCAGTAGGTTTCTATTGTTGATTGTGAATAAGCTGTGAATAAGTTTTGTGTTGCGGTGCCGCAACGGCCTGTACTGAGCCATTTCGAGGATGTGCGCCCCGGGCTTTTTGCCTACAATGAAGTTCCAGCTATCGCAGTTGCCATAGATTGTTGGTTCAGGGCGCGTCCACATCGACGCGCCCTTTTTTCTTGTGCGGGTCCCTTTCAATTTCAAACACTTGTAGCAACTCCTTGATGAATCACATCAGAAATTTTTCGATCATTGCCCATATTGACCACGGCAAATCGACCTTGGCGGACCGACTCATTCAGCGTTGCGGGGGTCTGCAAGATCGTGAGATGTCGGCGCAAGTGCTCGACTCCATGGACATTGAAAAAGAACGCGGCATTACCATCAAAGCGCAGACGGCTGCACTGCAGTACAAAGCCCATGATGGACAGATTTACAACCTGAATTTGATCGATACACCTGGCCATGTGGACTTCTCATATGAAGTGTCGCGTTCCCTCTCAGCTTGCGAAGGAGCGTTGCTGGTGGTGGATGCCAGTCAAGGTGTCGAAGCCCAAACTGTGGCCAACTGTTACACCGCACTCGACCTGGGCGTTGAAGTGGTGCCAGTGTTGAACAAAATGGATTTGCCCAACGCCGATCCTGAAAACGCCAAAGCCGAAGTCGAAGACGTGATCGGCATCGATGCCAGCGAGGCCATTCCTTGTTCAGCTAAAACCGGCATGGGTATCGATGAGATTTTGGAAGCGATTGTGGCCAAGGTGCCTGCGCCCAAGGGCAACCCGAATGCGCCCTTGCGCGCCATGATCATTGACAGCTGGTTCGACACCTATGTGGGCGTGGTCATGCTGGTGCGCGTGATAGATGGTCGCCTGGCCAAGGGCGAGCGTTTCAAAATGATGGCCACCGAGACGGTGTACAACGCCGACAACTTGGGCGTGTTCACGCCCGCTGACGAATCACGCCCCTCTCTGGAGGCCGGGCAGGTGGGTTACATCATCGCCGGCATCAAAGAGTTGCAAGCGGCCAAGGTGGGCGATACCATCACGCTGGAAAAGAAACTGCCGAACAACTTGGGCCCTGCCACACAAGCCTTGCCCGGTTTCAAAGAAATTCAGCCGCAGGTGTTTGCGGGTTTGTACCCGACCGAATCCAGCGAATACGACTCGCTGCGCGACGCGCTGGAGAAACTCAAACTCAATGATGCGTCGCTGCACTACGAGCCCGAGGTGTCGCAAGCCTTGGGTTTTGGCTTTCGCTGCGGCTTTTTGGGCTTGCTGCACATGGAAATTGTGCAAGAGCGTCTGGAGCGCGAGTTTGATCAAGATCTGATCACCACCGCGCCCAGCGTGGTCTATGAAGTGGTCAAGGCGGATGGCGAAGTCGTCATGGTGGAGAACCCCGCCAAAATGCCTGACCAGGGCAAGCTGCAAGAAATCCGCGAACCCATTGTCACGGTCCATTTGTACATGCCGCAAGACTATGTGGGCCCGGTGATGACCTTGGCCAACCAAAAGCGTGGCTTGCAAATGAACATGGCCTACCACGGCCGCCAGGTCATGCTGACTTACGAAATGCCCTTGGGCGAGATCGTGCTCGACTTTTTTGACAAGCTCAAATCGGTCTCGCGCGGCTACGCCTCGATGGACTACAGCTTCAAAGAATTTCGCGCCTCTGACGTGGTCAAGGTCGACATTTTGCTCAACGGCGAAAAGGTCGACGCCTTGTCCATCATTGTGCACCGTTCGCAGTCGCTGTACCGCGGCCGTGCCGTGGTGGCCAAAATGCGCGAAATCATCAGCCGCCAAATGTTCGATGTGGCCATCCAAGCGGCGATTGGCAGCAACATCATTGCGCGCGAATCGATCAAGGCCTTGCGCAAAAACGTGCTGGCCAAGTGCTATGGAGGTGACATCTCGCGTAAGCGCAAACTGCTGGAAAAGCAGAAAGCCGGTAAAAAACGGATGAAACAAATCGGCTCGGTGGAAGTGCCTCAAGAAGCTTTCCTGGCCATCTTGCGAGTGGAGGATTGATGCAATATTTAACGTCTCTGGTGCTGGCCGCCTTTGTCGGCTATGCGGGCTCTTGGTATCTGGGTTTGATCGAAGGCAATTTCGCCTTGCTGCTGTTCATGGCGGTGGTGATCAGCGGCTTGTACTGGCTGGCCGAGCGTTTTTACTTTTTGCCCCGCCGTGAAGCCGCAGCCCTGACGCTGGAGTCGCAGGCCCAAACTCGGCGCGAAGAGCTGACGCGCATGGGCATTCAAAAAATTGACACCGATATCGTCAGCGCCCGAGAAAAACTGCTGATGCAACCCTGGTGGCTCGACTGGACCGCCGGTTTGTTTCCGGTGATCTTGGTGGTGTTTGTGTTGCGTTCATTTTTGTTTGAACCGTTCAAAATTCCCTCGGGCTCCATGATCCCCACGCTGTGGGTGGGCGACCTGATTTTGGTGAATAAGTTTCACTACGGTGTGCGCTTGCCGGTGATTAACCTCAAGCTGACCGAAGGCACGCCCGTGAAGCGCGGCGATGTGATGGTCTTTCGCTACCCCCCACGGCCCAGCGTGGACTACATCAAACGTGTGGTCGGCGTGCCGGGTGACGAAGTTTCTTACCTGAACAAGCAACTGAGCATCAATGGCCAAGTGGTGCCGCGCAATACCCTGCCCGAATTCTTCGACGAATCGGCCATGCGCTACTTCAAACAATTTGATGAGGCGCTGGGCGAGGCACCGCACTTGCTGATTCAGGATGACGAACGTCCGGCTTTCGTGTCTGGGGCTGACCCGTTTCCTTTTCGCGAGAACTGCCGCTACAGCGTTGAAGGCGTGGTGTGCAAAGTCCCAGCCGGTCATTACTTCATGATGGGCGACAACCGCGACAACTCGCTGGACTCGCGCTATTGGGGGTTTGTGCCGGACGCCAACATCGTGGGCCGCGCCTTTTTCGTGTGGATGAATTTCGGTAATCTCAAGCGCATCGGTGGCTTTCATTGAATAACCTCATCACAGTGGCACCCCATGGCCTTGAATGAAGGTTTAAAAGCCCTGCAACAGCGCTTGGGCCACCCCTTTGCCGATCCTGCGCTGCTGGAGCGCGCGGTTACGCACCGCAGCTTCTCCGCCGATCACAACGAGCGGCTGGAATTTCTGGGCGACTCGGTGCTGAATCTGTCGGTCGCGCACTGGCTGTACGAACAATTGAACGACCAGCCCGAGGGCGACTTGTCGCGCGTGCGTGCCAATTTGGTCAAGCAAGACACCTTGTTTCAGTTGGCCGTGACCCTGGAACTGTCGACGGTGTTGCGTCTGGGCGAAGGCGAGATGCGCTCCGGTGGGCAAAAGCGCCCGTCGATTTTGGCCGATGCGCTGGAAGCCTTGATTGGCGCGGTGTATCTGGACGCGGGCTACGCGGCTGCGCAATCTTTGGTGGCGCGAATGTTCAAAGACGTGCAGGTCAATCCACAAATGCAAGCGGCGGCCAAAGACCCGAAAACCGAGTTGCAGGAATGGCTGCAAGGGCGCAAACTGCAATTGCCTTTGTACACCGTGGTCGCCACCCGTGGCGCAGCCCACAAACAAATGTTCGAAGTGGCCTGCGACATCCGAGAGATGGGACTGTCCCAACTGGGCTTGGGCACTTCGCGTCGCGCGGGTGAACAAGCAGCAGCCGCTGCGATGCTCGAAACAATCAAAGTCAAGGCCCCCTGATGAACAATCCCCACCCCGGGCAAAAACCCGCTCCAGCATTGACCCCCGACGATGATGAGCTGCGTGAGAGCGCCACGCCCTCAGCGCCGATGCGGCGCACGATTCAAATTCCTGGCGTCACGGTCCAGCCTTTGGCGCCCGAAGAGCAAGCGGCATTGAAAGCTGCCGCTCCTGCCAAGGCATCGGCCGCCGTGGCCACCGGTCCTCAGCGCTGTGGTTTGATTGCCATTGTCGGCAAACCCAACGTGGGTAAATCCACTTTGCTCAATGCGCTGGTGGGCCAAAAGATCAGTATCACTTCGCGCAAGGCGCAAACCACGCGCCACCGCATCACCGGTATCCGTACCGAAGGCCAGACGCAGTTTGTGTTTGTCGATACCCCGGGTTTTCAAACTGTGCATGGCGCCGCGCTGAACAAATCGCTGAACAAGACCGTGCTCGGCGCGGTGTCCGATGTGGACTTGGTGTTATTTGTGGTGGAAGCGGGCAGTTTTCAAACCGCTGATGCCAAAGTGCTGGCCTTGCTGAAACCCGGCGTGCCTTGTGTGCTGCTGGCCAACAAGCTCGACACCTTTCATCGCCGCGGTGACGTTGCGCCTTGGCTGCGTGAAATGCAAGAGCGCCACCCGTTCAACGAGTTCGTGCCCATGTCGGCCAAGAACGCCAAAGACGTGCAGCGCTTGTTTGCCATTTGCGAAAAATACCTGCCTGAGCAAGACTGGTTTTACGCCGAAGACGAGTTGACCGACCGCAGCGAGAAATTTCTGGCCAGTGAAATCGTGCGCGAAAAACTGTTCCGCTTTACCGGTGACGAGTTGCCCTACACCTCCACCGTGGTGGTGGAAAAGTTTGAAGAAGAAAAAGGCCGTACCAGCAAACGCTTGGTGCGCATCGCCGCCACCATCGTGGTCGAGCGCGATGGTCACAAGGCCATGGTGATTGGCGACAAGGGCGAACGCCTCAAGCGCATTGGCACCGAAGCCCGGCAAGAGCTGGAAAAATTGTTGGACGCCAAGGTGTTCATTGAAATTTGGGTCAAGGTCCGCTCCGGTTGGGCCGATGACGAGACCCGCGTGCGCTCCTTTGGCTATGAGTAAAAGCGGCAGTGCCGCGGCGCCATGGTGCGTACCTGCACCCTTGGCGGCTCGGACATGACCGATTGACATGGCCACCCAACGCATCACCGAAGAGCCTGCTTTTGTTTTGCACCGGTACGACTGGAGTGAAACCAGTCTGATCCTGGAGGTGCTGACCCGGCACCATGGCCGGGTGGCCTTGGTGGCCAAGGGCGCCAAGCGCCCCAGCTCCAGCTTTCGCCCCATCTTGCTGCCAATGCAGCCGCTGGCGGTGAACTACGGCGGCGACTCGGACATTCGCACCCTGAAAGGTGTGGAGTGGGTCGGCGGCCATGTGATGCCCACAGGCGATGCCTTGCTTTCGGGCTATTACCTCAACGAGTTGCTGCTGCGCTTGTTGGCCCGAGACGACCCACACAGCGCTTTGTTTGACGTGTACGCCGCCACAATTCAAATTTTGGCCACAGAGGGCCCCGATTTGCGCCAAGGGGCCCTGCGGGTGTTTGAGCTCATGCTGCTGCGCGAAATCGGCCTGCTGCCCAGCCTGGACCAGCAAACCCTGGCAATGACCGCTTTAAAGCCTGAAGGGCAATACTGCCTAGTGCCCGAAGGCGGCTTGCGCCAAGCCCATGCCGAGGATCGCACCTGTTTGAACGGCAACCAATGGACGCAGCTGCAAACTGCGCTGGACGACCCCTCGGCCTACACCGCAACTTTGCGCGTCTGCCTGGACCATGTGGCCGCACTGCGCCCCCAACTGCGGGCATTGCTCAACTACCATTGCGGCGTCGGCAATTTGAAGACACGCCAAATGATGATGGACATTCAAAGCTTATGAACACCTCGCCTCACACCCGAACCGCCTTGTCGGTCAACGTCAACAAAGTGGCTTTGCTGCGCAACTCGCGGCACCTGGGCATTCCCAGCGTGACGCGGGCCGCCCAGTTGTGCCTGCAAGCAGGCGCGCAAGGCATCACCGTGCATCCACGACCCGACGAGCGCCACATTCGCGCGCAAGATGTGCAAGAACTGGTGGCGGTAATGCAGGCTTGGCCGGATCGCGAGTTCAACATAGAAGGTAATCCGTTTCACAACCTGATGGACTTTGTGCGCCAGGTGCGCCCTCACCAAGTGACCTTTGTGCCCGACAGCGAAGGCCAGTTCACCAGCGATCATGGCTGGCGCTTTCCCGAAGATGCGGCCCGCTTGCAACCGCTGATCGCCGAATGCAAAGCTCTGGGTGTGCGGGTGAGTTTGTTCATGGACCCATTCCCCGAGCAAATGGTCGCCGCCCGCGCCTTGGGCGCCGACCGGGTCGAGCTGTACACCGAGCCCTACGCCGCAGCCTGGGGTGGCCCGGAGCAGGACGCGCAATTGGCGCGCTATGTACAAACCGCGCAGGCCGCCACCGCTGTGGGTCTGGGCTTGAACGCCGGGCACGACCTGAATCAAGACAATCTGCCGGCGTTTGTCCAAGCTATACCGCAATTGCAAGAAGTCTCCATCGGTCACGCCCTGATTGCCGACGCCTTGGAGCTGGGTTACGCCGCCACCGTGGCCGCTTACCTCAAGGCTTTGGAGCCGCACGCATGATTTACGGCATTGGCACCGACATTTGCGACATCCGCCGCATTCGTGCCAGCTTGGAGCGCCATGGCGAGCGCTTTGCCGCCAAGGTGCTGAGCGACGGCGAAATGAAAATGTATCGCGCGCGCAGTCAACGCTGGCCTGAGCGCGGCATTCGTTTTGTGGCCACCCGTTTCTCCGCCAAAGAGGCCTTCAGCAAAGCTGTGGGTCTGGGCATGCGCATGCCCATGACCTGGCGGCATTGCGAGATCGGCAAACTCTCCAGTGGCCAGCCGACCATCATCTTGCATGGCGAGTTGAAAACCTGGTTTGAAGCCAAGGGCCTGAGTGCCCACATCACGGTGACCGACGAGGTCGATTACGCGGCCAGTTTTTGCGTCGTCGAAACCAAGGCTTGAAATCTCTTTATTGACCTCCACCTGAATTGCTCATGACCTTTCACGCGCCCCTCTTGCTGGACATTGCCGGCACCGAACTGAACGCCGACGACCGCCGCCGCTTGACCCATCCGCTCACAGCAGGCCTTATTTTGTTTGGCCGCAACTGGCAAAGCCGTGCTCAGATCACGGCGCTGTGCGCCCAGGTCAAAGCCATTCGCGCCGATCTGTTGATCGCGGTGGATCACGAAGGCGGCCGCGTGCAGCGCTTTCGTCACGACGGTTTCACGCATTTGCCGCCCATGCGCCGACTGGGCGAGATGTGGCTGGACGACGGCCGTGGCCATCCCGGCTCGGGCGCACTCAAAGCCTGCCGCGCCGCGACTGCTGCAGGTTTCGTTTTGGCCGCTGAGCTGCGTGCTTGCGGCGTGGATTTCAGCTTTACCCCGGTGCTCGACTTGGATTACGGTGGCAGCACCGTGATCGGTGACCGTGCGTTGGCGCGCGACCCGCGTGTGGTGACGGTGCTCGCCAAGAGCCTGATGCACGGCCTGCTGCAGGCCGGCATGGGCAATTGCGGCAAGCATTTCCCTGGCCATGGTTTTGTCAAAGCCGATTCGCACTTGGACATGCCGATTGACCGGCGCAGCCTCAAAGCCATCTTGGCCGAAGACGCCATGCCTTACGACAGCTTGAACACCAGTTTGGTCAGCGTCATGCCCGCGCATGTGATTTACCCGAAGGTGGACGCTAGGCCTGCTGGTTTTTCCAAGCGCTGGTTGCAAGATATTCTGCGCGAGCGACTGGGTTTTGCCGGCGCCATCATCAGCGACGACTTGTCGATGGTGGGTGCCCGTCAGATTGACGGCCATCCCGTGAGCTACACCCAAGCGGCCTTAACGGCATTGGACGCCGGTTGCGACTTGGCGCTGCTGTGTAACCAGTCTTTGAACGGCGGCGCCGAGATCGATGCCGCCTTGAACGGCCTGGCCGAAGCACAACTCAAAGGCTGGTGGCAGCCCCAAGAGGCCAGCGAGCAGCGCCGCCGCCAATTACTGCCCCAAGCGCCAGCCTTGGCTTGGGACGATTTGATGGTTTCGGCCGCTTACCAACAAGCGCTCGAGTATTTGCCTTGAGCTTGATTCCTACCGCACGACACTTTGCATGAACGCACTTTTTGCTTGGTTTTTCAAACTCGCCTTCGCCGCTGCCGCGTTGATCTTTGCGGCCAGCCTGTTGCTGGCCCTGCTGGTGGTGCTGATCGTGACCTCGCTGTGGTCGTTACTGCACGGGCGCAAACCGCAAGTTGCGGTGCTGTGGACACGCTACCGCGATTTGACGCGTGGCATGGCTCAAGGCGGGCCATGGTCCGCCGCACGCCGCCAAGCCGGTCAGGGCCGTGCTTCAGACGACGACATTGTGGACGTGCAGGTCAAAGAGGTGCAAGAGTCTGTTCAGCGTTTGCCGCCTAAAGGCTGAACAGAAAAAAAGAGAGCCGTATGAAAAAGGGACTGAAGTCATTTCCGTCCCTTTTTCTTCAGTCTTGTTCGCGTCGCAGCGCTGGGAACAAGATGACGTCGCGGATGCTGGGGCTGTCGGTCAAGAGCATCATCAAACGGTCGATGCCAATGCCGCAACCGCCTGCGGGAGGCATGCCGTATTCCAGCGCGCGCACAAAGTCGTGGTCAAAGTACATGGCCTCGTCGTCGCCTTCGTCTTTCGCATCCACTTGGGCTTGAAAGCGTGCGGCTTGGTCTTCGGCGTCGTTCAGCTCGGAGAAGCCGTTGCCGAACTCGCGCCCGGTGATGTACAGCTCAAAACGCTCGGTCACCTCAGGGCGCTCATCGTTGGCACGGGCCAGCGGCGAGATCTCGGTGGGGTGCTCCATGATGAAGGTGGGCTCCCACAATTTGTCTTCCACGGTTTCTTCAAAGTACAGCACTTGCAGGCTGGCCAAGCTGCGGGTCGACAGTTTGTTCTTGGCCTCGCTCATGCCCAGTTTTTGCAAGGCGTTAATGAGCCAAGTGGCATCGTCCACCTGCTCACCAGCTGGGGTGTGTTGAATGATGGCTTCGCGAATCGTCAGGCGCGCAAAAGGCTTGGCCAAGTCCACGGGTTTGCCGCCATAGCTCAGTTGCAGGGTGCCGGCCGCGGTCATTGCAGCGTCGCGGACCAGATTCTCGGTAAATTCCATCAGGTCCTGGTAGTTCCAGTACGCGGCGTAGAACTCCATCATGGTGAATTCGGGGTTGTGACGGACCGAAATACCTTCGTTGCGGAAGTTGCGGTTGATCTCAAACACCCGCTCAAAGCCGCCCACCAGCAAGCGCTTGAGGTACAGCTCGGGCGCGATGCGCAAGAACATTTCTTGTTCCAGCGCGTTGTGGTGCGTGACGAAAGGGCGTGCATTGGCGCCGCCCGGGATCGGGTGCAGCATCGGTGTTTCCACCTCCAAAAAGCCGTGTTGCACCATGAACTCACGTATGCCGCTGACCACTTTGCTGCGCGCCACAAAACGGGTGCGTGCGGCCTCGTCGGTCATCAGGTCGACATAGCGTTGGCGGTACTTGACCTCTTGGTCGGCAATGCCGTGGAACTTGTCGGGCATGGGGCGCAGGCTCTTGGTAAGCATGCGGATGGCGGTGGCGTGGATCGACAACTCGCCGGTGCGGGTTTTGAACAGGTGACCTTCAACGCCCACAATGTCGCCCAAGTCCCAGTGCTTGAACAAGGCGTAGAGCTCTTCGCCCACATCGTCGCGGGTCACGTACACCTGAAAGCGCCCAGTGCTGTCTTGCAGCGTGGCAAAGCTGGCCTTGCCCATGACGCGCTTGAGCATCATGCGGCCGGCAATTTTGGCGGTGATTTTGGCTACGCCTTCACCGTTCAGGCTCTCGGGGGCCTTGTCATTGTGCGCGGCCTGCAGGTTGGCGGCGTGGTCCGTGGGCTTGAAGTCGTTGGGGAAAGCGACGCCTTTGCCATCGGCCTGCGCTTGGCGCATGGCTTTGAGTTTCTCTCGGCGCTCCAAGATCAGTTGGTTTTCGTCTTGTGCAGGAACGTGGGGCGCGGCAACAGGGGTAGCGTCGGACATGGGGCAGGTCAGGTGGGTGGGGCATGCGCGCAGGCAGCCGTCACGAAGGGTGGAAGTTGAAGTCGAAAAAGGAAATCGAATCAGTGGGTTGGGCGGTATTCACTCTAGCCATCTATTTTAAGGGCAGTCAACGGTATCATGACACCAGTTCTGGAGGAGTCCATTTGTTTACACAGATCATCAGTTTGTTGTTGGATGTGGCCGCGGGTTTGGTGGGCGGTGCCTGCCTGTTGCGGTTGATCATGCAGTGGCAGCGCATTCCATTCAACAACCCCATTGGGCGTTTTATTTTTGCAGTGAGCGATTGGCTGGTTTTGCCCCTGCGCCGCTGGCTGCCTGCTGCCGGTCGATTGGACACGTCCAGTCTGGCCGGGGCCTGGTTGGCCAAGCTGGCGCAGTTTGTGGCGCTGTGGTTGCTCTCCAGTGGTCACGGCACCTTGTTGGCGGTGTTGTTGCTCAGCGTGATGGGCCTAGCCCAGTTGGTGATCTCCGGCCTGAGCGCGTTGATCTTGATCTATGCCGTGCTCAGTTGGGTGCAACCGGGCTCGATGAACATGGTGTTGATCGAACGCTTGTGCCAACCCTGGTTGGCGCCGATTCGCCGGGTAGTCCCGTTGATCGGCGGGGTGGACCTGTCCAGCCTGGTGCTGCTGCTGTTGCTGCAAATTGCCGGCATGGTCTTGGGCGCCCTCCAAATGGGGCTGATGCACTGAGCTGGCGCTTTAACCGCTAACCGCGTCGGCCGGTTGGCGTTGCAACATGGCCAAAATGTGTGCCACTTTGCTGCGCAGTTCGCGGCGGTCGCTGATGAAGTCGATCGCGCCTTTTTGCTGCAAAAACTCGGCGCGCTGAAAACCTTCAGGCAGCGTCACACGCACAGTGCTTTCAATCACGCGGGGCCCAGCAAAGCCGATCAGGGCTTTGGGCTCGGCAATCACCACATCACCCAAAAAGGCAAAGCCGGCCGATACGCCGCCCATGGTCGGGTCGGTCAACACGCTGATGTAGGGCAGCCCCTTTTTCGCCAAACGGGTCAGCGCCGCATTGGTTTTGGCCATTTGCATCAAAGACAACAGGCCTTCTTGCATGCGCGCGCCGCCGGTAGCGGTGAAGCACAAGAAAGGCACTTTTTGTTCGATGGCGGTTTCAACACCGCGCACAAAACGCTCGCCGACGACGGAGCCCATGCTGCCGCCCATGAAGTCAAATTCAAAACAAGCGGCTACCAGGTTGATGCTTTGCACCGAGCCGCCCATGACCACCAAGGCATCGGTCTCGCCGGTGTTGGCCATGGCTTCTTTGATGCGCTCGGGGTATTTGCGGCTGTCCTTGAATTTTAAGGCGTCAACCGGTACCACTTCTTGGCCAATTTCGTAGCGGCCTTCGCCGTCTAAAAAAGCATTCAGTCGGGCGCGGGCGCCAATGCGGTGGTGGTGACCGCAGTTGGGGCAGACGTTCTGGTTGTGTTCCAGATCGGTGTTGTACAGCACCGATTCGCAGCTGGGGCACTTGATCCAAAGACCTTCAGGCACACTGCGGCGGTCGGCCGGGTCGGTGTGCAAAATTTTGGGAGGCAGAAGTTTTTCAAGCCAGCTCATGGTGTTCTCCAACAAAGCAAGCCGCCCTGCGGCTTGCTGGTTTCATACAGGCGGATTATGCGTCCAGCGCGGCACGGATACCACGCAAAAACTCGGCCGTCACAGGGCCCACAAGGTCTCGCGGCTCATTCTCGATCAATTGAATGATTTTGCTGCCAATCACCACCGCATCGGCGACGCGGCCAATGGTTTGCGCAGTGGCGGCATCGCGAATGCCAAAGCCCACACCCACGGGGATGTGGACATGCTGGCGAATGCGCGGCAGCATGGCTTCGACCGCGCCGGTATCGAGCGTGCCCGAACCGGTCACGCCTTTGAGCGAGACGTAATACACATAGCCGCTGGCCACTTGAGCCACTTGCTGCATACGCGCATCGGTGCTGGTGGGGGCCAGCAAAAAGATCAAATCCATCTGGTGCGCGCGCAGCTTGGCGGCAAACTCCACGCATTCTTCAGGCGGGTAGTCGACAATTAACACGCCGTCCACACCGGCTTCAGAAGCATCGCGGATGAAGCTGTCAGCGCCGTGCTTCAGGTCATAGCGCTCCACCGGGTTGGCGTAACCCATCAACACCACCGGGGTCTGCTGATTGGTCTTGCGAAAGTCCCGCACCATCTCCAGCACTTGCACGGTACCAATGCCAAAGGCCAAGGCCTTGTCGCCGGCTTTTTGAATCACCGGGCCGTCGGCCGATGGATCAGAAAACGGCACCCCCAGCTCAATGATGTCGGCGCCCGCGCCCACCATGCTGTGCATCAGCTCGGGCGTCACATCGGCATACGGGTAACCGGCCGTGACATAAGGGATCAAGGCTTTGCGGCCTTGGGACTTGAGGGCGGCCAGGGTGGCATCGATACGGCTCATTTGTACACCTGGATGGTTTGCTCGCCACCTTTGACCGCTTGGCCCTGGCAGCTGGGGCGGCAGTAAAAGTCGGCGTTGGACAGGTCGGCCACGGTGCCAATGTCTTTGTCGCCACGGCCCGACAGGTTCACCAAAATGCTTTGGTCTGTGCGCATGGTCTTGGCCAATTTCATGGCGTAGGCTACCGCGTGGCTGGATTCGAGCGCGGGGATGATGCCCTCGGTACGGCACAGGTAATGAAAGGCTTCGAGCGCTTCTTTGTCGGTGATGCCCACGTACTCTGCGCGGCCAATGTCTTTCAAAAACGCATGCTCAGGGCCCACGCCCGGGTAGTCCAGGCCCGCGCTGATGCTGTGCGTTTCGGTGATTTGGCCGTTGTCGTCTTGCAAAATATAAGTGCGATTGCCATGCAACACGCCGGGGCTGCCCAGTTGCAAAGAGGCCGAGTGTTTGTGCGTGCCCAGGCCTTCACCTGCAGCTTCCACGCCAATCAGGCGGGTGTGCTCGTGGCCGATGTAGGGGTAGAAGATGCCCATGGCGTTGCTGCCGCCGCCAACGCAGGCCACCACGGCGTCCGGTTGTTCTTCGGCCATTTTCAGGCTTTTGAACATCTCGGGCATTTGCGTCAGGCACTCTTCGCCAATCACGCTTTGGAAGTCGCGCACCATCATGGGGTAGGGGTGCGGGCCCGCCACCGTGCCGATGATGTAGAAGGTGTTGTCCACGTTGGCCACCCAGTCGCGCATGGCTTCGTTGAGCGCATCTTTCAGGGTTTTGCTGCCCGACTCGACGGGGATGACGGTCGCGCCCAAGAGCTTCATGCGGTACACGTTGGGGCTTTGGCGTTTCACATCTTCAGCGCCCATGTAGACCACGCACTCCAGGCCGTAACGGGCGCAGATGGTGGCCGTGGCCACACCGTGCTGACCGGCGCCGGTTTCGGCAATCACGCGTGGCTTGCCCATGCGTTTGGCGAGCATGGCCTGACCAATGGTGTTGTTGATCTTGTGTGCGCCGGTGTGATTCAGGTCTTCGCGCTTCAGGAAGATCTGCGCGCCGCCCATTTCACGGCTCATGCGCGCTGCGTGGTAGATGGGCGAGGGGCGCCCGACAAAGTGGGCCAGCTCGGACTTGAACTCGGCGATGAATTCCGGGTCGTGCTGGTATTTGGCGTAAGCGGCTTTGAGCTCGTTGATGGCGTGCGTCAGCGTCTCGCTGACAAAACTGCCGCCATAAATGCCGAAATGCCCTTTGGCATCGGGCTGTTGGTATTCGTACATGGTGACCTTGAAAAAAAGTTTCAGGAGGCGTTGTCGGCGGCGCGCACGGCGGCGACAAACTGCTGCATTTTTTCGGCATCTTTCAGACCCTTGCCTGCTTCGATACCCGAGCTCACGTCAACGGCCAGTGACAGGCCGTGCGTGCGCAGCGCGCGCATGCCATCGCCCACGTTTGCAGGTGTGAGTCCACCAGACAAAACGAGGTGAGCATTGACGTTTGGTGGCAGGTGTGACCAATTGAAAGTTTTTCCGCTACCGCCGTATCCGTCGACATGGGCGTCGAGCAAGAGGGCTTGTGCAGCGTGGTGATTAGTTGCAAATTCTAACAAGTTGAAATTGGGAGCCTCTGACAAGGGGATTCGGGCCGCTTTCAGGTGTGGGCGACCTGTGCGCTGCGTCATGGTTGCGCAAAACTCGGGCGATTCGTCCCCGTGAAACTGTAGCCAAGCGCCAGGCACTGCAGCGCATGCAGCATCAATGCGCTCGGCGGTATCGTTGACAAACAAAAGTACCGGGAGCGCAAAAGCGGGCAGCAGGCGGGCCAATTCGGCTGCGCGCTCGATGCTCACGCTGCGGGGGCTGGGCGGGTAGAGGTTCAGCCCAATGGCGTCGACACCCAGCGCAGCTGCGGCCAGGACATCAGCCTCACGTGTGAAGCCGCACATTTTGATGCGAGTGCGATGGAGTATTTGAGGCAGTGTGTTCATGGCAGCCAATCGAAAGCGGGCGTGGCGTCTGGCAAGCCCCATTGGGCCTCGTACACAGGCCCTTTGAAATACAAACCGTCGGGCGAAAACGTCGGGGCTGCGGCCTTGCGGCTGCGCGCGTGCAGCACCTCGCGCATCCAGTCGGGGCTCTCAAAGCCTTGGCCAATCGTGACTAGGCAGCCCATGATGTTGCGAATCATGTGGTGCAAGAAGGCCGAGCCTTCAAACTCCAGGCGCCAGTAGGGGCCATGCTGGTGAATGTCGATCTGGGTCAGGCGTTTGACGGGCGACAGCGCTTGGCAGCTGCTGGCGCGAAACGAGGTGAAATCGTGTTCACCAATCAGGTGCGCAGCCGCTTCTTGCATGGCTTGCAGGTTGAGTGGGCGGTACACCCAACCGACCCGGCCCGACTCCAGGCTGGGCCGAACCGGCGACTCCAGCACGATGTAGGCATAGCGCCGCGCCACGGCGCTGCCGCGGCAATGAAAGGTGGGCGGCATTTCACGCGCCCATTGAATGGCGATGTCAAACGGCAAGTAGCGGTTGGTGCCGCGTACCCAAGACGAAATGTCGCGCACCAGCTCGGTGTCAAAGTGAATCACCTGCATCAAGCCGTGCACGCCCGCATCGGTGCGGCCCGCGCACAGGGTCGAGACTTTGTGGGTGGTGAATTGGGCGAGCGCTTTTTCCAGTTTGTCTTGAACCGTCAGGCCCGAGCTTTGGCTTTGCCAGCCCTGGTAAGCGCTGCCGTTGTAGCAAACGCCCATGGCCACCCTCACTGGCGTGGTCCTTGCGTTGAGTCGCCGCGCTGTTGCAGCTGGCTGTGCAGCGTCTCGGCCACCGAGGTGAGCAACACCCGAGCCAGTTCATACTCGCCTGCAGCGAGCAGTTGTTGCGCCCACTGCAGCTTGCTCAAGCTCAGGTCTTCGGAGCTGGGCGTGGCAGGCATGGACTGCTGCGGCGCTGAAAACGCATGGGCGCTTGCATGAGTAGGCGCAACAGAGGGACCCAACTCCAGATCGAGCGCCATGATTTCGGCTTGCAGGCCCCGGGTGGGCAGTAAGGGGTCCCCATTGACTTCGGGTTCGTCGTTCACCCACTGGGGTGAAGACAGGACCAAGGCATCGTTGCGCTTGTTGCGGCGGTACATCAGTACGGCCAATATCAACATCAAGGCCAGCAGGGCACCAGCCCCGATCAAAGGGTTGGTGATGAGGGGCTCTGCCACCTCCAGCATGCGATCCCAATCCGTAGCCTGAGGCGCTTCGACGGTTGCGCTGGTCGGCGCGGGCGAAGAGGGCGCTGAGGGCGTCTCGGTGGTTGTCTCCGTGGCCGGGGTTGCGGGCTTTGCTGCGGTTGAAGCCGCGCTCGACACCGCCTCATTGACCGGTTCCGAGACGCGCCCCGAGACCGCTTTGCCCGAGGTTTGTACAGGCGCTTGCAACGTCGTTTGCACCGGAGTAAGGGCGCTTTGCGCTGTGGCCATGGGCGCGACCCAGCAGAGCGCCAAGGCCGCAGCCCAGGCCCCGCAGGTCGGTGAGAACGGTTTGAATAAACGCATCATCAGAGCATCTTCACAGCGGTGGTGGTCTGAACCATCAAGCGTCCAACAAAATGCGCAGCATGCGGCGCAGCGGCTCGGCCGCGCCCCACAACAGTTGGTCACCAATGGTGAACGCGCCCACATACTCTGGCCCCATGGCCAATTTGCGAATACGGCCCACGGGGATTGTCATCGTGCCGGTGACGGCCACGGGGGTCAGATCTTGGATGGTGGCTTCGCGGGTGTTCGGCACCACTTTGACCCAGGGGTTGTCGGCGGCGATCATGGCTTCGATGTCGGCCACGGGCACGTCTTTTTTCAGCTTGAAGGTCAAAGCCTGGCTGTGGCAGCGCATGGCGCCCACGCGCACGCAAAAACCGTCGACGGGAATCGCTGCGGTGCTGAAGCCTTCGCCCAAGCCCAATATTTTGTTGGTCTCGGCCATGCCTTTCCACTCTTCTTTGGACATGCCATTGCCGAGATCTTTGTCGATCCAAGGGATCAGCGAGCCGCCCAGAGGCACGCCAAAGTTTGCGGTCTCGGCCGCAGTCAGGGCGCGTTGCTTGGCCACCACCATGCGGTCGATTTCCAAAATCGCGCTTTTGGGATCGTCCAGCAAGGCTTTGACTTCGGCGTTCAGCGTGCCGTATTGGGTCAGCAACTCGCGCATGTGCTGGGCGCCGCCGCCAGAAGCGGCTTGGTATGTCTGGGTGCTCATCCACTCGACCAAACCGGCCTTGTAGAGTGCACCCACGCCCATCAACATGCACGACACCGTGCAGTTGCCGCCCACCCAGTTATTGCCTCCGTGGGCCAGGGCGTTTTGGATAACAGGCATGTTGACCGGATCAAGGATGATCACCGCGTCTTTTTCCATGCGCAGGGTCGAAGCCGCATCGATCCAGTGACCGTTCCAGCCTGCCGCGCGCAGCTTGGGGAAGACTTCGCTGGTGTAGTCGCCGCCTTGGGCGGTGATGATGATGTCGCAGCGCTTGAGCTGCTCGATGTTGAAAGCGTCTTGCAGCGTGGTCTCATTCTTGGCCATCGCGGGGGCTTTGCCGCCCGCGTTGGAAGTTGAGAAGAACAAAGGCTCGATCAAGTCGAAGTCTTTTTCTTGCGCCATGCGGTCCATCAACACCGAGCCGACCATGCCGCGCCAGCCGACCAAACCTACTAACTTGCTCATTTCAACGCCCTTTCAAATTAAAAAACAGTGTCAGACCAGACTGTTTGCCCGGCTCGTCTGGCCGGGAGGGCGCACGACGATACCGGAGCCGTTCAGCCCTTAATGGTCGTGGTTTTTGGGGAGAATGCACGCGCACCGACCACCAACCGAGGGGCAGCAGCAAAGTTCAGACAGAACGAGTGGGCGTGAAACATGGGAATTGATTGTAACGGAAGCCATCTTGGGAGTGGCTGACAGAGGGGCGCGAGGCCCAAAATGATTTCGGAATGGCTATGAAAAATTATTCCTGCACTGCCTCAGGTTATAGTAAATTAAATTCAAAAGTATTCTTTATGCCTGCTGCTGTTGTTTGACTTGCACCTCGATTTGCAAAGTCGATTCGGACATGCTGTTCGTTCGAACATATTCAGCCTTGACTGGGGCTCAATTTTTCTTGACCAGTGTTATTCCAATGTAGAGTGATTCCATGTCATTCAATGAGGCTGTCTATGCACGTGACCATTCGACCCTTTGGGAATTCCCGGGGTGTCATTATTCCCAAACCTTTGCTGGCGCAAGCCGGCTTGCACGATGAGGCTGACATTGAAGTCAAGGACGGCACGCTCGTTCTCAGCAAGCCACGGCCCCGGGCGCGTGAGGGCTGGGCGGCAGCGGCGCAGACCATTGCGGCGGCGGTGGACGACAAGCAGGTGTTGGGTGAGCACGCTTTGGTCGATGAAGAGGATTGGCAGTGGTAAAGCGCGGCGAGGTGTGGTTGATCAACTTGGATCCGACGATTGGCAGTGAGATTCAAAAAAATTCGCCCTTGTGTGGTCGTTTCCCCCTCGGAAATGAACGAACACTTGCGCACTGTGATCGTGGCGCCCATGACTTCAAAAGGGTTCGATGCGCCGTTTCGTCCTCAATTGACCTTCCAGGCAACCAAAGGGCGCATTTTGCTGGATCAACTGCGCACGGTAGACAAGGCGCGATTTGTCAAAAAACTGGGCGCAGTTTCTGGCACGATGCAGCAAAAAATCCTGATGACTTTGCAAGAAGTCTTTGCCACCTGATTTTTCAGTAGGAATTCTGGGAGAAAAAATGCATATCAGCTTATGGATTCGACGGTTGATTTCTGCACCGGGCATTGTGCTCATGCTGCTCGTTGTGGCAGGGGCGTTGACGGCATGTGCAGTGTCCAAAGTCGAGGTGACACCGCCCCTTGCTCAGTTGCCCACGACCGAGGAAGCGCGTTGCGCTGCCGGGGGTGGCACATGGGACAAGAGCAATTTCAAGTTGACGGACGGCTATTGCGCCAAGGGAACGCCTGCGCAATGCCAGGCCAGCGGCGGTAATTGGCAGCGCGTGTGCATGATGGGTACGCTGGCCTGCGTGCAGCCTTATGCGGATGCCAACAAGACTTGCAGCAGTGGTGCCGATTGCCAAGGCCGGCGTTGTTTGCAAGCGGCCGAGGCTCGCGGCAACAGTCAATCGCAAACCGGGCGCTGTCTACCCAATAACAACCCTTGTTACTTTGGCATCAATTTGGAGAATGGCCAGCCTGTGCCCACCGCTGTGGCCGATTAAAAAGCTGACTTGGTTAAAGTCAAAAGCCCATCCCATGTGACCATAGGATGAGCTTTGTTTTGTAGCAGCAGCCGGCTTAGCCCAAGGCTTTGACCACCGCGTCACCCATTTGCGCGGTGCTGACTTTGGTTGTGCCTGCACTGTAAATGTCGCTGGTGCGCAGGCCCTGCTGCAGCACGGCTTGCACCGCAGCTTCAATGCGCTGGGCCGAGGCTTCTTGGTTCAAGCTGAATCGCAGCATCATGGCGGCCGACAAAATAGTGGCCAGCGGATTGGCAATGCCTTTGCCGGCGATGTCTGGCGCGCTGCCATGGCTGGGTTCGTACAGACCCTGGTTTTTCGTGTTCAGGCTGGCCGAAGGCAGCATGCCGATCGAGCCGGTGAGCATGGAGGCTTCGTCGGACAGGATGTCGCCAAACATATTGCCCGTCACCACCACGTCAAAACGCTTGGGCTCTTTTACCAGTTGCATGGCGGCGTTGTCCACGTACATGTGGTCCAGCGCAATGTCCGGGTACTCTTTGCCGACTTCGGTGACCACGTCTTTCCAGAACTGGAAGGTCTCCAGCACGTTGGCTTTGTCCACGCTGGTGACGCGGCCTTCTTTGCCCGCGGCTTTGCGCTTGCGCGCGGCTTGGAAAGCCACATGCGCGATGCGCTCGATCTCGGGCTTGGAGTAGCGCATGGTGTCAAAGGCTTCTTCGGCACCGGGAAAGTGACCGTCGGTGGCGATGCGTCGGCCACGCGGCTGACCAAAGTAAATGTCACCGGTCAACTCGCGGATGATCAAAATATCCAAGCCCGAAATCAGCTCGGGCTTGAGACTGGAGGCGTCCACCAATTGCTCGTAGCAAATGGCAGGGCGGAAGTTGGCAAACAGGCCCATGTTTTTGCGCAAGCCCAAAATGGCTTGCTCGGGGCGCAGGGGGCGGTCCAGCGTGTCGTACTTCCAGTCGCCCACTGCACCAAACAGCACGGCGTCCGACTGCATGGCCAGCTTGAGCGTGGCTTCGGGCAGCGGGTGGCCAAACGCGTCATAAGCCGCACCGCCCACCAGGGCGGTTTCCATTTCAAATTTCAAGTCCAGAACGTTCAGGACTTTGACGGCTTCAGCGACGATTTCGGTGCCGATGCCATCACCGGGGAGGACTGCGATTTTCATAGAAAGTTCCAGAAGGTGTTGGATGTTTAAGCCGTGGTGGCGGTGTGGGCCAGCCAGGGCTTGGTGGCCAAGCGCTCAGCTTCGTAGGCCTTGATTTTGTCGGCATGGCGCAGGGTCAGGCCAATGTCGTCAAAGCCATTGATCAGGCAGTACTTGCGAAAGGCTTGGACGTCAAAAGGAATCTCTTCACCTTGGGCGCGCAAGATGACTTGGCGTTCCAGGTCGATGGTAAGTTGGTAGCCGGGGAAGGCCAAGACTTCATCAAACAACTTGGCCACGGTGGCTTCGGGCAGCACGATGGGCAGCAGACCGTTTTTAAAGCAGTTGTTGAAAAAGATGTCGGCAAAGCTGGGTGCGATCACGCAGCGAAAGCCATATTGGTCAATCGCCCAAGGCGCGTGTTCACGGGATGAACCGCAACCAAAGTTTTTGCGTGCCAGCAGCACCGAGGCGCCCTGGTAGCGCGGCTGGTTCAGCACGAAGTCGGGGTTGGGCTTGCGGCTGGCCGGGTCTTGGCCGGGTTCGCCGTGGTCCAAGTAACGCCATTCGTCAAACAAATTTTGACCAAAGCCGGTTTTGCGAATCGACTTGAGAAATTGTTTGGGGATGATGGCGTCGGTGTCTACGTTCTCGCGGTCCATCGGGGCCACGAGGCCTTTGTGTACGTTGAATTTTTGCATGGTGTGTGATCCGATCAGGCGAATTTGCGCACGTCGACAAAGTGGCCGTGGATGGCCGCAGCGGCAGCCATTGCGGGGCTGACCAAGTGTGTGCGGCCGCCGGCGCCTTGACGGCCTTCAAAGTTGCGGTTGCTCGTAGACGCGCAACGTTCGCCGGGTTCTAAGCGGTCGGCGTTCATGGCCAGGCACATGGAGCAACCGGGTTCGCGCCACTCAAAGCCTGCGGCCTTGAAGATCTCATGCAGGCCTTCGCGTTCGGCCTGTTCTTTCACCAAACCCGAGCCCGGCACGACCATGGCAAGCTTGATGTTCTTGGCCACTTTTTGGCCGAGCTTTTTCACCACGGCGGCAGCTTCGCGCATGTCTTCGATGCGGCTGTTGGTGCAAGAGCCGATGAAGACCTTGTCTACAAACAAGTCGTTCAGCGCCTTGCCAGGCTGCAGGTCCATATAGGTCAGGGCGCGTTCGATGGCGCTGCGCTTATTGGCGTCTTTTTCTTTGTCAGGGTCAGGCACCAGGCCGTCGATGCCCAGCACCATTTCGGGCGAGGTGCCCCAGGTCACTTGCGGCAGGATGGCACTGGCGTCGAGTTCCACCAGCGCATCAAAATGCGCGCCGGCATCCGACTGCAAGGTTTTCCAATAGGCTACGGCGTGATCCCACTCCACACCGGTGGGCGAGAGCAAGCGACCTTTGACGTAGTCGATGGTTTTTTCGTCCACCGCCACCAAGCCGGCGCGTGCACCGCCTTCGATGGCCATGTTGCACAAGGTCATGCGGCCTTCCATGGAGAGGGCGCGGATCGCGGCGCCGCCAAATTCAATGGTGTAACCGGTGCCGCCAGCGGTGCCGATTTTGCCGATGATGGCCAGCACGATGTCTTTGGCCGTCACGCCCTTGGCCGCCTGACCGTCCACTTTGATCAGCATGTTCTTGGCTTTTTTGGCCAGCAGGGTCTGGGTGGCCATCACGTGTTCCACCTCGCTGGTCCCAATACCGTGCGCCAATGCACCAAAAGCGCCATGGGTGGAGGTGTGGGAGTCGCCGCAAACCACGGTCATGCCGGGCAGGGTGGCGCCGTTTTCAGGGCCAATCACATGCACGATGCCTTGGCGCTTGGACATGAACGGAAAGAACGCCGCAGAGCCGAACTCGGCCATGTTGCTGTTCAGCGTGGTGATTTGTTCTTTGCTGATCGGGTCGGTGATGCCATCGTAGCCCAATTCCCAGCCGGTGGTAGGTGTGTTGTGATCGGCCGTGGCTACGATGGAGCTAACGCGCCAGACCTTGCGGCCGGCTTGGCGCAAGCCTTCAAAAGCTTGCGGGCTGGTCACTTCATGAACGAGGTGACGGTCGATGTACAGCACGGCCGTGCCGTCTTCTTCGGTGTGGACGACATGCTCGTCCCAAATCTTGTCATACAGCGTGCGGGCCATGGTTTTCCTTCGAAGCAACCCCGCATTTTATGCGTTCTTGAACGCAAAAAAGCCCGCAAAAGGTGAACCTTGGCGGGCTTTTCGGGCTGGGTGACTGTTTCCAGTCACCTGCAAGACGGCTGAGCAGCTTAGCGCTGGGCTGGCACGTCGCGGCGGGGTGAGCCGGTGAACAACTGGCGTGGACGGCCGATTTTGTACTCGGGGTCGCCAATCATTTCGTTCAATTGCGCGATCCAGCCCACGGTACGGGCCAAGGCGAACACACCGGTGAACAAGTTCACTGGAATGCCGATAGCGCGTTGCACGATGCCGGAGTAGAAGTCGACGTTGGGGTAGAGCTTGCGGCTGACGAAGTAGTCGTCTTCCAAAGCGATCTTCTCCACTTCTTTGGCCAACTTGAACAGCGGGTCATTTTCCAAGCCCATTTCGGCCAGCACTTCGTTGCAAGTTTCTTGCATCAATTTGGCGCGAGGGTCATAGTTTTTGTAAACGCGGTGACCGAAGCCCATCAGCTTGACGCCGGAGTTCTTGTCTTTCACCTGGTTCATGAACTCGCCGACTTTGGAGATACCGCCCATTTTCTGGATGTCTTCCAGCATGTTCAAACAAGCTTCGTTGGCACCGCCGTGGGCAGGGCCCCACAAGCAAGCCACGCCAGCGGCGATGGCGGCAAACGGGTTGGTGCCGGACGAACCGCACAAACGCACGGTGGACGTGGAGGCGTTTTGTTCGTGGTCAGCGTGCAAGGTGAAGATGCGGTCCATGGCGCGTTCCAGCACGGGGTTGACCACGTACTCTTCGCAAGGAGTGCCGAACATCATGCGCAGGAAGTTGCCTGAATAAGACAGGTTGTTCTGCGGGTACATGTAGGGCTGGCCGACACCGTATTTGTAGGCCATGGCGACCAAGGTGGGCATCTTGGCGATCAAACGGATCGCGGCGATTTCGCGGTGCTCGGGATTGTTGATGTCGGTGCTGTCGTGATAGAAGGCCGACAAAGCGCCCACCAAACCGGTCAACACGGCCATGGGGTGCGCATCACGGCGAAAACCACGCAGGAAAAACTGCATTTGCTCGTTCACCATGGTGTGGTTGTTCACCAGCTTGTGAAAGTCTTCGCTTTCCTTGGCATTGGGCAACTCGCCTTTCAGCAAGAGGTGGCAAGTGTCCAAATAGTCGATGCTGTTGGCCAATTGCTCGATGGGGTAACCACGGTACAGCAACTCGCCTTTGTCGCCATCTATGTAGGTGATGGCCGATTGGCAAGAAGCGGTGGACAAGAAACCTGGATCGTAGGTGAACATGCCGGTTTGAGCGTACAGCTTGCGGATGTCTATGACGTCCGGTCCGATGTTGCCTTGGTACACGGGCATTTCCACGCTGGGACTGCCGTTACTGAACGACAGGGTGGCTTTATTGTCAGCAAGTTTCATGATTAATTTCCTCAAAAATAGTTTTCAAAATGCGGCCAGCCCGTCAGGCCAACAGCATGTCCAATACTTCACGCACTTCAGGTGTGGCGATCTCGGGCGACAAGGGTTTGCGCTGGAGAAACAAATCCATCAAATCGTTATCGGCCAGATCCATCAAGACATACATGCCACGCGCATTCCCAACCGTTAAGCCAGATTCATGCCGTGAAAAAAAACGCTCGATGAACAAATCGTTTTCAAGCAGGCCGCGGCGGGTGCGCCAGCGCAGCTTGCTCAGGGCGCGCTCGCTCAACGGGCTCTGGGCATCCAGACCGTCGAGTTGGGCGTCGCCAACGATGTAGGGTGAATCGAGCACTGTGAGTAACTCAGACAGCGCGACGAACCATCATTTCTTTGATCTTGCCGATGGCTTTTGTGGGGTTCAAACCCTTGGGGCAGACATCGACACAGTTCATGATGGTGTGGCAGCGGAACAGGCGGTACGGATCTTCCAAGTTATCCAAACGGCCGGCGGTGTCTTGGTCGCGGCTGTCGGCAATGAAGCGGTAGGCTTGCAGCAGGCCGGCGGGGCCGACGAACTTGTCGGGATTCCACCAGAAAGAAGGGCAGCTGGTGGAGCAGCTGGCGCACAAGATGCACTCGTACAGGCCGTTCAACTCGTCGCGCTCTTCTGGCGACTGCAAGCGCTCTTTTTCAGGCGGTTGGCTGTCGTTGACCAAGTAAGGCTTGATCGAGTGGTATTGCTTGAAGAACTGGGTCATGTCCACAATCACGTCGCGCACCACCGGCAGGCCGGGCAGGGGCTTGAGCACGATGGTGCCCTTGAGCGTGTTCATATTGGTCAAACAGGCCAGACCGTTTTTGCCGTTGATGTTCATGGCGTCTGAACCGCACACGCCTTCGCGGCATGAGCGGCGGAACGAGATGGTGGGGTCCACGGCTTTGAGTTTCATCAAAGCGTCCAAGAGCATGCGCTCATGACCGTCCAATTCGACCTCGATGGTCTGCATGTAAGGCTTGGTGTCAACGTCGGGGTTGTAGCGGTAGATTTGGAACGTGCGTTTTGTCATGGTGTTGGCCTGATCAGAAAGTACGGGTCTGGAGCTTGATGCTCTCAACGGTCAGTGGCTTCATTTGCACGGGCTTGTAAGTCAGCGCATTGCCTTCTTTGTGCCACAAGGTGTGCTTGTGCCAGTCTTGGTCGTTACGACCGTTCGGATGCTCGGGCGTGTCGCCGTAGTCGTTTACGGTGTGTGCGCCGCGGCTTTCTTTTCGGGCAGCGGCTGAGACGATGGTGGCCTGTGCGGCTTCGATCAGGTTTTCGACTTCCAGTGCTTCGATGCGCGCGGTGTTAAACACCTTGGATTTGTCCTTCAAACCGATCTGGCTGACGCGCTCACGCAACTTGGCGATGGCCTCTACGCCTTCGTCCATCATGGCTTGGGTGCGGAACACGCTGGCGTGCTGCTGCATCGCGTCGCGGATGTCGTTGGCCACATCTTGTGCGTACTCGCCATCGCTTGCTGTTTCCAGGCGGTTCAGGCGCTCCAATGACAGGTCGGCTGCGTTCTCAGGCAGCGGCTTGTGGGTTTTGACTTTGCTGTGGAAGTCCACGATGTGATTGCCCGCTGCGCGGCCAAATACCAGCAAGTCGAGCAAGGAGTTGGTACCCAGACGGTTGGCGCCGTGCACCGAGACGCAAGAGCATTCGCCCACAGCGTACAAACCGTTCACCACCACGCTGTGGTTGTTGGCGTCTTGCGTCACCACTTGACCATTGATGTTGGTCGGGATGCCGCCCATTTGGTAGTGGATGGTGGGGATCACGGGGATCGGCTCTTTGGTGATATCGACGTTGGCAAAGTTATGGCCAATTTCGAACACCGAAGGCAAACGCTTCATGATGGTGTCGGCGCCCAAGTGGGTCATGTCGAGGTTGATGTAGTCCTTGTTTGGACCGCAGCCGCGACCTTCTTTGATCTCTTGGTCCATGCAGCGCGACACATAGTCGCGGGGCGCCAAGTCTTTGTAGGCGGGGGCATAACGCTCCATGAAGCGCTCGCCGTTGCTGTTGCGCAAGATCGCGCCTTCGCCGCGGCAGCCTTCGGTCAACAGCACGCCAGCACCGGCCACGCCAGTGGGGTGGAATTGCCAGAACTCCATGTCTTCCAAAGCCAGGCCTGCACGCGCCGCCATGCCCAAGCCGTCGCCGGTGTTGATGAAGGCGTTGGTCGAGGCTGCAAAAATTCGGCCCGCGCCGCCCGTGGCCAACATGGTGGTCTTGGCTTCCAGCGTGTACAGCTCGCCGGTTTCCATTTCCAGGGCGGTCACACCGACCACGTCGCCGTCGGCGTCGCGGATCAAGTCGAGGGCCATCCATTCCACAAAGAAGGTGGTCTTGGCGGCCACGTTTTGCTGGTACAAGGTGTGCAGCATGGCGTGACCTGTGCGGTCAGCGGCTGCGCAAGCGCGTTCCACGGCTTTTTCGCCGTAGTTGGCGGTGTGGCCGCCGAAGGGGCGCTGATAAATCGTGCCGTCCGGGTTGCGGTCGAAAGGCATGCCCATGTGCTCCAAGTCGTACACGACTTTAGGAGCTTCGCGGCACATGAATTCAATTGCGTCTTGGTCGCCGAGCCAGTCGGAGCCTTTGACGGTGTCATAGAAGTGGTAGTGCCAGTTGTCTTCGTTCATGTTGCCGAGCGAAGCGCCGATGCCGCCTTGCGCCGCCACGGTGTGTGAACGGGTGGGGAACACTTTGGAGAGCACCGCCACGTTCAGGCCTGCGCGAGCCAGTTGCAAGGAAGCGCGCATACCGGAGCCGCCAGCGCCGATGATGACCACGTCAAATTTACGTTTGGCGATCTTGTCTTTGGAATATGTCATGGTGAATATGAATTTGAAACAGGAACGATGCGATAGACGATGTGATCAAAGACGCCACAGCACTTGAATGGCCCAGCCCGCACAGCCGAGCAACCAAACCATGGAAGCAATGTGCAAGACCAGACGGACACCGACGGGCTTGATGTAATCCATCCAGATATCGCGAACGCCCACCCACACGTGAAAGAGCAAAGCCAAGATCACGGTGAAAGTCAGCACTTTCATCCATTGCGAAGCAAAAATACCGGCCCATTCTTCGTAGCCGATCGGGCCGGAGGTGAAGATCACGCGTGCCAACAAAATGACTGTGAACAGGGCCATCAATGCCGCTGTGACCCGCTGGCCCAGCCAGTCGCGAAAGCCATAACCTGCACCGGTGACGATGCGCTTGGAGCCATAATTGACGGATGACATAGGTTTAATTCCTTCTTGTTATTCAGTACAGACCAAACAGCTTGGCGCCCAGCACGGCGGTCAGGCCCAGGCTCAAAGTCAAAGTGACCAAGGCCGACGACTTGCCGAACTCTTTGCTCACGGCGTGGTTCACGTCCATGTACAGGTGACGCAGGCCGGCAATAAAGTGGTGCAGATAAGCCCAGATCAAGGCCAGAGCCACCAACTTCATCATCCAGCCAGGCACAAAGCTGCAACCGACGTTGAAAACGGCGGTGAATTTGGCGTAAGAAAATTCAGAGGTGATGGAGTTGTCGAACATCCAAATGATGAAAGGCAACAAGGCGAACATCAAAAGTCCGCTGATGCGGTGCAGGATGGAAACCCAGCCAGCGGGGGGCAAGCTGTAAGAGGGAAGGTCGGTCAGCGCGTTGATATTGCGAAATTCAGGCCGCTTGCGTGCGAGTTCAGTCATATTTTTTCCTGTGAGTAACGATGCTGTAACCAGAGACAATTCAACGGATTCTATTGCAACGCAGCAAACTGACGTGAGCATTTCAGTAAAGAGCTCAAATTTAGAAAACCAACAAAATCAGCTCAATTTGTTGCGATAGTGGTGCGTGTCGGTACGGTACAGGCCCCGGCGCAGTTCCATAGGGGTGTCGTTGTAGGTGAAGGCCACACGCTCAACGCTCATCAGGGGAGTCCCTGAGGTGACCTGCAGCAGCCGGCATTGAGTTTCATCGGGAAGCACTGCACGGATTTTCTCGTCCGCCCGTACCATGCGCACGCCAAAGTCGGTTTCAAACAAGGCGTACATCGGACCGTGGTAGTCCGCCAAGAGGTCGGCGGTCAAGCCCTTGAAAGGGCTGCCGGGTAACCACAGGTCTTCGAGAATCGTGGGGATACCTGAAAACGAAAGTACGCGACGCACTTGCAGCACCGCATCGCCGGCACGCAGCGCTAAGGCGCGGGCCACTTCGGCGGTGGCTCGCAGACGCTTGCAATCGATGATTTCGCGCTGCGCCGGTCCCTCGCTGTTCAGGTCGCCGTTGTCGGGTTGCAATTTCAGGAATCGGTATTGCACATGGTGCTCGGCGTGGGTGGCCACAAAAGTGCCTTTGCCCTGTCTGCGCACCAGTAAATGGTCGCCGGCCAACTCGTCAATGGCCTTGCGCACCGTGCCTTGGCTGACTCGAAAGCGTGCCGCCAACTCGATTTCACTGGGAATCACTTCGCCCGGTTTCCATTCGCCCGATTGCAGCCCTTGCAGAATCAGACCTTTGATTTGCTGGTACAGCGGGCTGAAAGCAGGCGTCGGTGCCAATGCATCTGACGGGCTGGAATGGAGCTCAGCGGAGGAGGCGGTGTGGTTCATCGTTGGGGCCGAGGTTGCGGCAACTCATGCGAAGCGACATGCGAAATGGAGAAGCAGGAAGTGGCTCATCATATCTTATATAAGACATAAGACAGATTGACGAATCAGGGTTTTCGCGGGTACACTTAAAAGCTGTTTGCAGTTCGCACTGGTTTGACCTGTGCGCTTTAGGCCGGCTTGCCGGACAGCCTCGCTGGCAGTGTGCCGGACGGGGTGCTGCGATACCTCTTTCACAACACTTCTGGAGTTCACACCATGAGCAAAAAACCTGTTCGCGTTGCCGTCACTGGCGCTGCTGGCCAAATTGGATACGCATTGCTGTTCCGCATCGCCTCTGGCGAAATGTTGGGCAAAGACCAACCGGTCATCTTGCAATTGCTGGAAGTGCCTGTCGAAGGTCCGCAAAAAGCTCTGCGCGGCGTGATGATGGAACTCGAAGACTGTGCCTTTCCTTTGTTGGTCGGTATGGAAGCCCATGGCGACCCGATGACTGCATTCAAAGACGTCGACTACGCTTTGTTAGTTGGTTCACGTCCACGTGGCCCCGGCATGGAGCGCGCTGAGCTGCTCGCCATCAACGGCGCGATCTTCACGGCACAAGGCAAGGCTTTGAACGCTGTTGCTTCACGCGACGTCAAAGTGCTGGTGGTTGGCAACCCGGCCAACACCAACGCCTACATCGCTATGAAGGCTGCACCTGACTTGAAGCCAGGCAACTTCACAGCCATGCTGCGTTTGGACCACAACCGCGCCGCTTCGCAAATCGCTGCCAAGACCGGCAAAGCTGTGGCCGACATCGAAAAACTGTGTGTGTGGGGCAACCACTCGCCCACCATGTACGCGGACTACCGCTTCGCCACCATCAACGGCGAATCCGTCAAGACCATGATCAATGACCAAGAATGGAACGCCAATGTGTTCTTGCCGACTGTGGGCAAGCGCGGCGCGGCCATCATTGAAGCGCGTGGCTTGTCATCGGCCGCTTCTGCCGCCAACGCGGCCATCGACCACATGCGCGATTGGGCCTTGGGCACGCACGGCAAGTGGGTCACCATGGGCATCCCTTCACAAGGCTGGTACGGCATTCCCAAAGACGTGATGTTTGGTTTCCCTGTGACTTGCGAAAACGGTGAATACAAAGTCGTTGAAGGCTTGGAAATCGACGCCTTCAGCCAAGGCTGCATCGACAAGACTTTGAAAGAGTTGACCGATGAGCAAGCGGGCGTGGCCCACTTGGTCTAATCACCCTGCGAGAACCAAGGAGCCAAGATGAGCAAAGCCTTACACGCCATTCCTAGCGTGGGGGCGTCTTTGCTCCATCCGCGCGATGTGCTGCTGGGTGCGCAGGCTTCGGGCCTTCAGTTGCCCGTCTGTGACCATTACAGCGGAGTCGAAGTGCGGATGCGCAAAAGCCTGCAATTGCAAGCCGAGATGACGCAAGAGTTTGGCACCTGCGTTTTTGATGTGAGCTTGGATTGTGAAGACGGCGCGCCCGTGGGCGGCGAGGTGGAACATGCTGCGCTGGTCACCGAGTTGGCCTTGAATGCAGCCTCCGATGCACGCGTAGCCGTTCGCGTCCACCCGGTAGACCATCCCAGTTTCCAAGCCGATATGGCCGCCATTGCAGGCCGAGCGGGTTCTCGCTTGGTGCATATCATGGTGCCCAAAGTGGAGTCGTTGGCCGATGTGCTGCTGGCCGAGCAGGCCCTGATTCAGGCCGGAGCCAATGACCTGCCTTTGCATGTGTTGATTGAATCCCCTGCGGCCGTGCACCGTGCGTTTGAGATTGCTGCGCATCCGCGTGTGCAGTCGCTCGGTTTTGGTTTGATGGATTTCGTCTCTGCCCATGGCGGTGCAATTCCATCTCATGGCATGGGTGCACAGGGGCAATTTACCCACCCCTTGGTGGTGCGTGCCAAGCTCGAAATCGCCAGCGCCTGTCATGCCCACGGCAAAGTTCCCTCGCACTGTGTGGTGACCGAGTTCAATGACGTGCCCGCCATGCGTGCTGCTGCTGCACGCGCCGCACATGAGTTTGGCTACACCCGCATGTGGAGCATTCACCCCGCGCAAATTCGCCCGATCTTGGAGGCCATGGCCCCCAACGAGGCCGAAATTGAATTGGCTTGCGAGATTGTGTTGGCCGCACAAGCTGTGGAGTGGGCGCCCATCAGCCACCAAGGTCAGTTGCATGACCGCGCCAGCTACCGGTATTTTTGGCAAATCATTGAACGTGCCCATCACACCGGCCGTGTCTTGCCACCTGAGATCAAAACGTATTTTCAATTGCATTGAACGGCAATGGATTCATCTTCAATGGAGAAGCTCATGACAACACGGATCTTGGGAGGGCTGTTTTTGGCCCTGTGTCTACCTGTGGTGTGGGCGCAATCGGCCCCATCGCCTCACCGGCCCATGCCTAAATCCGAAGAGGTGGTTTCAGCCGAGTCGCTCATCCTTGCCCAGCGGGTTCATGTGGGTCGAATGCCGTGTGAATTGGGTGCCGCCGTGCACTTGGCGCATGATCCTGCGGCCCCCGGCCATTTCAACGTGTATGGCAAAGGCTTTCATTACCACATGAAGGCGGTGGCGACCACCACCGGTGCCATTCGTTTGGAAGACGCCAAAGCCGGTGCGGTGTGGTTGCAGCTGGCCAATAAATCGATGCTGATGGATCAAAAAAAAGGCCGCCGTTTGGCCGATGAATGCGCACACCCGGATCAATTGGCTTTTGCCCAAGAGATGATCAAGAACCCCCCGCCCAGCCTGATCGATACGACAGGCATGGGTCGGTAGCCCTTTTTTAATTTCACTTTGACAGACAGGAGAACACCATGTTGAAAGCTTACCGTGACCATGCCGCCGAACGTGCCGCATTGGGTATCCCACCCCTACCCCTCGATGCCAAGCAAACGGCCGAGCTGATCGAGTTGCTAAAAGCGCCACCCGCCGGTGAAGACGCTTTTCTGATGGACTTGCTCACGCACCGCGTGCCGCCAGGCGTGGACGATGCCGCCAAAGTCAAGGCGTCATTCTTGGCTGCGGTGGCCCATGGCGAACTCCATGTTGCATTGATTTCCAAATCCAAGGCGACTGAATTGCTTGGCACCATGGTCGGCGGCTTCAACGTGCACCCTTTGATCGAGTTGCTCGACGACGCGGAAGTGGCCGCTGTGGCCGCGCAAGCGCTGAAGAAAACCTTGTTGATGTTCGACTTCTTCAACGACGTCGCCGAAAAAGCCAAGGCGGGTAACGCCAAGGCCAAAGAAGTGATGCAAAGCTGGGCCGATGCCGAGTGGTTCACCACACGTCCTGAAGTCGAGAAAAAAATCACCATCACCGTGTTCAAGGTGCCGGGCGAGACCAATACCGACGATCTGTCGCCAGCGCCTGATGCCTGGAGCCGGCCTGACATTCCCTTGCATTACCTGGCGATGCTAAAGAACACCCGTGAAGGCGCGCCTTTCAAGCCTGAAGATGACGGCAAGCGCGGCCCCATGGCCATGATTGAAGAGCTGAAGAAAAAAGGTAATTTGGTATCTTATGTCGGCGACGTGGTCGGCACAGGTTCCTCACGCAAATCAGCCACCAACAGCATCATCTGGGGCTTTGGCGAAGACATTCCGTTTGTGCCGAATAAACGTTTCGGTGGCGTGACGTTGGGCGGCAAGATTGCCCCCATTTTCTTCAACACCCAAGAAGACTCGGGCGCTTTGCCGATCGAAGTGGACGTGACCGCCCTCAACATGGGTGACGTGGTCGACGTCTTGCCCTACGAAGGCAAGATCGTGCGCAATGGCGAAACCGTCACCACCTTCCAACTCAAGAGCGATGTGCTGTTTGACGAAGTGCGTGCCGGTGGCCGTATCAACCTGATCATCGGCCGCAGCCTGACCGCCAAAGCCCGCGAGTTCTTGGGTCTGCCTGTTTCGACCGTGTTCCGTTTGCCAACTGCCCCGATCAGCACCCAAGCCGGTTTCACGCTGGCGCAAAAAATGGTCGGTCGCGCCGTCGGTTTGCCAGAAGGCCAAGGCGTTCGCCCCGGCACTTACTGCGAACCCAAGATGACCACCGTGGGTTCACAAGACACCACCGGCCCGATGACCCGCGACGAGTTGAAAGACTTGGCCTGCCTGGGCTTCTCGGCCGACATGGTCATGCAATCGTTCTGCCACACCGCCGCTTATCCCAAGTCGGTGGACGTGAAGACGCACCGCGAACTGCCCGCCTTCATCAGCAACCGCGGCGGCGTCGCCCTGCGTCCAGGTGACGGCGTGATTCACTCTTGGTTGAACCGTTTGTTGTTGCCTGACACCGTCGGCACCGGTGGCGACTCCCACACCCGTTTCCCGATCGGCATTTCTTTTCCCGCCGGCTCCGGCTTGGTGGCTTTCGGTGCCGCTACAGGCGTGATGCCTTTGGACATGCCTGAATCGATCTTGGTGCGTTTCAAAGGCGAGATGCAACCCGGCGTGACCCTGCGCGATTTGGTGCATGCGATTCCGCTGTACGCCATCAAGCAAGGTTTGTTGACCGTGGCCAAGGCCGGCAAGATCAACGAGTTCTCGGGCCGCATCCTGGAAATCGAAGGCTTGCCCAACCTCAAGGTCGAGCAAGCGTTTGAATTGTCTGACGCATCGGCCGAGCGCTCTGCTGCCGGCTGCTCGATCAAGCTCAACAAAGAGCCAGTGCAGGAGTACCTGAAGTCGAACGTGGTGTTGATGAAGAACATGATCGCCGACGGTTACGCTGATGCCCGCACCTTGGCCCGTCGTATCGAAAAAGTCGAAGCTTGGCTGGCAGCGCCTGAGTTGCTTGAAGCCGACAAGAACGCCGAATACGCGCATGTCATCAACATCGATCTGGCCGACATCAAAGAGCCTATCGTCTGCTGCCCGAACGATCCGGACGATGCCAAATTCTTGTCAGAAGTGTCTGGCACGCACATCGACGAAGCCTTCATCGGCTCGTGCATGACCAACATCGGTCACTTCCGCGCCGCAGCCAAGTTGCTCGGCGGTCAACGCGACATTCCGGTCAAGTTGTGGGTGGCACCCCCAACGAAGATGGACGAGAGTGAGTTGATCAAAGAAGGTCATTACGCTGCGTTCGGCACTGCCGGTGCACGCACCGAAATGCCAGGCTGCTCTTTGTGCATGGGCAACCAAGCGCAAGTGCGCGAAGGCGCGACCGTGGTGTCCACCTCAACACGTAACTTCCCGAACCGCTTGGGCAAGAATACCAACGTGTACTTGGCTTCAGCGGAACTGGCAGCAATCACGTCCAAGATGGGCAAGTTCCCAACCGTGGCCGAATACCACGAAGCCATGGGTGTGGTGAATGCCGACGGCGCCGCCATTTACCAGTACCTGAACTTCAACCAGATTGAAGAGTATGTGGAAAACGCCAAGGGCGTTGCCGCTTAACCGGTTCAAGCGTTTTCACAGCGCATGAAATAACCCCCAAGGCGCAAGCCGAGGGGGTTTTCTTTTGGGCTATGGCAACGATGTGCCGCCCGGCGCTGAAGTTCAGTTCGACTTGGCGGGGCAGGTGTTGACGCCCAGCAAGGTGTACAGCGGGCACCAACCAATGGCGCCGGTGAGCAATGGCACAACGCCGATCCAACCCCATGCGCCGATGGTGTGGTTGTAGGTGAGGGCCAGCAGCAAAATGCCGACTGCAATGCGCACGATGCGATCGATGGTGCCTTCGTTGGTTTTCATGGAAAAGTCCTTTTCATCTAGAGTGGAAGATGACGCTATTGGACTCGTCGGTGCTCTCAATGTCTGTGACCTCACTCACAGACCGTACCCAGGTGAAAAAACGCCCCTCAGTTGGTCGGCGTCTCGGCCCATGCGCGCAAGGCTTTGCTGTCGTGAATCTGGATGCGTTCGCGCGACAATTCCACCCAACCCTCGCGTTCAAAGCGGCGCAGCAAGCGCGACACCATTTCACGCACCGTACCCAATTCGTTGGCCAGTTGTTGGTGCGTCAACGACAGGTGGGGACCGCGCCCCAGCAGGGCGGCCGCCAAACGTTGGTCCAGGCGTTGAAAAGCGACTGCATCAATCAGGCTCGTCAGATCCGCCATGCGCTCGGCGAACAGCCCCAAAATCGTATCGCGAAATGATTCAACCGCCAGCCACTGGTGGAATACGGCAGGCGAAATCAACATCAAACGGGTATCCCTTGTGGAGATACCTTGCGCGGACAGCAGGGAGCTGCGAAACAGACTGGCACTGGACACCAGGCACAACTCGCCCGGCACCACCCGGTACAACTCCAGGGAGCGACCATCGCTGGAATGACGCGACACTTTGATTTCGCCCTCCAGTACCAAGGGAAAGCCCTGGCATGCCGTGTTCTCATCAAACAACACAGAATGTGCCTTCACCGTGAAGGGCGTTGTGGACGCCCCGAGTGCGTCCAGACTCGGCACAACTTGCGCCAAGGCGGGGTAAAGGGTCAGTAGATCGGCGTTCATGGCTCTGCAGTGTAGTCTTGTTTACAAAAATGATGAATATCCATTAGTGCAACAAGCGGCTTCATACGGGGCTCAGCTCAGGCCAAGGTGCCTTAAAACATCCGCGCAATCAAGGCCCCGTCGGCGGGCCCGTCCATGGGAATCCACACCCTGAGCGGGCTGCCGGGTGCCACTTCAATGGCTTCGCCTTTGGCGTTTTTCATTTGCGTCAAAGGCACTTTGCGGTTGCCGCTGGGGTGGATGATTTCAATCGTGTCGCCCACCGAAAACTTGTTTTTGGTTTCCACCTCCACCCAGCCGTCCTGCACAGAACGCACCTCGCCCACAAACTGGCTGCGATGCCCCACCGAGTGGCCGACTTCGTAGTTCTGGTAGTTCTGCGCGGGGCGGCGCTCCAAAAAGCCCGAGGTGTAACCGCGCGAGGCCAGGCCGTCCAGTTCGCTGATCAGCTCGGGGTTGAAGGGCCGACCGGCCACGGCATCGTCGATCGCGCGGCGGTACACCTGCGCGGTGCGGCTGACGTAGTACAGGCTTTTGGTGCGGCCCTCTATCTTCAATGAGTCCACGCCAATTTTGACCAGGCGCTCGATCAGCTCGACGGCGCGCAGGTCTTTGCTGTTCATGATGTAGGTGCCATGCGCGTCTTCCATGATGGGCATGAGTTGGCCGGGACGACCGGCTTCTTCAAGCAGATACACCTTGTCAGCCGCGGGATGGCGCTGGCCATCGCCGCAGGCGGAGAAGTTTTTCTCGGCGCTTTCTTGCTCTTGCTCAAAGCTGAAGTCACCGTCCAGTCGAATGGGGGTGACTTCACCGGTGTCGGTCTCGTCTGTGGCCTCTTGCGTGCCGTAACTCCAGCGGCAGGCGTTGGTACAGGTGCCCTGATTGGGGTCGCGCCGGTTGAAGTAGCCAGACAGCAGGCAGCGGCCCGAATAGGCGATGCACAGCGCGCCGTGCACAAACACTTCCAGCTCCATCTCCGGGCATTCCTGGCGAATTTTCTCGACCTCGTCCAGGCTCAATTCGCGTGACAAGATGATGCGGGCCACGCCCATGGTTTGCCAAAACTTGACGGCAGCCCAGTTCACGGTATTGGCTTGCACCGACAAGTGAATGGGCATCTCAGGCCATTTCTCGCGCACCATCATGATCAGGCCCGGGTCGGCCATGATCAGCGCGTCAGGCTGCATGGCAATGACGGGCTCGATGTCGCGCAGGTAAGTGCGCACCTTGTCGTTGTGCGGCAGCAGGTTACTGGTGACGAAAAACTTTTTGCCACGGGCATGCGCTTCGGCAATGCCGATGCCAATCTGCTCCAGCTTGAATTCGTTGTTGCGCGCCCGCAGGCTGTAGCGCGGCTGGCCGGCGTAAATGGCGTCGGCGCCAAAGTCGAAGGCGGCGCGCATTTTGTCGAGCGAACCGGCGGGCAATAAAAGTTCGGGTGCTTTGATCGTGGTCATGCATTTGATTGTCCAATTTTTAAAGCGGCACAAGCCCAAGGCACAATTGACCCATGACAATAAACATGGCCGAAAGTGGGCTCCAACAGGTGTTGATCGCAGGCGGCGGCATTGGCGGCTTAGCGGCCGCTTTGCGTTGCGTTGAAGCCGGGGCCGATGTGCGCTTGTTCGAGCGTGCGCCCGCGTTCACCGAGGTGGGGGCGGGGATTCAAATCGGTCCGAACGTCACGCGCATTTTGCAAGCCTGGGGCCTGGACTCTGCGCTGCAGGCAGTGGCGGCTTTTCCCGAACAATTGCAGGTGCGTCATGCGGTGTCGGGCGAAGTGACCGGCCAGCTGCGCTGGGGGGCGCAAGCTGTGGCCCAGTATGGCGCGCCTTACGCCACCATCCACCGGGCTGATTTGCACCAGATGCTGCTGGACGCACTGCATGCCCAGGGCCGCGTGAGCCTGAATTTGAATCAAGGCATCGCCGGTTACACGCCTCAAACTGATGGCTTGCAGGTCCACTTGGACGATGGCTCGACCTTGAACGCTCAGGCGCTGGTGGGGGCCGATGGTCTGTGGAGTCGCGTGCGAGCCCAGCTGTTGGGTGATGCACCGGCCCGATTCAGTGGGCATCTGGCTTACCGAGCTTTGCTGGTGCAGGCCGATTTGCCCGTGGCCTTGCGCAGCCACCATGTGACGGTGTGGATGGGGCCGCATTTGCACGTGGTGCAGTACCCCGTGCGCCGGGGCGAGTTGCTCAATGTGGTGGCCATCGTGCATGGCCAGGCACCTGAAGATGTGTCGTCCTGGGACCATGCGGCCAATGCGGCGGATTTGAAGCGTGCGCTGGGCCCGGTGGCCCCCGATTTGCAGTCCTTGATCGATGCGGTACCCGCTTGGCGTTTGTGGCCCCTGTGTGACCGCCCACCGATGGCCAACGCTGCAGAGCAAGCCCAAGGTCGCGTGGCCTTGCTGGGCGATGCTGCCCACCCCATGCGACCCTATATGGCACAGGGTGCGGGCATGGCGATCGAAGACGCCGATGCCTTAGGTCGTTGCTTGGCCTTGCACGATGGGGACCTGCCCGCCCAGTTGGCGCAGTATGCCCAGCAGCGCTGGCAGCGCAACGCACGCGTGCAACAACGGGCGATACGCAACGGACAAATTTTTCACGCGCGTGGCTTGTTGCGCTGGGGGCGCGACATGTCCATGCGCTTGCTGGGTGAAAGCCTGCTCGATGTGCCTTGGCTTTACAACGGGCCTTGAGGCCTCAAGCCTTTAAAGGCAAAGCCCGCTGCCGTTTGCCCGTCAAAGTAAACAAGGCGTTGGCCACGGCCGGTGCAATCGGCGGCACGGCCGGTTCGCCCACACCGCCGGGGGCGCGGGTGCTGGTCATGATGTGGGTTTGCACCACTGGCGCCTGAGCCAAAGTCACCATCGGGTAGTTGGGGAAATTGCTTTGCTGCACCACACCGCCCACGATGTCGATCTGCCCAAACAAGGCCGCGCTCAGACCAAAGATCACGCCGCTTTCCATTTGCTGGGCTACGGTCTGAGGGTTGACTACGGTGCCGCAGTCGATGACGCAGACCACACGGTGCACGCGAATGTGGCTTTGCTCCAGCGACACCTCAGCCACCTGCGCCACGATGGAGCCAAACGACTGGTGCAGTGCGATGCCGTGCGCATGGCCTGCGGGCAAAGCTTTGCCCCAGCCGGCCAGGTCGGCCGCTTTTTGTAACACGGCCGCGTAGCGCGGCGCTTCTTTGAGCAAGCCCAGGCGAAAGGCCAGGGGGTCTTGTTTCGTGGCGACTGCGAGTTCGTCCATGAAGCTTTCAGAAAAGAAAGCATTGTGTGAATGGCCCACCGAACGCCAAAACCCCACCGGCACGCCCGACTGCGTGGCCACATGGCTCATGTGCTGGCTGGCAAAGCCGTAGGGTAAATCGAACAATCCTTCGGACGTGGTTTTGTCGGGCATGTCGATCGGGCCCGACAACATGGGCACAGCGCGCGCCATCCAGCGCGGCGAGATGGCGTCGCCTGCGGACTTGATGCGCAAGCTGGTCACCTCGCCTTGCGCGTCCAGCGCAGCCTGGAACTTGGCCAGATGCATGGGCCGGTAAAAGTCGTGCGTCATGTCTTCTTCGCGCGACCAACTCAGTTGCACTGGTGCGCCGGCGCAGGCCATGGCCACTTGCACGGCCTGGCCGACAAAGTCGACATCGAGCCGGCGGCCAAAACCGCCGCCCAGCATGGTCACATGCACTGTGACCTGGTCTTCTTTCACGCCCGCCACTTTGGCGGCGATGGCGCGAGCCATGAGCGGCACTTGAGTGGGCACCCAAATTTCAACGCGTCCGTCTTTCACCTGCGCGGTGCAGTTCATCGGCTCCATCGTGGCGTGCGCCAAGTAGGGCGCTTGGTACAGCGCGTCGATGCGGCTGGCCGCCGCCTTCTCGGCCTGGACGGGCACGCCTTGCTCGTAAAAGGTAAAGCCGCTCTCGGTGTTCAAGCTGTTGAGCAAAGCCGCTTGGATGCGCGTGGTGTCCAAAGCACCAGAACCCGCACCGGTGCTGGGCGCTTGCCACTGCACCTGCACCGCTTGCGCGCCTTGACGGGCTTGCCAAGTAGTTTGGGCCACAACGGCCAGACCGGCGGTGCCGCCGCCCCAGGCGTCGAGTGCAACGACCTTGTCGATCCCTGGCAAAGCCAAAGCGGCTTTGGTGTCCATGGACGACGCAGCGCCGCCCAGCATGGGGCTCATGCGCACGGCAGCGAACAGCATGCCGGGCAAGCGCACGTCCAGGCCGAATTGGGCTTGGCCCATCACCTTGGCCGGGATGTCGCTGCGTGCGGCGGGCTGGCCGATCAGCTTCCAGTCTTGGGGCGATTTGGGGTTGACGGGGTTAGGGGTCGTGCCCGCTGCCGCTGCGCTCATTTCGCCATAATGAGCGGCCTTGCCGGAGGCGTGTTTCATCACGCCATCGGTCACGGTGATTTCGCCAGCAGGCACTTTCCACGCGGTCCCTGCTGCTTGCACCAAGCTGGCACGTGCTGTGGCGGCCGCCATGCGCAAGGGCTCCCACAGGTCGACGATGCTGGACGATCCGCCCGTGGCGTTGATGCCCAATTCGCGCGCGATCTTGCCCACGATCCATTCGCCCATTTTGATTTTGACGCTCGGGTGCTCGCCTTCGCTGTCCAGCGGATGAAAAGGCAAGGTGCCCAGCAGCATGGCGACGTTGCCGTAAATGCTGTCCGCGCCCGCTTGTTCTAGGCGCACGCGGGCCAGGGGCAGGTCCAGTTCTTCGGCCACCAGCATGGCCAGCGCGGTGTGCACGCCTTGTCCCATTTCGCTGCGCGGCATGGCCAGCACCACGGTGCCGTCTTTGGTGATCTTGATCCAGCCGTTCAGTGCCACATCGCCTTCGGTTTGGAGCATCAGCTCGGGCGAGCCCAGACGCGAACGCGCCGGCATCACGCCCCAGCCAACCACCAAGGCGCCCGTAGCGCCCAGGGCGCTGAGTAACCAGGTGCGGCGCTTCATGCGGTACCGCCTTGCTTTGTGGCCGGATTTTTCATGCTGGCTGCCGCACGGTGAATGGCCGCGCGCACGCGTTGGTACGTACCGCAGCGGCACAGATTGGTCATGGCCGCGTCGATGTCGGCATCGCTCGGGCTGGGGTTGCGCGCGAGCAGGGCGGCGGCGGCCATCAGCATGCCGCTTTGGCAGTAGCCGCATTGCGGCACCTGCTCGGCAATCCAGGCCGCTTGCAAGGGGTGCAGGTTTTCTGCGCTGCCCAAAGATTCGATGGTGGTGATTTTTTGCCCGGCCACCGCCGACGCAGGGACCACGCAAGAGCGCACCGCTTGGCCGTCCACATGCACCGTGCAGGCGCCGCAAGCGGCTACACCGCAGCCGAATTTGGTCCCCGTCAGATTCATTTCGTCTCGCAGCACCCACAGCAGGGGCGTGCTGGCGTCTGCGCTGGAGTTGCGGCTTTGGCCGTTGATGTTCAGTTGCATGTTCAATCCTCGAATGCGTCTGGGGAGATATTAAAGCAAGCAGCCGTCAAAACCAGATGACCTGCTACGCTCGATGCCTTGGCCCGGCAAACTTACGGAGAACGAGGAGCGTCAACATGCACCCAGTCGTTGCAGAAAAAATTCTGACGGAAAAATGGCACGACAAGCGTTGGCTATGGCTATTGAGTCCCTCCATACCGGTGGTCTTTACCGGCGCCCTGCTTGCATTTGCCTGGACTGGCCATTGGTGGTGTCTTTTGTTTCCCCCCGCCTTTGTCCACTTGCTCATGCCCTTGCTTGACATGGCCATCGGTGAGGACTTTAGTAACCCGCCCGAGTCAGCCGTGGTGCAACTGGAGCAGGACATCTTCTACCGCGCACTGGTCTGGGCCTATGTGCCGTTCCAAATCGCCGGAACGGTCTACGGCGCATGGCTATCGATGACGATGTCTATGCCTTGGTATGGCTTTGCCGCATTGGTTTTGTCGGTGGGATCCTTCAATGGCATTGGCATTGCCACAGCCCACGAGTTGGGGCACAAAAGAGCCCCCTTGGACCGGTGGTTGGCCAAAATCGCCTTGGCCCCCACCCTGTACGGACATTTTTTTGTGGAACACAATCGCGGCCACCACCAACGGGTGGCCACCCCCGAAGACCCCGCCAGTGCGCGCATGGGTGAGAGCTTCTGGGCATTTTTGCCGCGCACCGTTGGGGGCAGTCTGCGGTCCGCCTGGGAACTCGAGCGCGCACGCCTGGCCAGGCAGGGTAAAAGCGTCTGGAGTGGCCACAATGACAACCTTCAGGCTTGGACTTTGAGCCTTGTGTTTTACGGCGCATTGGCCTTCTGGTTGGGATGGCCGGTGCTGGGATTCTTGGTCTTGCAGGGCCTGTACGGTGCCTCCATGCTGGAGGTGGTGAATTACATTGAGCACTATGGACTTTTGAGGCAAAAGGACGCATCCGACCGGTATGTGCGCTGCGAGCCTGAGCACTCTTGGAACAGCAACCACATTGTCGGCAATATTGTGCTTTATCACTTGCAGCGTCATTCCGACCACCATGCGCACCCCACAAGGCGCTATCAGGCCCTTCGGCACTTTGCCCAAGCACCCCAGTTGCCCGCAGGCTATGCGGCGATGATCACGGCCGCTTACTTGCCGCGACTGTGGTTTTCATTGATGGACCCCCTTGTGGTGGCGCATTACGCCGGCGATCTGAGCAAAATCAATATGCAGCCATCGGCACGGCAAAGGCTGCTCAAGCGCTGGCATCAGGCACCCGCATCAGCAACGGGCAACAGTCCCTGAACTGCGAAATCACGGTTCAGAGTTTGACCCCGGTGGATTGGGCGCCGATGGGGCTTCACCGCGGGAGTGACCGCAGCGGAACTGGGTAATTCCTGTGCGGCACAGGCGTTTGCATTTCACAACATTGACACATTGTTGTAAGACAATTGAACTACGTTAACCGACCCTGCCTGTTGCACTGTGTGTGCGACGACTTCATTCAATCCTTTTATAGGAACTTCCAGATGAATCGCTATCTGATCTCTGCTGTTGCCCTCGCCATCGGTACTTTCGTCAATGTCACGGCACAGGCACAAGCCACGCCGGTGGTCCAGGGCCCAGAAGCCGTTGCAGATTGGTTCAATGCGGGTCAATCCTTCATCGAGCAAGGAAAGGCCTTGCACGACAACAACCGCCGTGCCAAGAACGTGATTTTGTTTGTGGGTGATGGCATGGGCATGAGCACCGTCACGGCCGCACGCATCTTGGAAGGCCAGTTGAAGAGCAAACCCGGTGAAGAAAATCGCTTGTCTTTCGATCGCTTCCCCTACACCGCCTTGTCCAAGACCTATTCTTGGGACCAACAAACCTCTGACTCTGCCCCGACCATGACGGCCATGGCCACAGGATACAAGGCGCGGGAAGGCCAGTTGTCGGTCAACCACACTACGCCCCGTGGTGAGTGCAACGCCGCCGTGATCGATGCCAAAAAAGTTCGTACCGTGCTCGAACACGCCGCTGACCTGGGTAAATCCACGGGCATCGTCACCACCGCGCGCATCACGCATGCCACCCCTGCGGCCTTGTATGCCCATACCGCCATGCGCGATTGGGAAGCTGACTCCAATTTGCCCATGACCGATATCAACACGGGCGCAAACTGCCGCGGTGCAGACCATGCGGTGAAAGACATTGCCCGTCAAATGATTGAGGTGTCTCCCCGCCTGCGTCAAAGCCTAAAAGTGGCCATGGGCGGCGGTCGCACCTACTTTTTGCCCAATTCTGTGATGGATCCGGAGTACGCCAAAGACAAAGGCCGTCGCTTGGATGGCCGAGATTTGACGCAAGAGTGGGTGGCTTCGCGCAGCCCGTATGGCCGCGCATCCTACGCTTGGAACAAAGCACAGTTTGACGCGTTTGAACCCGCCAACAACAGCTATTTGCTCGGTTTGTTTGAGCCCTCGCATGTGCAATACGAAGCCGACCGCGCCAATGACCCCGCCGGTGAACCCTCTCTGACCGAGATGACTGACAAAGCCTTGCGCGTCTTGTTGAAAGATCCCAAGGGGTTCTTTTTGCACGTGGAAGGTGGCCGCATTGACCACGCTCACCACGCAGGCAACGCCAGCCGCGCTTTGACCGACACCATCGAGTTCTCCAACGCGATCCAGCGCACATTGGATGTGTTGAAGGCCGCAGGCACTTTGGACGACACCCTGATCATCGTCACCGCTGACCATAGCCACACGTTCACCATCGCAGGCTACCCCAGCCGTGGCAACAACATCTTGGGTTTGGTGCGTGAAGTGCCTGCCAAGGACGGCAACCCGCTGAAAAACAGCTTGGACGCCAACGGCAAGCCCTACACCACCTTGGCTTACACCAACGGCCCAGGCTACCGTGCAGGTGGTCGTCCCGACTTGACGAATGTGGACACCACGAACGTGGAATTCTTGCAAGAAGCGATGGTGCCCATGGCCTCAGAGACCCATGCCGGTGAAGACGTGCCTGTTTACGCGCGTGGCCCCAAAGCCCATTTAGTGCGTGGCTCGATGGAGCAGAACTGGATCTTCCATGTGATGATGGAAGCACTGAAATAAGTTCGTAAGGACTGATTGATTCGTTCTATGTCGAAAGTATTTTCCAACGGCGCAATCTGGGCGGTGGTCTTGGCTTGGGCGCTCGCCACTGCAGCCCAAGCCCATGAGCTTGCGCCAAAGGCGAATGCCGCATTGGCCTTGAACTCTGAGTCCCTGCCATTGGCGGCACGTTACGCGGTGACCATCGGCGGCCGTGCATCAGGACATTCGATAGAAAAAACCAAGAGCCATACCTGGTACTTTTACCGGGATGCCCAACGCATTGCCCTGCTCAAAGGGGGGGTGGATGAGGTGTGGTTTCGCGATGCACAACAACGCATCAGTTTCGAGCGTGTTTTTCATGACGACGAGCGCGTGGTGGACTACAGCACAGGCGAACTCGCCACTTTGAATGTCAAAGTGGATTGGGCAGCACTGTCCCGCTTTGTGGATCCGTCCGAGTTGGCGCAACTCAAACTGGTCTCCAAACAAGGCCAAGGCCAGGAAACCCGCTTGCGCTTGAGTGGTGGCGTGGGGCGAGAACGCCTCACGGTCGATTGGTTGCCAGCGCTCCAATTGCCCAGCCGCCTGACCCGCCAAGTACAGGGCGGAGGAAGCGTGCAGATGGTGCTGGTGGCGTCGGCTCAGATTTCCCCACCCACCTGGCCACAGGTTGGGGTGAAATCCGCCCATTACTTGCATATCGATGCCGCCGATTTTGGCGACATGGATTATGACCCCGTAGTTCGCAAAGCCGAGGCCTTAGACACCCGTTTAGGCTGGCGCGCCTCACACAAGCACGACTGACGCACCTGGCTGTTTTGCAGGGCATGGGGAGGTCGCGCTGTCAATGGCGTTTGGGCGTGACGTTTGCCAGTTCGCTAATCAACTCAGAAATACGTGCCATGGGCGCTTGGTAAACGGCACTGTCCTCGCGCTTATCGACGGCCATGACCATCACCATGAGAATATCGTCCTGAACCCCATACACCAGCCGATAGCCTTGCTTGCGGAGTTTGATTTTGTAGTGACCTTTCAACGCGCCATGCAACTCTGCGCCTGGAGCATGCGGATTTTCTAGGCATTTTTTCAGAAGTTTGGGCACCGTCTCTTTAACTGAGCCATCCAACGCTTGCCATTCGGCCTACGCACTGGGCACAAATTGCAATCTGTACTTGGGCTTGGAAGGCTTTTCAGATGGCATCGATGTCAACTTCAATGCCCTGCGCACGCTCGTTCATGCGCGAGAGCACGGTGCGATGCAAGTCTTGGTCTGATAACTCTTCGAGCAGTGCTTCAAAGAGGGCCGGCTCAATCATGTAAAAGGCGACTTTGTTGTGATTCAACACGGCCACGGGCTTGCTTTTGGCATCGCGCAAAACTGCCGCCGGGTTCTTCTTGAACTCGGACATGCTGATGGTGATATCAGTGTAGATTGCTTCCATTTACGGCTCCAAATTAAGCTCTTATTGTGGAGCTTAATTTGACACTGTCAATAGTTGGTGGCCCAATCCTCGCATTCCTTTAAGTTTGTTTTGTTGGCTTCAACAGTACCACTGAATCAGCCCCAGGGCGCCAGCCCTTGTCTTTGCCTTGCGCGTTCGCAAGCTTCACTGCCTTCGGCAAATTCACGGCAAGGCGACGGGCGCCATTCGTAGATGCCGCACAGGGCTTGTTCGCCGGTTTTGCCATAAAGCGCGGCGCAGCGGGGTGGGCTGTGGTCGGTGCCGCGCATGCGGCAGGTGTATTGGGTGATCGGAGAGGCCAGTCCTGCCGGCACCGAGCCGCCTTCTTCTTCGTACTCAAAGATCGAAAAGTCCACCCTGAAACTCACGCAACAAGCGCCGCAAGTGGTGCAGGCGGACATGGCGCGGTGACTCAGACGGTGACCTTGCCCAGCAGCAAGAATTCCATCAGCGCTTTTTGTACATGCAAGCGGTTTTCGGCTTCGTCCCAGACCACCGATTGCGGTCCGTCGATCACGTCGGCGCTGACTTCTTCACCCCGGTGTGCGGGCAGGCAGTGCATGAACAAGGCATCGGCTTGGGCCACTTGCATCATGTCGGTGTCCACGCACCAATCGGCAAAGGCTTTTTTGCGCGCTTCGTTTTCGGCTTCGTAGCCCATGCTGGTCCACACGTCGGTGGTGACCAAGTCGGCGCCACGGCAGGCTTCAAGCGGATCCTTGAACACCTTGTAGCTGGCGCTGCTGCGCAAGCCGGCCACGGCCTGGTCCACCTCATAACCGCTGGGCGTGCTCAGATGAACCGTGAAGCCGAGCAACTCCGCCGCTTGCAGCCAGGTGTTGGCCATGTTGTTGCCGTCGCCCACCCAGGCCACAACCTTGCCCGCAATGGCGCCGCGGTGTTCGATGTAGGTGAAGATGTCGGCCAAAATTTGACAGGGGTGAAACTCGTTGGTCAGGCCGTTGATGACCGGCACGCGCGAGTACTGCGCAAATTTCTCGATCTTGTCGTGGCCGTAGGTGCGGATCATCACCAGATCGGTCATGCGGCTGATGACGCGGGCACTGTCTTCGATCGGCTCGGCGCGGCCCAACTGGCTGTCGCCGGTGGTCAGGTGCACCACCGAGCCGCCAAGCTGGTACATGCCGGCTTCAAAGCTCACGCGGGTGCGGGTGCTGGCCTTTTCAAAAATCATCGCCAGCGTACGGTCGGCCAGGGGATGGTATTTTTCGTAGGCCTTGAATTTGCGTTTGATCTCGGCGGCACGCGCGAACAGATGCGCGTACTCGTCCGCATTCAGTTCACTGAACTGCAGGTAATGCCGCACGGGCAAAAGAGAAGCGGAGGTCATGCTGGCTCCGCTAAGAAAGTGTGGATCAGCGGCAGCAAAATGGCCAGCACCTCGTCGGCCTCAGCCTGGGTCATGATCAGTGGCGGCAACAAACGCACCACGGTGTCGGCCGTCACGTTGATGATCAAACCGGCATCGGCGGCGCGTTTCAGTAACACGCCACAAGGCTGGTTAAATTCAACGCCAATCATCAAACCTTGACCCCGAATCTCTTTGATGCCAGGGTGGCCGCCGAGCGCTGCTGTGAGCTGCTTGTGAAAATGTGCACCCAGCTCGGCGGCGTGGGCCAACAAGCCGTCTTGCTCCATGATGCGAATCGTTTCCACCCCGGCGCGCATGGCCAAGGGGTTGCCGCCAAAGGTGGTGCCGTGGTTGCCCGGCTGGAAGATGTTCGCGGCTTTGGGGCCAGCCACCACCGCGCCAATCGGCACGCCCGAGCCCAGGCCTTTGGCCAGCGGCATCACGTCAGGCACGATGCCCGCCCATTGGTGGGCAAACCATTTGCCGGTGCGGCCAATGCCGCACTGCACCTCGTCGATCATCAGCAACCAGTCTTGCTGGTCGCACAAGGCGCGCACCTCGCGCAGGTAGTCGGCGCGCATCGGGTTGATGCCGCCTTCGCCTTGGATGGTTTCAAAGAACACCGCCACCACATCGGGGTCGTTGGCCGTTGCGTTTTTCAGCGCTTCGATATCATTCAGGGGCACGCGAACAAAGCCTTCGAGCATGGGGCCAAAGCCCTGCTGCAGCTTCACGTTGGCGGTGGCGCTCAAGGTGGCGATGCTGCGGCCATGAAAGGCTTTTTCGTAAACCACGATCTTGGGGTTCGTAATGCCCTTGTCATGGCCAAATTTGCGCGCCAGTTTGATGGCCGCTTCGTTCGCTTCCAGGCCGGAGTTGCAGAAAAACACATTGGTCATGCCCGACAATTCGACCAACTTGGCCGCCAGTCGTTCGGCATCGGGCACGTGAAAGTAATTGCAGGTGTGAATGATTTTGTGCAGCTGATCTTGCAAGGCCGGCACCAGCTCGGGGTGGTTGTGCCCCAGCGTGTTCACGGCAATGCCGGCCAGCGCGTCCAAATATTCTTTGCCATTGATGTCCCAGACTCGGCAGCCTTGACCGTGAGTCAACGCAATGGGCAAGCGCCCATAGGTGTTCATGGTGTGCGGAGAGGCGGCTTCAATGAAAGCGGACATGCGAATGGACTCCTCAAAAAAAACAGGCCCCAACGGGGCCGCTGAAAGTAGATTTTAGAGGCAATATGGGCGCGCTCGGTCATCCCAGGGTCACAAAGCCGCGACACGGTCTTGGCGCCTGTCATCGCGGGTTTTCAGTCCGGCCTTCAAGGCCGCAGGTCTTATATAAGATACAATCATGGTGCATTGCAGCATTGGGCGATCCCCGGCGTTGTCGTCGTTTTGAAAGCCCCTCTACCCGATGGTCCCCACCTCCTCCAAAGAAGTCTTTATTCAGGGTCTGACCCTGGACGGCAAGACATTTCGCCCTAGCGACTGGGCAGAAAGATTGGCGGGAGTCATGAGCCAGTTTCGCCCCGGGGGCGTGCAACCCGGCAGCCATTTAAGTTATTCCCCTTGGTGCATTCCGACCACAATGGGCGGCGTCAAATGTGTGGTGGTGAACCGCGACCTGCGCGACTACGAACCCATGGCCTGGGATTTCGTGATGAACTTTGCCAAAGACAATCTCTTGCAGGTGGCTGAAGTGTGCTTGCTACCCGACCCACCCCTTAAGGCTTAAGGTGCATCTGGGCCTGTGGGTGGGCCCGTGGTGTTTACCGGACTTGTCCGCGAGAAAAATCCATGATCAAGCGTGTCGCCAGGTAGAGGCGAGGTTCAATCGAGTCGATCAAGATGTATTCATCGTCATTAGAGTGAGCCCCAAAGCTCAACAAACCAAAACGCTCAAGCACTGGATTTTGGGTGTTCAAGGCCGCAAAGGCGGCGTCGGTGCCGCCGCCGGCCACGCTGTCCAAAATTTTCAAAGGACGATCGATCTCGCCATAGATTTTTTGGGCGTGGCGTCCCACGACCAACTGCGCCGGGTTGAACTCCAGAGGCGGACGGCGTTTCTCAAAGGTCATGGCCACCTGGGTGCCGGCGATCAAGGTGTTTTGAATCGTGCTGGCAATTTTCGATTCCAAATTGGCATAGTCTTCAATGCGTTCCACCCGCACATCGGCCGCCGCTGTGGCCTCAGCGGGGATCACATTGCGGTTGGTGCCCCCTGATATCAGGGTCCAGTTCATTTTCACGCCCTTGCTGGGGTCCGAAAAATTGCGCGTTTGCAGAATTTGGTGGGAAAGCTCGTAAATTGCGTTCAAACCTCTCTCCGGGGCGCTGCCGGCATGGGATGCCTTGCCCGTGACTTTGAGATTGACGGCGGCAATGCCCGCGGTGGCCAAGGACAGCTGATCGGAGTTGACAGGTGAGCCCTCGTGAGACAGGGTCAAGTCATGCTCTTGGCCCAGCTGCGTCAGGGTCTGGCGTGAAGCGGGTGAGCTGATCTCTTCATCGCCATTGATCAACACGGTGATCTGGCCATACGCTTTGAAGTTGATGGCTTGCAGTGTCGCCAAAGTGTGCAAGATCACGGCGATGCCGGCCTTGTCATCACCGATGCCCAGCCCATAGGCTTTGTTGCCCTCTACGCGATAGGGCTGCTTGGCGCCCATGCCTTTGAGGTAGACCGTGTCCATATGGGCGATCAGCAAGATTTTTTTGCTGCCCTCGCCTTTGAAAGTGGCCTTGACCATGCGGCCAATGTGCGCCGGGGTGTCCTGCATGCGATACGCATTGGCCGGGGCCTCAATGAACTGAACCTGACCACCCAAGGCCTGAAGTCGATCGAAGATGAGTTGTGAAATGCGGTCCAAACCTTCGCGATCGCCACTGCCTGATTCAATGGCCACCAGATCGCGCAAGGTGCCGAGCAGGGGTTGTTTTTGTTGCTGCACTGAAGCCCAGACAGTCGCGTCGGGTGCAGCCCAGCTGCTGGCGCTCAGGCCCAGCAGTGCTGCCCCAAAAAGTTGCCAAGCTAAGCGGCGAAAAGGATGTGTGGCTTGGGGCATGGAAACTCCGATTTCAAATGACGTGAGGGCAACTCAGTGATGAGCAGAGTACCCCATTTCGCTCAAGCGAAGGCGTTTATGCCATCGACAAAACGATTTTGCCCACATGGTTGTTGGCTTGCATGCTGTCTTTGGCTTGGGCCAATTGTGAGAATTGAAACACCTGGTCGATGAAGGGGCGAAACTCTCCTCGATTCAAAGCAGGCCAAACATCTTTCATAAAGCCGGGAATGGCTGCCGCTTTTTGCAAAGGGCTGCGCAATTTGTTGGACACACCAAAAAGACGCAAGCGCTTGGCATGCAGCGCTTGCAGGTCGATGGGGGAACTCAGTTCGCCGTCCACATAGCCCACCATGGCCAGGCGGCCTTCAAACCCCAGGCAACGGATGTCTTCGGCAAACACGGAGCCCCCGACGGTGTTGACGACCAAATTGACCCCTTGATTTTCTGTGGCTTGCATCACCGCTGCATGAAAATCGGCATCACGTGTCTGCAGCGCCAAGGTCAAGCCCTGGTCTTGGAGCTTGGCCAATTTGTCGGCCGAGCCGGAGGTGCCGATCACCTGTGCACCCCGCGCCTTGGCCATTTGCAAGGCGGCCACGCCGACACCCGAGGTAACACCATTGATCAGCACCCATTCACCCGCTTGCAATTGACCTTGCTCGTACAGGGCGTCATAGGCCGTCAGGTAGGTCAGGGGGACTGCGGCGGCTTCTTCCCAGCTCATGCCATCGGGTACGGGCATGGCTTCACGTTGTTCCATCACGGCACGCAGGGCAAAGGCGCCTGGGCATCGGCCCATGACGCGTTGGCCCAGCGCAAAACCTGTTACTGCTGCGCCTATCTCCAAGACCGTTCCGGCACCCTCCAGGCCCACGGCTTGCGGCACATCGGACTTGCCATGCAAACCGTGGCCGACGATGAACTCACCTCGGTTCAAGCTGGCCGCATGCATCAGAATGCGCATTTGTGTCGGCCCCAATGCAGGCTCGGCGCGTTCCACGATTTCGACCACGGCTTGATCATTCAAGGTTTTGATGGCGTAGGCTTGCATCTCAGTCCACCTTGGCGCCAGAGGCCTCAATCAGTTTGTTCCACATGGGCGCTTCACGCTGGTTTTGCAAACGGAACTCGTTGGGTGAGTTGTTGGGCAAAGGGTCCATGCCTTGGGTGGCTAATTTCTCGCGGATGTCCTGGCGCTTGAGCACTTTCACGGCGGCATCAAAGATTTTTTTCAATTCGTCTGGTGGCGTTTTGATGGGGGCGTAAAGACCAAATGAAAAACTGATGTTGTAGTCCGCCAAGCCCGCCTCTTTCATGCCCATGATGTTCGGAATGGCGGCAGAGCGTTCTTGCGTGGTGATGGCCAAAGGGCGAACTCGACCGCCGCGCACTTGCGGCAGCACCACCGGCGATGTGCCGAAAATCACCTGCGTGTCACCTGCGATCAAAGACTGCACCGCCGGGGCGCCGCCTTTGAAAGGAATGTGCAGCATGTCCGTCTCGGCTACGCTGTTGAACAAAATGCCCGCCAAGTGAGGCGCCGAGCCATTGCCGCTGGAGCCAAAGTTGAGTTTGTCGGGATTCTTTTTCGCGTAGGCAATCAGTTCTTTGATGTTGTGCACGGGCAAACTGCTGTTCACCGCAATTACCATGGGCCCGTTGCCCAGCAGGGTGACAGGTTGGAAATCTTTCTCGATGTCATACGGCAATTTTTTGTACAACGCCTTGTTGATATAGGGATTGCTGCCCACCAGCAGGGTGTAGCCATCGGCCGGTGATTTGTTCACAATATCACTGGCCAGATTACCCGCTGCGCCCGGTCGGTTGTCGATCACGGCTGTTTGTCCCAGCTCTATAGCAATGGCCTCGCCAATGGTTCTCGTGACAAAGTCGCCGGATCCCCCAGGGGGGTAGCCCACCACGAATTTGATCGGTTTGTTCGGAAAAGTCTGGGCTGATGCCGCGCAGACCACCACCAGCCCTAAGGCGATGAACCAACCTGTACGTGATCGCATGGTGTAACTCCTTAACGGCCTTGAAATTGAGGAACGCGTTTTTCTGCAAAGGCTTTACGACCTTCTTTGTAGTCTTCGCTGACGAAGCAAGCGTTCACCATGGCGTTGACGCCTTGCAGATCGCGTTCATGGGGGTTCTTGCGCAACTCCAGCAAGGAGCGCTTGGCGGCGGCCAAGGTCAAAGGGGCGTTTTCACACACCATTTGCGCGTAGGCGCTGACCACCGCATCAAACTCATCCAGCGCAACAACCTGTTTGAGCAAGCCGATGCGCAGAGCTTCTTCGGCGCCAAAAATGCGCGCACTGAAAAACAAATCGGCGGTATTGGCGGTGCCCAACACTTCCGTGAATCGCTTGACGCCATCAAAGGCGTAACCCAAGCCCAAGCGGCCAGCGGGCATGCGGAATTTGCCATCCGCTGCCGCCATGCGGACATCGCAATTGAGGGCCAGGCCTAAACCACCCCCCATGCAAATGCCGCGAATTTTGGCCAAGGTTGGCTTAGGGCAGTCCAGTACAGAGGCGTAGCCGGCTTGTGTGGCTTCGTTGTAATGGGTGCTGGCGTCGCCATTGCGGTGGGTGTTGAATTGCGAAATATCGGCGCCCGAGACAAAGGCTTTTTCTCCAGCGCCTTGCAAGACGATCAAGCGCACTTGAGGGTCGTCAACCAAGGCCTGCATGGCCACAGGCAGGGCGCACCACATGTCGTAGTTCATGGCATTGAATTTGGCGGGATTGTTGAAGCTCACATAACCCACATGGCCTTCGACATGGTGGTCCAATCGGCCTGCAGTTTCAGGGGTGTTGCTCATGGTCAGATCACTTTCTTTACTTTAAATTGCGCAATGGATTCGGGCGAATAACCCAGTTCACTCAGAATCGCCTCATTGTCCTCGCCCAGATCGCGCTGGGTGAAGCGCACTGAACTGGGCGTGCGAGAGAGTTTGAAGGGCTGGGCCAGTACGCGGATGTCTCCCCGTCTGGGGTGCTTCAAGGGAACGGCCGCATTCAGGTGTTGTACTTGAGGGTCTTCAAAGACCTGTTGCATGTTGTAGATGGGGCCGCAAGGCACACCGGCATCGTTCAGGGCCTGCACCCAGTGCGCGGTGGTTTGGGTGGCGAAGCCTTTGTTCAGTTCGGCGTTCAGGTATTCGCGGTCTTTCAGGCGTTCGGGATTTTTTTGGTACCGGGGCTCATCACGCAAATCTGTGCGGCCCAGCACATCGCACAAGGCCCGGTACTGGTTGGTGCCTGAGGCGCCGATATTGAAATAGCCATCGCTGGCTTTGAACGTGCCCATCGGCGTGGCAAACGGGTGGTCATTGCCACTTTGCTCCGGGATTTCGCCATCGATCAAAAACCGAGCCGCCTGAAAATCGCACAGGCTGATCATCGATTGCAACAGATTGGACTGCACCCATTGGCCATGGCCTGAACTCTCTCGCTCCAGCAGCGCAATCAAAATGCCCGTGGCGGCAAAAACGCCAGCGCCCGAGTCGGCAATCGCGATGCCGGCGCGAACAGGGCCTTGTCCTGGCATACCGGTGACCGACATCATGCCGCCCATACCTTGGGCAATTTGGTCAAAACCGGGCCGCTTGCGGTAGGGGCCATCTTCGCCAAAACCCGAAATGCTGGCCAGAATGATGCGAGGGTTTAGGGCGGCCAAGGTGTCGTAGTCGATGCCCAAACGGAACTTCACATCGGGGCGGTAGTTTTCGACCACCACGTCAGCCTGGGCCACCAGTTTGTAAAAAATGTCCTTGGCTTCGGGCTCTTTCAGATTCAGGGTGATGGAGCGTTTGTTGCGATGCAAATTGAGCATGTCATACGTTTCTCGCCCCCCCAAAGCGCCTTCATTGGGGTCGAGTCCTGCAGGCGATTCAATGCGAATGACTTCAGCGCCAAAATCGGCCAAGGTGCGCACACAGGTTGGGCCTGAGCGGATGCGGGTCAAGTCCAATACTTTGAAGCGTTTCAACGCCTGGGAGCCGGAGCTTTTGGGATTCATAGAAACTTTGTCCTGATGCCAGAAGGGTCCTGAAGAGGGTCTTCCATATGTACGGACAATATAATGTCCCATTTGGAATGTCAATCGCCTTGGGCTCACCTAAGGGTAAATCACCACAAACAAAAAGCCACGCCATGACCACCCACACCAACGCCATGAGTCAACACATTTACATCATCACCGGGGCTTCCAAAGGCATGGGCTTGGAAATGGCCCGTCAATTATTGAAGCCCACCCATCAGGTGCTGTGCCTGTCCAGAACCGCATCGCCCGAGTTGGCTCAGGCGGCCGAAAATGCGGGCGTTTCGCTGGTGCAGTGGTGCGAAAATCTGGCCGATCCTGCGCCTGTGGCGCAGCGCTTGGCTGCTTGGCTTGCATCGAAAAAACAAGGGTCATGGGCGAGCGTCACCTTGATCAACAATGCCGGCACTTTGGGGGCCATGGCGCCATTGCAGACCATTGCGTCTGCGACCATCGCGCAGGCCATCACCGTGGATCTGATTGCGCCTTTGCAGTTGACGGCTGCATTTTTGCAAGCGACTGAGGGTTGGCCTAGCGTGCAAAAGGTCTTGAATATTTCGTCAGGCATGAGCCAGCGCGCGATGGCTGGAGCGGCTTTGTACGGAGCCGCCAAAGCGGGAATGGACCATTTCAGCCGCTGTGTGGCCTTGGATGAAGCAAGGCGTTCGGCGGGAGCGCACATCGTTTCTTTGGCGCCCGGCGTGATCGATACCGATATGCAGAAGGAATTGCGCAATGGCCATGCGGAACTGTTTCCCGACAAAGCGCGTTACATCCAATTGCAAGCCACAGGCGCATTGACCTCGCCCAGCGAAGCCGCCCGCCAAGTGTTGGCTTATTTGCATCACCCGGAGTTTGGCAGTGAGTCCGTGGTCAACATCGTGCACAAACGCAACATGCTCCAGTGATCAGCGTTGGCTTGGTTTTTTCTTGCGCGGTGTGGCGGGCAGCAACCAGGAGGTTTTGAGCCGAAAGCGACTGGCGGCATACAGGTTGGAGGATACCGCCAGCAGCCGGCCTTTCGCATCGAGGTAGGCTCGGCGCACGTGCAAGGCGGGGCTGTTTTTCGGAACATCCAGGAGCTTGGCCGCTTTCAAAGGCATCAGCTTGGCTTCGATGTCTTGCTGGATCTGTCCGATGTGTTGCTGATGATCCTCTTCCAGCATCTTGAAAATGCTCTTGTGCTGCCCATGGAGCTGATTCGCAATGGCTGCAAATTCAGGCCGCAGGTAAATTTGCGTGAACGAAATGGCGGTGGCATTGTCCAGCGTGAGCCTTTGCGTGTTCAGCACCAGCCATTGCGAATCCCGCTCGCAGTCCAGGTTCATGGCCATGGCCATGTCCGCCGACATCCATTTCTGATCAAGTAGTTCCAAGCGTGTGGCTTGGGTGTATTTAAACAGTTCATCCACGGTGCCCAGGGCCGCAATGTAGGGCGCTGCAGCTTGTTTGGCGCAGACCACGGTGCCGAAACCTGCCCGTTTGGCGATCAGGCCGCGCTCGACCAAGGTGCGAGTGGCTTCCCGTACGGTATGTCGGCTCACTTGGTAGCTCAGGCCCAGTTGCCCTTCGGTGGGAAAGACGCTGCCGACCGGGTAAACCCCTTTGGCGATGTCCTGTTCCAGCTGTTCGCGCAAAACCAGATAGCGGGGTTTGGAGTCGATATTTTTCTGCATGAAATCAATAGAGAGTCAAAAGTTGACAAAGTGATTATGTCGGATCAGAATGTCCGTACATTTAGTTTTCTGTGAATCTTTCTTGCCATGACTTTACCGCGTTCGCCCCTTGAAGCACCAGCCGTCCGACCTTTTGAGGGCTTGGTAGTGGTCGAATTGGGTCATAGCGTGGCGGCGCCCTTCGCCGCACACATCTTGAGTGAACTGGGTGCCCGGGTTGTCAAAATTGAAAAGCAAGAAGGCGATGATGCACGCCAATGGGGTCCTCCATTTTGGGAGGGCGCTTCTGCACTTTTTCAGGCCCTGAACCGAAACAAGGCGTCTGTGGTGTGCAATTTCCGGGACCCCGCGCATGTCGAGGCGGTCAAGGCCTTCATTCAGGTCGAAGCCGATGTGGTGTTGCAAAACCTGCGACCGGGCCAAGTGGAAAAACTCGGCATCGACGGCCCCCGCTTATGTGCCGACAAGCCCAGTCTGATTTATTGCAATCTGGGCGCATTTGGCAGTGAGGGCCCGCTCAAAGACCGACCCGGTTACGACCCTTTGATGCAGGCCTTTGGCGGCATCATGAGCACCACAGGCGAGGAGGGTCGACCCGCCGTACGGGTCGGCGCTTCGATTGTTGACATGGGGACCGGCCTATGGGCCATGATCGGTATCCTGACCGCCTTGTATGAGCGCCAAAAAACGGGTGTCGGTCGTTTGGTGGATGTGTCTTTGTTTGAAACCGCCACCTCCTGGGTCTCGCTCCTGGCTTCGCAATACCTGGCATCCGGTCAGGTAGCGCAAAAGCAAGGGTCGGGTGCAACGGGCATCGCGCCCTACAAGGCTTACGCCACGCAAGATGGCGAAATTGTGGTCGCTGCAGGCAGCGATGGTCTTTTCAAACGACTGGCCAACGCGCTAGGTCACCCCGAGTGGTTGGAAGACCCCCGGTTTGTCGATAACCCCAGCCGTGTTCAGCATCAGGCTGCGTTGTACAACATGCTTGATGCGCTCTTGCTAACGCAGGACACGCAAACCTGGGTGGCCTGTTTTGAAGATGCGGGCATTCCCTGCTCAGCCGTGCAGAACATTGCGCAAATGGTGGCGCACCCCCAAACGCAAGCCCTGAAATTGATTCAGGAGGTTCCGGGAACCGGCATGCGGTTTTTTGGCTTGCCTTTGCGCTTTGATGGCCAACGACCCCAATCCCTCTCTGCCCCTCCCAAGCTGGGGGAGCATCAACACCTGATTTTCAAAACAGGAGAAACCAAGGTATGAACTGGCCTGCTTACGAAACTTTATTGACCCACATGGTGGACCCCCATGTGCTGTTGATCACGCTCAATCGCCCGCATGTGGGCAATGCGCTCAACACACAGATGGGGGCCGACTTTCTGGATTTGTGGACCCGATTGACGGAAGATCCAGGCGAGGTGCGCTGCATTGTGTTGACCGGTGCAGGCGAGAAAATATTTTGCGCGGGCGGAGACCTGAAAGAGCGAAATGGCATGACCAAAGCCCAATGGATCAAACAGCATCAGTTGTTTGAACGCATGTATTGGGCGCTGACCGATCTGCCCATCCCGGTAATTGCAGCAGTGAACGGCCACGCCTATGCGGGCGGCTTTGAAACCGTGTTGTCGTGCGACTTTGCCTATGCCTCTACCGCTGCGCGCTTTGCTTTGACCGAGGTGACCTTGGGCATCATGCCGGGCGCGGGGGGGACACAAAACTTACCGCGCGCCATTGGCGAGCGCAAAGCCAAAGAAATGCTGATGACGGGCCAGCCCATCAATGCGCAAAAAGCGCTGGAGTGGGGCATCTTCAATGCCATTGCCGAGCCGGCAGAAGTCTTGCCGATGGCCATCAAAACCGCGCAGACCATTGCGGGCAATGCGCCCTTGTCTGTGCGGCAAATCAAAAAGTCTGTGCGCTATGGCCATCAAATGGAATTGCGCACGGCGTTTCGTTTCGAGGTGGAGGCCTACAACCACCTCGTCGAAACAGAAGACCGTTACGAAGGTGTTTTGGCCTTCAATGAAAAACGTAAAGCCGTCTTCAAGGGGCGCTGAATGCGCCCCACCTATTCAGGAGATTGAAATGCAAGAAATTGATGTGTATGTGCGTGAAGTGGGCCTGCGCGACGGCCTACAAATTCACCCCGTTTTCATGCCCACCGAGACCAAGCTGGCTTGGATCCGGGCTGAAGCTGCCGCCGGCGTGTCTGAGATCGAAGTGACGTCCTATGTGCCGGCCCGCGTGGTGCCGCAGTTTGTGGATGCTGAGGCCGTGACCGTCGAGGCCCTGAAGATTCCGGGCTTGATGGTCTCGGCGCTGATTCCCAATTACCGTGGCGCAGAACGCGGCATTGAGCTGGGTGCGCAGAAACTCAATTTTGTAATGTCGGTCAGCAAGACACACAACCTGAAAAATGTGCGCCGTGAACGCGAAGAGTCCCTGGCTGACTTCAGCCGCATTGTCGAGTTGGTGCGTGCGCAACCCGTGCAGCGCCGCCCCATTCTGGTGGGCGGCTTGGCCACAGCTTTTGGCTGCTCCTATGAGGGTCGTGTTCCGGTGGCCGATGTGGTGAAGTACGCCGTAGCGTTTGCCGAGGCGGGTGCGCAAGAAATTGTGGTGCCCGATACCGTGGGTTATGCCGATCCTCAACAAGTGCGCACCGTGTTCAAGGCGGTGATGGATGCGGTTGGCCCGATTCCGGTGGCCGCACATTTTCACGATACGCGAGGCATTGGTTTGGCCAATGTCACCGCGGCGCTCGAGTGCGGTGTGCGCCGCTTCGATGCCTCATTGGCCGGCATGGGAGGCTGCCCCTTCGCCCCCGGTGCCACAGGCAACATCGTCATGGACGATTTGTGTTTCATGCTCGAGTCCATGGGTTTGAGGACTGGGGTCGACCTGGCGCAACTTCTGGCCATCCGCGAGATGGTGCACAAAGCCTTGCCCGACATAGAAATGCATGGTGCGCTGGCCCGCGCTGGGTTGCCCAAGCACTTTGACCAACCCGGTCGTCGCCAACTTGAATCCGAGCTGGCTTGATCTTCAGATGAAACAGGTATTGATCCCATGACCGAAGTTGCTGCAGTGGATGTCCAAATGGATTTGGGCCAAGATTTTCCTGAAATACGGGAAAGCATTCGCAAAATATGCGCTGGTTTTCCAGGGGCTTATTGGCGCGACCTGGAAGAGCGCATTGCCTACCCCACCGAGTTTGTGCAAACGCTCACCCAAGCCGGATATCTGGCCGCTTTGATTCCGCAAGAGTATGGCGGTTCCGGTTTGCCATTGCGCGCTGCGGCGGTGATTTTGGAAGAGATTCATGCTGCGGGCTGCAATGCCGGTGCTTGTCATGCGCAGATGTACATCATGGGGACCTTGTTGCGTCACGGTTCGCCCGCTCAAAAGGCGCAGTACTTGCCGAAAATTGCCTCAGGCGAGTTGCGTTTGCAGGCCTTTGGCGTCACCGAGCCAACCTCCGGCACCGACACCACCAAACTCAAAACCCGCGCTGTGAAAAACGGCGATCACTATGTGGTCCATGGGCAAAAGGTGTGGACTTCACGCGCCTTGCATTCAGATTTGATGCTGCTGCTGGCCCGCACCACACCCTTGGATCAAGTGAGCAAAAAAACCGAAGGTTTGTCGGTGTTTTTGGTCGACATTCGTGAAGCCCTGGGTCACGGGCTGGAGATCAAGCCCATCAAGGCGATGATCAACCACCACGCCACCGAAGTGTTCTTTGATGGCATGAAAGTGCCTGCTGAAAACCTGATCGGTGAAGAGGGTAAGGGCTTCAGGTACATCCTGGACGGCATGAACGCTGAGCGTATATTGGTGTCATCGGAATCCATTGGCGACGCGCGCTGGTTTGTCAAAACAGCCGTGAACTACGCCAAAGAGCGGGTGGTGTTTGACCGCCCCATTGGACAGAACCAAGCGATTGCGTTTCCGATTGCGCGCGCCCATGCGGAAACCGAAGCAGCCGATTTGTTGCTGCGCAAAGCCAGCGCCTTGTTTGCTGCTGGGAAGGTCTGTGCGCCTGAAGTCAATATGGCCAAGCTGCTGGCCTCCGAGGCGGCTTGGCATGCCGCTGAAGCCTGTTTACAAACCCATGGCGGCTTCGGATATGCCCGCGAATACGACGTGGAGCGCAAATGGCGTGAAACCCGCTTGATGCAAATCGCACCCATTTCCACCAATCTGGTGTTGTCGTATGTGGCCGAACATGTGTTGGGCTTGCCACGTTCTTTCTAATCCCTGAAAGGGGTCTTTATGACCGGTTTAACTGCTTCCTTGGCCCAGTTCGCCAGCCAACCGAATTTCGCGCCCTTGCCCGACCGAGCGGTCGAGATTGTGCAATCGGGCTTCATCGACACCCTAGGCACCATGCTGGCCGGTCGGGACGAACCGGTGGTGCGAATGGCGCAATCCTTTGTGGCTGACAAGCAATCATCCGTTCAAGAGGCTGCGGTGCTGATGGGCTCGGCCATGGCCAGTGCCAGCGATGCCGCCTTGATCAACGCCACCGCAGGCCATGCACTGGATTTTGACGATGTGGCCTTGGGCGGGCACCCTAGCACGGTACTGGTGCCGGCCGTGTTGGCGGCTGGTCAACATGTGAATGCCACGGGTGATCAGGCTTTGCGTGCGTATCTGATTGGCTACGAGGTGTGGGCTGAACTGTTTGTTCGTGAAAAAGACGCCTATCATTTGAAAGGCTGGCACCCTACAGCGGTGTTGGGCACCGTCGGTGCCAGTGCTGCAGTGGCGCATCTGTATGGCCTGAATGCGAAGCAATGCCAGCATGTGATCGCCTTGGCGGCCAGCATGGCCAGTGGCCTGGTGGCCAATTTCGGCACCATGACCAAACCCCTGCACGCAGGACGTGCCGCAGCGTGCGCCATCGAAGCGGTGCGGTGGGTGCAAAAAGGACTGACTGCTGCGCCCGATGCGCTGGAACACGTGGCCGGTTTCTTGTCGGCCTTGTCACCTCATGGGGCCGTAGACCGAAGCTCGGCTGCTGCGGACTTGGGTCAGCGATTTCGCATTCTAGAGTCGGGGTTGTCCATCAAAAAATACCCGACCTGTTATGCCACGCACCGGGTGATTGACGGTGTCTTGGATTTATCTGCAAGTCATGGTTTTGATCTGAAAGAGGTGTCACATGTGCAAACCCACATTGGCGTTGCGCAGGCCTCGATGTTGCGCAATCACCAACCGCACACCGGATTGGAAGCCAAATTCAGCATGGAGTTTGCTGTTGCTGCGTCCTTGGTACGCGGCAAAGTCGGATTGAATGAACTGAGTGATGCCTTTGTGCAGGAGCCTGCGGTCAAAGAGGCCATGTCCAAAGTGAAGATCAGCACGGTAGATACGCAGTGCACGATTGAGCCAGTTTTTTCCATGCACGACCGTGTGCAGATTCACCTGCACAACGGCGCGGTCCTCGACTCTGGCGACATCCGCTTTGCACGCGGTAACGCCATGTTGCCTTTGCAGGGCTTGGACTTACAGACCAAGTTTTTGGATTGCGTTCAATCCGCGCCCATTGATGGCGGCGCGTTGTTAAAGAAGCTCAATGAGCTGACTGCGCAATCGCATTTGCGCTTTTGACAGAACCATTTTTTGAAATCACATCAAGGAAACAAGATGAAAAAATACCTCATTGCATGGGTCTTGGGCTTGTCGGCTTTCGCTGCAATGGCGCAATCGACCTATCCCACTAAACCAGTCAAGGTCATCGTGCCCTTTCCTGTGGGGCAGGCCACCGATGTGATTGCCCGCATCCTGTCGCAGGAATTCACTGAGACGATGGGACAAAGCTTTTATGTGGACAACAAGGGCGGAGCGGCTGCGATTGTGGGCATGGAGACGGCCAAAGTGGCGCCGGCCGATGGCTATACCCTGCTGATGGCATCGAGTGGTCCCTTGACCATCAATCCTGCCTTGTATTCCAAACTGAGCTATGACACCTTGCGGGATTTTCAGCCGATCGGGACGGCGGTGATCGTGCCGCAGTTTTTGGTGATCAACAAAGACTTTCCGGTCAACAATCTGAAAGAGCTGATTGCCTATGTCAAGCAAAACCCGGGTAAGACCAACTATGGTTCTGGCGGCAGTGGCTTGACCAATCACCTGACCATGGAAATGCTCAAAAGCCAAACTGGCATGCAAATTACCCATGTGCCCTACAAAGGTGCTGCGGCGGCCTTGACCGCCTTGATCGGCGGCGAAATCAACATGATGTTTGAGTCAGGCCCACCCGTTATTCCACACATCAAGAGCGGCAAACTCAAAGTCATTGCGGTGGGCAGCAAAAAACGCTCGGTGTCTATGCCTGATGTGCCCACTGTGGCCGAAGCCGGCGTGCCTGGTTTTGCGGCCCAAACATGGGCTGCCCTATTAGCGCCCATTCAAACCCCCAAGCCCATCATTACCAAACTGAATGCGGAGTTGGTGTTGGCTTTGCAAAAGCCCGCCATCAAAGAGCGCCTGATGACACTGGGTGCGGAGACTTTCGAAACCACGCCGGAACAGGCCGTCGAGCACATCAAGTTTGAATTGACCAATTGGGCTGCCGCTGTCAAAGCCTCTGGCGCCAAAGCCGATTGACGCGAGCAGAACCACCCTTGATGCACACGATCGCCTGGTCTGACCAACTCAGGGTGTTGGCAGCCCGCATGGGCAGCGCGACTGCCGTGACCGATGGCCAGGGGCGCAGTCTCAGCTACGCGCAACTGAGCCAGCAGGCGCATCAATGTGCGGACGCACTCTTGGCGCGGGGTTTCGCATCGGGTCAATCGATCGGCGTGTGGTTGCCCAATTCACTGGATGCGGTTCGCTGCGCATACGCCATCCGCTTGATGGGCGGCGCCGAAACGCCCTTGTCCTGGTCATTGACGGAGCCCGAACTGCAGTGGTGTTGTGGTCTGGCCCAGGTGCAAGCCGTCATCACCCGCGCTGAGCGGGCAGAGCAGGTGCGCGCCTGCGGCATGCAGCCTTTGCTGGTGGAGGACCTTTGGCCCGCGCAGGAGATGGCACTGAGCGGTCCACTGCCTGTTGTGCCTGCATCGGACAGGGGCCGGATCTTGTTCACATCGGGCACCACTGGTAAACCCAAGGGGGTGATCTATACCCATGGTGCGCGCTGGGTGGGGGAGCAAATGCTCAAAGCGGCCATGCCTTTTGTGCCAGATGCGGGAGCCACCTTGTTGTTGATGACGCCATTTGTGCATGGTGCATCGTTGCTCACTTTTGCATGGTGTGACCTGGGTGGGCATGTGTTGCTGCACGACGGCGTCGATACCGAGAAATTAGAACCCCTGTTGACCCGTGGCGACTTGCAAGCTATTTTTGCACCGCCGACGGTACTGGCCAAAATCACGCAGGCCTTTGCTGGCCGACGCTTTACCGGCTTGCGCTGTATTTTCACGGGCACGCAGGCAATGACAGCGACTTTATACAAAGCCACTTGCGACATGTTTGGCCCGGTGGTGCGCATCACCTATGGCAAGTCGGAGTGTGTGAATCCCATCACGGTCATGACCCCAGAGCAAACGCATGCGTATTTTGCGCAGCCCACAAGACCCACCGGCGCCTGCGTGGGCTGGCCGGTGCCGGGTGTGGAGTTGCGGATCGAGGCGGCCACTGAAGATGAAGAGTGTGAGCAGGGTGAGGTCCTTTTAAGGGCGCCGCAGCAATGCGCTGGCTTGATCTTTCCAGAAGGTGTCATGGGCCACGATGCAAAAGGCTGGCATGCCACTGGCGATTTGGGTTTTATCGACGAAGTCGGGCGTTTGGTCTTGACCGGACGCGTTGCCGATGTGATCAAAACCGGCGGCTACCGGGTCAATCCCGACGAGATTGAGGCCGCTCAAACGGGGGGCGCTTTGTATGGTGCGCTGTGCGTCACATCACTGGAGTCCGATTATTGGGGCGAAGTGATCATCACCGTGGCGCAAGATGTGTGGTCGGGATGGGAAGACGAAGCCCGGCAACGGGTGGCGGCCTTGTCCAAATACAAGCAACCGCGTTTGTATGTGGCCGTGCCCCTATTGGCGCGCAATGCGCAGGGTAAGGTGAGCCGAAAAAAAGTGAGTCAAGCGGTGCTGGCGCAGTTCACTTTGATCGATGGTGCTTACCCTAGCCTGCAATTGAATTGATTTCCGCCGTCCTTGATGCTTTGTGTGCAGGGTCAATACATGTAGTGACCACCATTCACATGAATGACTTGTCCTGAAATAAAAGCCCCCCGTTCTGAGCACAAGAGGTCGCATGCGGCAGCTACTTCGTCGGGTTTGCCGTAGCGACCGAGCGGAATTTCGGATTCAATTTTTTGTCGTTCCTGGTGCGTGTATTGCGTCCAGTCGCGAACCGTGTCAATGGCACCTGGCGCCACGGTATTGGCCGTGATGCCATGGGCACCAAATTCCCGGGCCAAGGCCATGGCCAAACCATGCAGTCCTGATTTCGCTGCAATGTTGTGGGCTCTCTCGGGGACTTGACCCCAAAAACCATCAAAACCAGAAATCAAAACCAAGCGGCCCCATTTTTTTTCCAGCATGTGGGGTATGGCGTGTCTTGCCAAGTAAAAAGCGGGGGTTAAATTGGTTTGTATGACGTCTTGCCAGTCTTTCGGTGAAATGTCCAAGAAATGCTGTTTACGCCGAATGGCCACGTTGGAAATGATCATGTCGGCGCTGCCAAAGCGGTCCACTGTGCGTTGCACTAAATTGCTGACCTGACTGTCTTCCGAGACATCGGCCATCACCCCCATGGCTTGACCACCCGCTGCTTGGATGTCCTTAACGACGCTGTCTACTGCCGCGCGATCACTGTGCCCATTCACCACCACATTGGCACCTTGGTGCGCGAGCGATAGGGCGATGGCGCGACCAATGTTGCGGCCAGAACCGGTGATGATGGCAGTACGCCCGGCCATGGGGCTTTGCAAGTTGACATTTTCCATCTGAGCCTTCGTGACTGTGAATCATTGACAAGGTGAGTCAGGTCATTATATTGTCCGTACATTGAATGGCGTGCGGTGGTGGGGCCGTCTTGGGGACGAAAGAACCCCCGCATGAATTGAATTACAGGAGATTCCTCATGATCAGTCACTTTCTCAAGTTGGGTTTGGCTTGGGGCCTGATGCTGCTGGCGCCCCAAGTCATGGCGCAATCAGAATTTCCCTCGAAACCATTGCGCATGGTTGTGCCCTATCCACCGGGCGCATCCACCGACAGTCTGGGCCGGATCGTGGCACAAAAACTGTCTGTCAGCATGGGGCAACCGGTGGTCGTTGACAATAAAGGCGGTGCCAGTGGCAATATTGGTTCAGACTTTGTCGCCAAATCCTTGCCCGATGGTTACACCCTGATGGTGGGTACCGATGCAACGCATACGGCAAACGTATTTTTGACGGCATCGCCGACCTTCCATCCTGTCAAAGACTTTACGGCTTTGACCCAGGCTGTGGCCAACCCCATCGTCTTGGTCGTCCATCCCGCAATTCCTGCCAAAAACTTAGCCGAACTGATTGCTTATTTGAAACAGCATCCTGATCAGCTGTCATACGGGAGTTCGGGTGCAGGATCCCCACACCATCTCGCTGGTGAATTGCTCAAACAGTTCATCGGGGTTCCCCTGGTCCATGTGGCTTATCGCGGAGGGGGGCCGGCCATCACGGACCTGCTGGGCGGACAAATTCCGATGGTTTTTTCCAGTTTGATCACTGTGCTGCCGCACATCAAAAGCGGCAAACTCAAGGCGATTGGATTCACGCAAACCAACCGTTACCCTGGCTTGCCCCAGGTGCCCACTTTTGCAGAAACTTTGCCAGGCTTTGAGATGAATTCCTGGCTCGGTTTTTTTGCGCCAGCGAAGTTGCCTGTGGCTGTGAGCAAGCGTTTGCATGGTGAATTGGTCAAGACGCTTCGCGATCCCGAAGTTGCGATCAAATTGGATGGGATGGGCTTGATGGTTGTAGCTAATACCTCTGAAGAATTTGCCGAGCAGGTGCGCAAGGAATTAGAGCAGCGGGGAAAATTAATCCAGCAAGCTGGCATCAAGCCGGAATAGGGAATGCCATTGTGACTATGAAATTGCCAGAAATCAGCATCGCCTTGGGCGACGACTTTCCAGAAATTCGCGAAAGTGTCCGCAAAATTTGCGCGGCATTCCCAGGCTCTTATTGGCGGGCATTGGACGAACAAGAGGCCTATCCGCAGGCCTTTGTCCAAGCGCTGACGCAGGCGGGTTATTTGGCCGCGTTGATTCCTGAGGCCTACGGCGGTGCGCAATTGCCCTTGCGTGCGGCGGGCGTAGTGTTGGAAGAAATACATGCCAGTGGTGCCAATGCGGCCGCAGTGCATGCCCAGATGTACACCATGGGCACCTTGCTGCGGCATGGCAGCGCTGCCCAAAAAGAAAAGTACCTGCCGGCCATTGCCAGAGGTGAGTTGCGATTACAAGCGTTTGGTGTGACAGAACCCACGACCGGTACCGATACCACCAAACTCAAAACGCGTGCCATCCGAGATGGCGATCACTATGTGATTCATGGGCAAAAAATCTGGACGTCGCGTGCGTTGTTTTCTGATTTGATGCTGTTGTTGGTGCGCACCACCCCTTTGGAGCGGGTCGCCAAAAAAACAGAAGGTCTTTCAGTTTTCTTGGTCGATATGCGCGACGCGATAGGTCATGGCATGACCATCCGGCCGATCAAGGCCATGATCAATCACAACACCACAGAGGTTTTTTACGATGGTTTGCGCGTACCTGCAGAAAACTTGATTGGCGAAGAAGGCAAAGGGTTTCGCTATATCTTGGACGGCATGAATGCTGAACGAATTTTGGTTTCACACGAATCGATCGGCGATGCCAAATGGTTCATCCGAAAAGCTGCCCAATACGCCAATGAACGCGTGGTTTTTGACCGACCCATTGGCATGAATCAAGGCATTCAGTTTCCGATCGCCAAAGCCTATGCGGCATCCCAAGCTGCCGAACTGATGCTGCGCAAGGCGGCTGCTCTGTTTGAAGCTGGTCACCCTTGTGGTGAAGAGGCCAATTTGTCCAAGTTGCTCAGCGCAGAAGCGGCGTGGGAGGCTGGAGAGGCTTGTGTGCAAACCCATGGTGGCTTTGCATATGCCCGAGAATATGACGTGGAGCGCAAATGGCGAGAAGCCCGGGTGCAGCGTACCGCGCCGATTTCAACCAATTTGATTCTGGCCTATATCGCAGAGCACGTGATAGGACTGCCCAGATCGTACTGACCGTTTTGGGCGTACTCGCATGATGAGATGATTGTGAGTCGATGCTGGCCGCATGGCTGCAAAATCATGTCCAATAGGGCCATGTCTCAAGAATCCCACACCGACGAGCGCCTGATGGCGCTGGAAATCAAATCCAGCTACGCCGAAGATCTTCTCGAACAATTGAACCAACAGGTTTACGAACAACAACGCCAGATCGATGCCTTGCTGGCCGAGGTCGGCCAACTGCGCCGTCAAATGCCTGAAGGTGGCCCCTCGGGCGAGCGCAATTTGCGCGACGAATTGCCGCCGCATTACTGAGGCGGCGCCATGCGACTGGATACTTTGCGTGCGCGTTTAAGAGCTTTAGGCGCCAACCCCAAGCACGAGGCCCGGGTGCTGCGCCTGTGGAGCCAAGCGCTGCCGCAAGACAGTGGCCGCCGCGCGCTGGACAGTTTCATGCCAACCACTTTGCGTCACGCCTTACCCGCACTCAGCGCCGAGCTGGCCGCATTGGCGAGTTTGCAGTCTCAGCATCCGGCCGAAGACGGGTCCTCCCGCTTGCTGATCCGACTGCAAGACGGTCAAACGGTGGAAAGCGTGCTCTTGCCGCGCGACGGCCTGTGCGTTTCCAGTCAGGTGGGCTGTGCGGTGGGTTGTGTGTTTTGCATGACCGGCAAAGAAGGCTTGATTCGCCACGTCACAGGCGCGGAGATCGTAGCCCAGGTGGCTTTGGCGCGTTCGCTGCGCCCCGTTAAAAAAGTCGTCTTCATGGGCATGGGTGAGCCCTCGCACAATTTAGACAATGTGATGCAGGCCATTGAACTGCTGGGCACGCAGGGCAATATCGGTCACAAGAATTTGGTGTTCTCAACCGTGGGCGATGAACGGGCTTTTGACCTGTTGCCGCAAGGCCCTGTGCAACCTGCCATGGCGTTGTCGTTGCACACCACCCGCGCCGAGCTGCGCACCCAGTTGCTGCCCAAGGCGCCGCGCATCAGCCCGCAAGATTTGGTGGAGATGGCCGAGGTCTATGCCCGCACCACCGGCTACCCGATCCAATACCAATGGACTTTGCTCGAAGGCATCAACGACACCGAAGAAGAGATCGACGGCATTGTGCGTTTGCTGCACGGCAAATACGCGCTGATGAACATGATCCCCTACAACGCGGTGGACGATCTGCCCTTCAAGCGCCCGAGCTGGGAGCGCGCCGCGCAAATCGCACGCAGCTTGCACCAGCGCGGCATTTTGACCAAGCTGCGCCAGTCCGCAGGCCAAGATGTGGAGGGCGGTTGCGGTCAACTGCGTGCCCGCGCCATGGTTACCTGTTTTCCCGTGAAAGTGAGCCATGCTTGATTTTCTCAATCCGACTCAGCCCTTGCGCATTGGGTGTGGTGCGGGCTTTTCGGGCGACCGCACCGATGCCGCTGGCCCCGTGGTGCAAGACCTGGTGGCCGGTCTGCAAAGCCAGGGCGGCCATGCGGTTTTGATTTTTGAAACCTTGGCCGAACGCACCCTGGCGCTGGCGCAACTGGCACGCCGTGCCGACCCACAGGCGGGTTACGAGCCCATGCTGCTCGACTTGCTGCGCCCGGTGCTGGCCACGTGTCTGGCCCATGGCATTCGCATCGTCAGCAACTTTGGTGCAGCGAATCCGCGAGCTGCCGCGCAGGCTATTTTGCAATTGGCGCAGGACTTGGAGGTGGCCGCGCCCCGCATCGCCGTGGTGTTGGGTGACGATGTGCGCGAACACCCTGAAGTGCAAACGCGTGCCCGCAGTTTGCCCAGCCCCTTGGTCAGTGCCAACGCCTACTTGGGCGCGCAGGCCATTGCCGATGCCTTGAACCAGGGCGCGCAGATTGTGGTTTGTGGCCGCGTCGCAGACCCAGCGTTGACGCTCGGCCCGGCACTGGCGCACTTTGGTTGGGCCCATGACGATTGGCATGCTTTGGCCGGTGCCACCATGGCCGGCCATTTGCTCGAATGCGGCGCACAAGTAACCGGTGGTTATTACGCCGATCCGGGCTTCAAAGACCTGCCCGATCTGGCGCATGTGGGCTTTCCGATTGCGCAGATCGAAGCCGATGGCCGTTGCACCTTGAGCAAGCCTGCAGGTACTGGCGGGCGTATCGACCTGCACACCGTCAAAGAGCAATTGCTGTACGAAATTGACAACCCGGCCGCCTACATCACACCTGACGTGGTGGCCGACATCACGGCCGCGCAAGTCACTCAGCTGGGCCCTGACCGCGTGCAGCTGTCAGGCGTGCAAGGCCACCCCCGACCTGCGCATCTGAAGGTCAACCTGTGCCACGAAAACGGCTGGTTAGCCGAAGCTGAAATTTCTTATGCCGGCGCCCGTGCAGAAGCGCGAGCCCGTTTGGCTGCAGCGGTGGTGCGCGAGCGGCTGCCGCATTTGGCGTTACGGGTGGACTTGATTGGCGTGGCCAGTTTGTGGGCCGATGACGCCGGTGCGGCCCTGGCCGCTTTGCCTGATCAGGGCGGCACCGATGTACGCTTGCGCATGGCCACTTCGCATGCAGACAAAAAAATGGCCGAGCAATTGCTGCGCGAAGTCACCGCCTTGTACACCTGCGGCCCTGCAGGGGGCGGTGGGGTGCGCACCGCGCTACGCCCGCGTCTGGGCTTGGTGTCTTGCTTGTTGCCACGAGAGGGCATTCCGAGTCGATTTGAAATGGCCCAGCCTCTGACTGCGGGAGATGACGCATGAACTTGGCAAGCACTGGCGCAATTTCCGACAACATGACCGTGCCTCTCGACCGCTTGGCCCATGGCCGCACCGGTGACAAAGGCAACCGTTCCAACATCAGCGTGATTGCTTGGCGCAAAGAATTTTGGCCGGTGCTGCTGGCGCAGGTCACTGAAGAACGCGTGGCCACCCTATTTGCCACGCGCAAACCCACGCGTGTGCAGCGCTATGAGTTGCCGCTGTTGCACGCCATGAATTTTGTGCTGGATGATGTGCTCGATGGCGGTGTGAACAGCGCCCTCAATTTAGACAGCCACGGCAAGTCGCTCAGTTACTGGCTGATGAGCTTGACCGTGGAGGTGCCGCGCGCCTGGGCGCCTTGGTTGGCCGGCCCCGCTTGAGGCCAGCGCTTTCAAACTCAAGCCTTGAGTGCGAAACCCGCTACAGTTTTGTAGTGGTCAGAGATCGCGCGCAATTCGTCTTGGCTGATCAGATCATCGATGTCGTTGAAAGGCTGGCCGTGACTCAACTCGTCGGCCTTCATGATGATGAAATCCGGCGGCACGGTGCGGTTGGTTTGCACCACCTTGGCGGTGGGTGCCAGTCGCAAGGCTTCGTAGGCTTGAAAGGCCGCTGGTGCGTCAGGCTGTTGCGTCAGGCAGTCGACCAAGGTGCGAGCATCGATCAGCGCTTGCGCTGATCCGTTGGAGCCGCGCGGGTACATGGGGTGGGCGGCGTCGCCCATCAAGGTCATGCGTCCTTGAGTCCAAAACGGCAGTGCGTCTTTGTCGACCATGGGGTATTCAAAGACAGACTCGGCTTGCAAAATCAAATTAGGCACATCCAGGAAAGGAAACTTCCAGTCTTTGAAAATGGCCGCACAGACTGCCGGGTCGCCGGCTTTGTTCCAGTCGTTCATCGCCGCATCGGGGCGCTGTAATTCGGCCACCCAGTTGATGAGTTGGTTGCCTTGGCCGTCCACGTTGTCGACGATGGGGTAGATCACCATCTTGCCCGCTTCTACGGTGCCAATGCGCAAATAGCTTTTGCCCGTCAAGATGGGCTTGTGCACCGTCACGCCGCGCCAGGTGTTGATGCCGGCAAAGCAGACTTTGTCTTGCGGGTGCATCTGCTTGCGCACCGCCGAGTTCACGCCGTCGCACGCCACCGCACTGTCGCTGTGCACGCTGCGACTGCTGCCGTCGCTCAAGGTAAATTGCAAAGTGACGCCCTCGGCGTCTTGGCTGAAGCCGGTGCAGCGGTGGCCAGTATGCACATGGTCGCCGCCCAGGCGTTGCAACACCGCTTCAAACAAAATGCGATGCAACTTGCCGCGGTGAATGCCGATTTCGGGCAGCGTATAACCGGCGTGGCGTCCACGGGCTTCGCGGTACACATACTGGCCATGGCGGGTGTAGAACACGCTCTCCAGATTCTCAATGCCCACCGCTTCCAACTCGGCTTGCACGCCTAAGGCCGCCAACTCTTTCATGGCATGCGGCAGCAGGGTGATGCCCACGCCGATTTCTTTGACCTCGGCCACGCTTTCATACACTTCGCAGGCGATGCCTTTTTGGTGCAAGCCTAACGCCAAACTCAGTCCGGCTATGCCGCCGCCAATGATGGAAATGGTCATGGTCAATCTGCCTTGATATTTTGGGTTTTGATCAATTGGGCCCAGCGGTTCGCGTCGCGCTCGACCACGCGGCCAAACTCTTGCGGGCTGGTGCCTGCAGGGTCCATGCCTTGGGTTTGAAAGGCTTTCTGGGTGTCTTCGTTTTTCAAAATCAAGTTGATTTCGCGGTTGAACAGGGCCACGGTGTCGGCTGGCGTGCCTTTGGGCGCAAACACGCCGTACCACATGTCCACGTTCACCTGACCCGCTTTGGCTTCGGCCAGCGTGGGCACATCAGGCAGCAAGGCATGCCGCTTGTCACTGCCAATGCCCAATGCCACCAGGCGGCCTGAGCGGATGTGCGGCAACGCCACATGAATCGGTAAGAACATGGCGTCGACCTGACCGCCCAGCAAATCGGTCACAGCCGGGCCTGTGCCCCGGTAAGGAATGTGCGTCAAAAAGACCTGGGCAGTGTTTTTGAACAACTCCATCGACAAATGGTGAGGCGTGCCCACACCGGGTGAGGCGTAGTTGATGTGCCCGGGCAGTGCTTTGGCGGTCTTGACCAATTCGCCCGCGGTGCTGAAACCCGACTTGGGGTGCGTCACCAACAGCAACTGGCCCCAACTGCTCAGCGTCACTGGCATCAGGTCTTTCACCGGGTCAAAGCCCAGCGTGGGGTACAGGCTGCGGTTCATCACCAAGGTGTTCACGCTCACCAGCCAGGTGTTGCCGTCGGGCGCAGCGCGCACCACGGCTTCGGTGCCTATGTTGCCCGAAGCGCCCACGCGGTTTTCCACCACCACCGGGCGATTGAGTTTGAGTGACAGCTTGGGGCCGAGGGTACGGGCAATCAGGTCAATGCCGGTGCCCGGGGTGAAAGGCACGATCAGTTTGATAGGGACGCCACTGGCAACAGCGGGGACAGTCGCTGCGGTTTGAGCTTGCGCTGAAAAGTGGAAAAACAAAGCGGCCCACAAGCCGGCGCAGGCCAGCTTGCTCAGGGATTGGCGGCGGGCGCCAGAAACAAAATTCGGCATGGGATCGTTCCAGCGTGGTGAAGCTGGCGATTATTCCCGATTATTCAATTGACCAGCGCTCTATTCAATGGCGACCTGTCCCCAGTGTTCCCGTGGTGCGTAGCGGCACCTTATTGCAACAGGATTTGCCCGGACACCACCACCGTGACCTGCGACTGGCCCGCTTGCAGAGGCAGCGGTGCGCTGCGTGCATCGGGGCCGGGGTCCATCATCATCATGGGCATGGCACGAGGGGTAATGCCTTGGCCATTGCCCTGCGTGCTCAACGTCAAATCACTGATGGTGTAACGGGGGAGGCCCAGTTGCTGGGTCAGGGCGCTGGCCTTGGCGCGCCATTGCGCCACCGCTTGGCCTTGCACCGTGGCTTCTGTTTGCGCCAGCAATTCGGGGCTGATTTGCCATTCCACCTGGCTCACGCTCAAGCCATTCAGGCGCCCGGCCATGGCGGTGACGCGGTCGATGTCGCGCCCTTGCACCATCAACTCGGCTGTACCCACCCAGCCGCTGGTTTTGCCCTCACGGTTGTAGCGCGGCGACACATTGAGCTGGCCCGTGCTGACCTCCATTGACATTGGCTTGGCCTCGCTTTGGGCCTGTGTCAAAGCGGCTGCCAAGGTGGTTTTGAGTTGCCGTTGTATCAGCGCCGCATCAGCGCCTTCTTTCTGCACCGCAAGGCGAATTACCAGCCAGTCTTGCAGCACCTGGGCGGTGGCTGATGCGCTCAGATGTGCGGAAGGGCTGGGGTTAAAGGGGAGTATCGGGTTGACGGGGCTGGCTTGGGCGTGAACCGAAGCGCAGCCCATGACCATGAACAGCGCCAAGGCGCCAAGGTGGTGTTGCACGCGCATAAGAACTCCCCGTAAATTTTAAAGGGCTTGATTCTCAGCGGCGAGTGCGCGTGTTGGCGCATCAGACGCAGATATTCGGTGTCGGGTTGTAACGGGCGAGGAGGTGTCAACCGAAGCGCTTGGATGGTTCAGCGCGTGTGCGTCACCCAAATCAGTTGCTCAGTGGGCAAGCGAAAAGCCTGGGCCTGGCTCAGTAGCTGGGCTTTGAGCGCAGGATCCAGCTGTTTGTCACGCGCCAAAATCCACAGGTAATCGCGGTCCGGGCCGACCACCATGGACCAGCGGTACTGTGGGTCCAATGCCACCACGTGGTAGCCACCGTAAAACGGCCCGAAGAACGAGACCTTGAGCGAACCGCGATCGGTGTCGCCGGTGAACAGGGCTTTGCCCACGGCTTCTTTCCATTCGTTTTTGACGGTGTTGAAGCCCCGATTCACCACCTGCACCGAACCATCGGCTTGAACGGTGTAGCGGGCGCTGACGTCCGTCATATTGCGCTCAAACGAGTGGTCCAGGCGTGCGATCTCGTACCACGTACCTTGATAGCGCTGCACATCAAACGGCGTCACCGCATTCAAGCCTTCTGGTGGCGATGTGCTGCAAGCGCTCAGCAGCGCAGCCAAGCCCACAGCGCCCGTGACCCAGAATCTGCGCAAGATCCTCCACAACAGGGCAATGGACGAAGTCATGGAATGAGTTTCCTTTGGGGTATGTGCAGCAAGCCGCTGGACAGGCCGGTGCCTAACAAAATGACGGCGCCACACATCAGCATCCAAAACGTCAAATGCTCATGCAAGAGCAGCACGCCATAGCCGATGGCAAACACCGGCACCAAGAAAGTGACGGTCAGGGCCTTGGCCGGACCGGTCTTCTCAATCAGTCGGAAATACAAGATGTACGCAATGCCGGTGCACAACACGCCCACGATGACCAACGCGCCCCAAGCATGCGCACGGGGCATTTCTGCGGGCAGCGCGAACAGGGCTGGCACTGCTAACGCCAAACTGGCGCCGCACTGGCTACCCGTGGCGGTGGCCAGCGGCGGCACATGGGCAATGTAGCGTTTGGCAAAATTGGCCGACAGTGCATAACTCAGCGTGGCCAGCAAACAGGCACCCACCGCCCACAAGGGCGCAATGCCCGAGGCGTTGGGTTTGAAATCGGCCTCTCCACCTGCCAGCAGCAACACGCCCATAAAGCCGATGCACAAACCCAAGATGCGCGACAGGCTCAGTTTGTCGCCCAGCCAGACCCAAGCCACCAGGGCGCCAAAAAGCGGCACGGTGGCGTTCATGATGGAAGACAGGCCGGTTGTGATGTGTTGCACCGCAAAGGCATACAAGGCAAACGGCACAGCCGAGTTGAAAACACCCACAAAGAACACCGGTTTCCAGTTTGCCCACAGCGCCTGGCTCTGACCCCGAAAATAAAGAAGAGGTAATAAAAACAAGGCCGCAATGCTGACCCGCAGCGCAGCCGTGAGGACGGCGCCAAACTCCACGGCGGCGGTACGCATGAACAGGAAAGAGCCTCCCCAAATCATGGCCAGCAACAAAAAGTCGATTTTGTATCGTGGGTTGGTGATCGACGAGGCCAGCAGCTTGGCTTGAGAGGTCATGGGGTCAATCAAAAAGAGGCAAGGTGTTGTGCACGGCGTCGGGTGTCGCTAAAGCCCCTGGCAAGGCCTGTTCCATTTTCAGTAAAGCTTCTTTGCGCCACAAACCGCCGGCATAGCCGGTGAGTTGGCCTGCCGCGCCGAGGATGCGGTGACAGGGCACAAGCAGGCTGATCGGGTTGCGGCCTACCGCCGCACCCACAGCGCGCACCGCACTGGGTCGCTTCACCTGCTGCGCCAATTGGCCGTAGGTTTGCGTCTGTCCGGCCGGAATGCGCAACAAGGCTTGCCACACCGCTTGTTGAAAAGTGGTGCCACATTGCAAGTCCAGCGGCAGCGACAACGGCGCATCCAGCGCGTGGGCTTGGCCGTTGAAATAGTCTTTGAGCAAAACGATGGCAGCCCGCATGAAAGGGTTGTTCGGGTCCTCTGGCCAGGCATGTACGTCAGGCAGATGACGCTGGTCTTCAAAAAAAACGCCAGACAACCCCAAGGGACTGGCCGACAACAGGATGAGGCCCAAAGGGCTTTGCCAATTGCTGCGTGTGGTGAGGGGGTGAAACGGCATGGCAGTCCTGGGTCTAAACGGCAACAACCCGGATTTTGCGCTGACTCCCATACAGCAACAACCCACACATGCAGGCCACCACCATCAGGCCCAAAAATCCGGCGCGGTAGGTGCCAAATAAAGTGGACAGTGCGCCAAAGATCGGGGGCCCAATCACCACCCCTAAAAATGTGAACGCCAGCGTGCCGCCGGTGGCGACGCTGGCCATGCCCTCGGGCGCGCGCCGCGCCACTTCGGCCAGGTACACACCATTCCAGCCAATGGCCGAAGCGCCAAAGGTCACTAAGATGGCGATCACCATGGCGTGCGGGGTCTCCACCGTCAAGGTGGCCGAGGCCAAGGCGCCCACCGTCATCAAACTGGCCAGCAACAACAGCATGCGCTGAGCGCCCAACCAGCGGTCGGCCACATAGCCCCATGCAATGCGTCCACCCATGCCGCCCAATTGCGTGGCCGATAAAGCCAGCCCGGCAGCCACCAGACCATAGGTCAAATCATCATGCAAAAAAGTGACCAAGTAAGTCGTCAAGGACAGCTGCACCATAGAAAACATGAAGGAGCAAGCGGCCATGGTGGTCAAGGTGCGGTGTGCCAAGACCATGCGGATGGGCGTGACCCAACTGCCCCAGCGAATCTGCAAATCCGGTTGGCGGTCCTGGTCCAGTCCGGCGCGCAAAGGTTGTGACAGAGCCGCGCACAACACGCAAACCGCCGCCACTGCGGCCAAGCTGCTGTGCCAGCTGAGCGCCAACAACATCGACGGCACAATCGCGCCGGCCAGCAGGCTGCCCAAAGGCACGCCGGTTTGTTTGAGCGAGAAAACCAGCGACATCTGGTGCTTGGGCGTGGTGCGCGCCAAAATGTGCGAGCTGGCCGGGGTGATGGGGCCATAGCCCAAACCGATCAACACCGCACCCAGGCCCATGGCTGGAAACCAGGGCACAGCGCACAGCAACAAGCCGGCCGCGCACAACAGCAGCCCCCATTGGCTGACGCGGATTGCCCCCAGCCGGTTGACCATGGCGCCGCCCATCAGGCTGGCCACCATGGCCCCCGCATAGGTCATGGACACATATAAGCCCACCAATGCGGGCGAGACCTGCATATCGTGAGCGACCACGGGCGCCATCACCGGCAAGGTCAACAAAGCCATGGAGACCATGGCCTGAATCACCAAGGTCACCACCAACGTGAGCCAATTGCTCAATTGGCTTTCACTCCGGCCTTGGTGAGCAGGCTGTTCAGGCTGTCCATTTCGTATTTCAAATGCGCGCGCAAAGCTTCGGGGCGCGCCATGTCAGGGGGTACTGCGGACACGCCCATGGCCTCCAGCCGTTGGCGTACATCGGGGTCGGTCACCGACTTTTGCAGCGCGGTGGTCAATTGGTCCATGACCGGTTTAGGCGTGCCTTTGGGGGCGTACAGGCCGAACGAAATGGTGATGTCAAAACCCTGCACACCCGCTTCTGAGATCGCCGGCAGATCGGGCAAACCGCTGAGTCGGGATTTACCTACAGCGGCGTAGGCTTTGATCTTGTCGGCCTTGACCGAGGGCACGGTGCCGGAGGTTTGGTCGCACATCAGATCGACTTGCCCGCCCATCAAATCGGTCAGTGCGGGGCCGGTCCCCTTGTAGGGAATTTCATTGAATTTCACATTCAGCGCGTTCATCATCATCAAACCGCACAGGTGGGAGGCCGAGCCCACGCCCGCATGGGCCAAGCTGATTTTGGGGGCATTGGCTTTGACATACGCCAACCAGTCTTTCAGATCTTTGGCTGGAAAATCATTGCGTGCCACGATCAGCATGGGTCCGATGGTGGCGCGACCAATCGGCTCAAAATCGTCCACCGGGTGGTAGGGCAGGTTTTTGTACATGGCCGTGTTGGTGGCGTGGCTGACGTGGATCATCAGCAAGGTGTAGCCATCCGCCTTGGAGCGAGCCACTTTGGCGGTTCCGATGGAGCCGGAGGCGCCGGCCGTGTTGTCCACCACAATTTGCTGACCCAGTTGTTTTTGCATGGCACCGGCAAACAAGCGGGTGATGGTGTCGCCCGGCCCACCGGGGGCGTAGGGCATGACCATGGTGATCGGGCGCGACGGAAAGTCCTGGGCCGTGGCTTGCAGCCCGGCCATGGCCATACACAGCGCCAAGCCTGCTCGAAGAAGATTTGTTTTCATGAGTGTCTTATATGGATGCCTCCCGGGTAGCAAGAGAAATTTGTGTTGTGTTGCGAAGAAGTCGGCTGCTCTCTTATATCCGGCCTTGATTGCGTGGTCCGTCTGATTTCCCAGACTCGCCCGCTGGCCCCGATGCATATCCGCTGACAAG
>CANGDZ010000002.1 GCA_947452785.1 Comamonadaceae bacterium | reverse complement strand
TTGGTCAACTCGGCGCTGCGCACATCCATCCACAAGGTGCGGGCGTGGTGCCGGTTGAAGCTGGCGTACAGCTGATCCATTTTTTGCTGCACCGTGTCGTGATTCGGGCCTTTGTCCAAGCCGATCACAATCCGGTCTGGGCGCATGAAGTCGTCAATCGCTGCGCCTTCTTTCAAAAATTCAGGGTTCGAGATGACTTCGAAAAGATCCTCGTGGATGCCGCGTTTGCGCAGTTCTGTGGCGATGGCGTCGTGCACGCGATAAGCCGTGCCCACCGGCACAGTGGACTTGTTCACCACCACTTTGAAGTTTTTCAAATGGCGACCCACTTGGCCGGCCACCGCCAACACATGCTGCAAATCTGCAGACCCATCTTCTTGCGAAGGGGTGCCCACGGCGATGAAAATCACTTCGCCATGGTCCACCGCGTCAGCCATTTCGGTGGTGAAGTGAATGCGGCCTTCTGCCCGATTGCGGCTGAGCAACTCTTGCAGGCCGGGTTCGTAAATGGGGACGCCCGCCGCATTGAGCAGCGCGATTTTTTCTGGATTGTTGTCCACGCACAGGACTTGGTGCCCCAACTCTGCCAAGCAAGCGCCAGTCACCAAGCCGACGTAACCCGCACCCATCACAGTTATCTTCATAAGTCATCCCTAGAGTTGACTGATTTTGAAAAGGGGCTGTGTCTAAACGATGAAAGAAAGATTAAATTTGAGTGACATTCAATTGATGGGCGAGAGCCATCTGTCACATTCCCAGAACGCTCTGCGTGCTTACGTGCGGCGAGCCTTGGTGGGTGCGGCTTGGTAGGTCAAGCCCAAAAACAGCAGCGTCACCACCGCCAGGGCAGCGGTGGACGTGAGCCAAAAGCTGTCGGGTTGAGGTCTGGCCACTTGCAAGCCCAGCCCACGGTAGGCCCAGACATAGCCACCACCCAAGCCCATGCCCCACAGCAGGGCGCAGTAAATGGCCAAAGGCAACAAGGTGATTTGAAAGCAGCGCAGCAAAAAGGCGCAGACGGTTTGAATCGCATCGACAAAGTGATACACCACCACCCAGCCCAGCAGGCCCACCGCAATGGCCGCCACCTCGGAATCGGTGGTGAAGGCCTTCGCCAATGCGGCTTTGCCTAGCCACAAAGCCAGGCAGCAACTGGCGGCCATGACCGCGCTGAGCGCCAGGCCGGTCTTCATGGCCCGGCGCACTTGGCGCGGGTTGTTCGCACCCAACCAAAAACCCACGCGGGAACTGCTGGCAATGCCCAGCGCCAGCGGGATCATGTAAAGCACGCCGGCCCAGGTGGCCGCAATTTGGTGCCCCGCCGTGGCTTCCACGCCCATTCGGGCAATGAACAGGGCCATCAAGGTAAACGAGGTGATCTCCACCATGATGGACAGGCCCGCCGGCACGCCCAGTTGCAAGAATTTTTGAATCTCTTTGACATCGGGGCGCTCCATCCGCTGCCACAGGCGGTAGACGCGGTAAACCTCTTGGGTTCGTAGTAAATACAGGCCCATGCACAGCATGGCGATATTCACCAGCAACGTGGCCCATGCGCAACCGACGGCGCCTTGCGCGGGCAGACCGGCGATGCCGAAGGTGAAGGCGATGGACAAGGGCACCTTGAGGCACAGGCCCGCCACTTGCAGCCAAGTAACCAGGCGCGGCATGCCCAAGCTTTGGTTCAACGTGCTGTACATGCGAAACAGCAGCGAGGGCGCGACCGCCCAGGCCAGTACCTGTAAATAACTACGCACCTCGGCCTGCAAGGCCGCAGGCACTTCGGTCCATTCCAGCCAAGGGTCGGGGTAGAGCAGGGCCAACACGCCCAGTGTGATCGCCGTGCCGCACACATACAGGGCTTGGCGCACCGAGCGGCCGACCTCGGTGAATTTTTCTGCGCCGCGTAGTTGCGCCCAGACTGGCAGCAAGGCTTGCATCATGCCGTTCAATGCGACGTAAATGCTGATGTAGATGGATGAGCCGATTGACAGCGCAGCCAGCGAGGCCTGGGAGTAACGACCCGCGATCAAGGTGTCGGCCACACTGAAGGCCATGATGGCCAATTGCCCGGCCAGCACGGTGCCGGCGTGCGCCATGATGATGCGGGTTTCGGACTGCGCGGCAGATCGCGTGGTGCGGCTCAAGGGTTCACGCGCTCGTACACCACAATGGCTTCTCCGTCATCGGTGGGGCGAAAAATGGTTTCGCGTTCACGCCACTGAGCAGCGGGAGGTGCTTGCTGTGCCACAGCCAAGTGATCGGCAATCAACCAAGGGCAGCCCGCGGTCTTGGGGGTGCCCAAAGGTATCAAGCGGTAAGGGCCATGAAAGCCAAAGGCGGCGCCCTGCGACAAGGTCAGCGCATGCGTGTTCACGCAGCTTGCCGGGCCGATCAAGCCGCTGACCTGGCTGACCAGGGGCGCATAGCCGCGCCCATAATTGAGCAGCGGCAGCCACAATGTCATCAACAGTAACCAACACAGGGCGGCGCCGCCGGCGGGTAAGACCAAACTTTTCCATAACGCGGCGCGGTGACGGCCAGCGCGCCAGCGCACCAGCCCTATCCAGGCGATGCTGGCTAAGGCGGCCACGGCAAACGCGGGGGCAGAAAAACTGAATTCAAAGCCGGGCGCCAAACGGGCCACGTTGGCCGCAGGTTGCGCGGGCCAGCCTGTTTGCATGGACAGCCAGACCACCCAAATCGTCAAGGCGCACAGGCTGAAGAAAACCAGGGTGAACCAGTCCACCAAGGCGCTGACGCTGCGCTCCAAGGTGGGCAGGGCAAAGGCGGCCAGGGTGGCCAGGGCGGGCAGGGCCAGCAGCAGTGCGCGGTCGCTCAGGCCCGTCAAGGCGGTACTGACCAAGGTGACGGCCAGAAACCACAGGGGCAAGGCCAGATGCGGGTGCAGCCACACTTGCATGAGCTGCAAACGCCAGCGCCACAAGGTCCAAAGGGCCAAAGGCCAGGCGGGCCACAAAAACCAAACGAACAAACGGGCCATTTGCCTGATGTCGTGCAGGCCTTGCGGATGCAGTCGCCAGCGCCACAGGCCCAGTTTGTGGGCCAACAAGGCGCAGGCCAGACACACCAGCAATATCAAACCCACGTCCAGCATGCGCACCCGCAAAGCGCTGCGGTTTTGAAAAGCCATGACCAGCGCGCCACCGGCGCCCAGCAGCAGCGCCGTGGAGGGCGCACCCGATAAGGCCAAGCTGGGCAAAGCGATGGCGATGACGGAGAGTGCCGTGCGGCGGTACGTGGCCAAATTTGCCAAAGCAAAAAAGAGGGCTGCTGTGAAACTCAGCTGGGTCAACGCGGGGGTCGTCTCGTGCGCCAGACGGGCCAAGCCGAGACAAGCAATCAAGGCCAAAAGGCCACCATCGGCCACTGCACGGGCGTAATCCAGCGGCTTGGCTTCACCACCGAAAGCAAAGGCGATGGGCTGGGCGCTGGGGTTGCGTGCCAGGGCGTAGACGCCGTACCAGGTGGCGGCCATGGTGGCGATCAGCAATCCAGCAAATGGGATGCGCACCGCCGCATCGGCAGGCAACCACGACGGTGCTAATTGAATGGCCCAAGCTCCCAGCCAATAGGGGAGCAGGGCAGCGCCGGAGTCCGCTTGGCCCATGAGCAAGGGCTTGAGCCAGCTCGACGTGTGGCCACTGAACAACTCGGCCAGCGACGACATGAAGCCGAAGGACACGATGTCTTCACGCTTCCAAGGGTCACGCCCGATGAAGCCAGGCAGCACATAAGCCAGGCAAAACAGCCACAGAGCCAGGCGCGGCAAGCGGCGGACAGCGTGTTGAGCAACGATGGCGGGACTGGGATGGTTCACAGTGAAGAAGATAGCATGCGACAAAGAGGCGCTAAAACGGGGGGCAAAGAAAAAGGCAGCCCGGTTGCCCGAACTGCCTTTGGCTTAAAGCGTGAAGGCTTATTTGGCCACAGTGGTTTTGCCAAAGCGGTTACGGAAGCGCTCAACGCGGCCACCCAAGGTGTCCACAGATTTTTGCGTACCGGTATAGAAGGGGTGCGATTCGCTGGTGGTGTCCAGTTTGTACCAAGGCAATTCGCGGCCGTCTTCCAAAGTGATCATTTCTTTGGTGTTGGCGCATGAGCGTGTCACGAACTTGAAACCGTTGGACATGTCCTGGAAGCACACGTCGCGGTAGTTGGGGTGAATGCCGTCTTTCATTTCTATTTCCTTTTCAGTTGCGAGAGCCACGCCGGACCATCCGGGTACTTTTCGCGAAAACCCTTGATTATAGGGCGTAAATCAACCGCCTCGGCGCATCATGTCGAAGAACTCGGCATTGCCCTTGGTGGCTTTCATGCTCTTCAGAACCATCTCCATCGCCTCGATTTCGTCCATGTTGTACATGAACTGGCGCAGGATACGGGTCTTTTGCAGAACTTCAGGCTGCAACAACAACTCTTCACGGCGGGTGCCGCTGCGGTTGAGGTTGATCGCAGGGAACACGCGCTTTTCATACAAGCGGCGTTCCAAATGAATTTCGCAGTTGCCGGTGCCTTTAAATTCTTCAAAGATCACTTCGTCCATGCGGCTACCCGTGTCGACCAGAGCGGTGGCAATGATGGTCAGGCTGCCGCCTTCTTCTACATTGCGCGCCGCGCCAAAGAAGCGCTTGGGGCGCTGCAGGGCGTTCGAGTCCACGCCGCCGGACAAGACCTTGCCAGATGAGGGCACCACGTTATTGTAGGCGCGGGCCAGGCGTGTGATCGAGTCGAGCAGGATAACGACGTCTTTTTTCAGTTCCACCAAGCGCTTGGCGCGTTCGATCACCATTTCGGCCACATGCACGTGACGCGAGGCGGGCTCGTCAAAGGTGGAGGCAATCACTTCGCCGCGCACGGTGCGCTGCATCTCAGTCACTTCTTCGGGGCGCTCATCGACCAGCAGCACCATCATGTGCACGTCAGGGTAGTTGGCGGTGATGGCGTGCGCAATGTGCTGCATCATCACGGTTTTACCGGACTTGGGCTGCGCCACGATCAGGGCGCGCTGGCCTTTGCCAATGGGGGCAATGATGTCAATCACACGACTGGTGATGTTCTCTTCACCCTTGATGTCGCGCTCCAGACGCATCTGCTCTTTGGGGAACAGGGGGGTCAAGTTCTCGAACATGACCTTGTGTTTGTTGTTCTCGGGCAGGTCGCCGTTGACCTGGTCCAGCTTGGTCAGGGCAAAGTAGCGCTCGCCGTCTTTGGGGATGCGCACTTCGCCTTCGATCATGTCGCCGGTATGCAAGTTGAAACGACGCACCTGGCTGGGGCTGATGTAGATGTCGTCGGTGCTGGCGGTGTAGCTGGTGTCGGGGCTGCGCAAAAAGCCAAAGCCGTCGGGCAAGATTTCAAGTACGCCGTCGGCAAAAACTTGTTCGCCTGCACGAGCGCGCTTTTTAATGATGGCAAACATCAGCTCTTGCTTGCGCATGCGGCCCGTGTTTTCAATCTCAAGTTCGTCGGCTTGCTTGAGGACTTCAGACACGTGCAGTGCCTTGAGTTCGTTTAAGTGCATGGAATTACCTGCGTGAAGACAGTTCGGTAGCGAACTGACGATAAAAAATTCGGGGGGTGGATTTCAAGTGCCAGGAGTGTGAGCCGGATACATGGGGGCTCTCAAAGGCTCTTGGCGAAACTTGAGGTCGCTGGGACTACAAAACTACTGGTGGAGATTGTGACAGAAAAAAAGGTGCGGTATCGACAAGCCCGCGAAGAAGGCTCGGCACAAGCCTGCGCCCGCCTCAGTCCGCCAATGCGAACCGAAGACGGCGCGGCTGGATCAGGCCAATTGCTGGTCGATGAACGCGGTCAATTGCGACTTGCTCATGGCGCCCACTTTGGTGGCGGCCAATTGACCGTCTTTGAAAATCATCAAAGTCGGGATGCCACGAATGCCAAATTTGGCGGGAATGTCGCGGTTTTCATCGACATTCATTTTGGTGATTTGCAGTTTGCCTTCGTAACTGGTGGCAACTTCGTCCAAAATCGGGGCAATCATTTTGCAAGGACCGCACCACTCGGCCCAAAAGTCCACCACCACGGGTTTGCCCGCTTGGAGCACATCCGCTTCAAATGAGGCATCGGTAATATGTTTGATCAGTTCGCTGGCCATGGCCTATTCCTTGTGAAGTTGCGACTAAGAGACGAAAACTGATCTCATTTTGACAGAAACCCAAGCGCTGGTTTGAACCGGCGCGACTTATCCCACGCGAACGCGAGCCTTATGCCTCATTTGACTGAACAGACTTCTCCTCCCGCCCCCTTGGCCGTGGACGTGGCCATCATCGGGGGCGGGCCCGCAGGCTTGATGGCGGCCGAGGTGCTGTCGGCGCAAGGGGTCTCGGTTCATGTGTTTGACGCCATGCCCTCGGTGGGGCGAAAATTTTTATTGGCTGGCAAGGGGGGCTTGAACCTCACGCACGCCGAGCCGGCTGAGGCTTTTGTGGCGCGTTTTGGCGAACGATCAGGCGCGGTGGCGGGCTGGCTGCAGCACTTTGGAGCCGAACAGGTGCGGGCCTGGGCTCTGGGCTTGGGGGTGGAGACCTTTGTCGGTTCCAGCGGCCGGGTGTTTCCTGCCGAAATGAAAGCCGCCCCTTTGCTGCGCGCCTGGTTACACCGCTTGCGCCATGCGCAGACGCCGGTGCAGTTCCATATGCGCCACCGCTGGGTGGATGGGGGCGGCATGAAGGTGGGCGACCAAGCCTTGGTGTTTGAATCGCCTCGGGGGCCATTGCGGGTACAAGCCAAGGCGGTGGTGTTGGCCTTGGGCGGCGCAAGTTGGTCGCGCTTGGGCTCCGACGGCACCTGGGCGCCAAGGCTGCAAGCGCAAGGGGTGGGCGTGGCGCCGCTGCTGCCCAGCAATTGCGGTTTTGACGTGATGGGCCGCGCCGGGCAGGGCTGGACCGGTTACTTTGCCGAAAAATTTGCAGGCCAGGCTTTCAAAACCGTGGCCATGCAATGGCTGGATGCACAGGGCAACAGCCATTACCGTCAAGGCGAGTTTGTGGCCACCGCCACGGGGGTGGAGGGCAGCTTGGTGTACAGCGCTTCCAAAGATTTGCGTGATGTGTTGCTGCGTGATGGCGCAGCCCGCTTCAATTTGGATTTGCTGCCCGACCGCAGCTTGACTTTTGTGCAAGTCGAGGTGGCCCACCCCAAAGGGGCGCGCAGCCTGTCGTCGCATTTGAAAAGCCGATTGGGGCTGGCGGGAATCAAGACCGCCTTGCTCTATGAATTACTGGACACGCCCACATTGAACAACCCCGCAGCGCTGGCCCAGGCGATCAAAGCCTTGCCCGTGTCGCTGCTCCGAACACGGCCATTGGACGAGGCCATCAGCACGGCTGGCGGCGTGGCTTTGGGCGAGATGAATGCGCAGCTGATGCTGAAGGCGCTGCCGGGTGTTTTTTGTGCGGGGGAAATGCTGGACTGGGAAGCGCCCACCGGGGGCTACTTGCTCACCGCCAGCATGGCCAGTGGCGCTTGGGTTGGCGATGGCGTGGCGCAATGGCTTCGAAAAGAAGCATTTGAGGTGAAATAAGTTGACGAGCCTTGACCCCGGCACTGGCTCCACAGTTAGAGCTGCTTGGTTCCCCACCTGACTCGGTTGGCCGCTTCACCATGCGGGAAGGCCCGTCGCTGTCTATTGTAGAGCATGCGCCGGGCATGGGCGGCCCGAGACCAAAGGAAGGGCTTGGCTTAGCCGATAGAATCAGGCGCATGTCTTACCTTGTTCTTGCCCGTAAATACCGCCCGCGCAATTTCACCGAAATGGTGGGGCAAGAGCATGTGGTTCAGGCTTTGACCAATGCCTTGGTGCAGCAGCGCTTGCATCACGCGTATCTGTTCACCGGCACGCGGGGCGTGGGTAAAACCACGGTCTCGCGGATTTTGGCCAAGTCGCTCAACTGCCAGGGCGTGGACGGTCTTGGCGGCATCACCGCTGAGCCCTGTGGCGTGTGCCAAGCCTGCCGCGACATTGATTCTGGGCGTTTTGTCGACTACACCGAGCTGGACGCGGCCTCGAATCGGGGCGTGGACGAGGTGCAAAGCCTGCTGGAGCAGGCGGTTTACAAGCCGGTGCAAGGGCGCTTCAAGGTCTTCATGATCGATGAGGTGCACATGCTCACCAACACCGCGTTCAACGCGATGCTGAAAACGTTGGAAGAGCCGCCCGAGTACCTCAAGTTTGTACTGGCCACCACCGATCCGCAAAAAGTGCCGGTCACGGTGCTCTCGCGTTGCTTACAGTTCAATTTGCGGCCCATGGCCCCAGAGACCGTGTTTGAGCATTTGACCCAGGTCTTGGTGCAAGAAAAAATTCCCGCAGAACCCTTGGCCTTGCGCATGCTGGCACGTGCCGCGCGCGGTTCGATGCGCGACGCTTTGAGCCTGACGGACCAAGCCATTGCCTTTGGCAGCGGCCAATTGCAAGAAGCCACTGTGCGCCAGATGTTGGGCACTGTGGACCGCAGCCATGTGCTGAGTTTGATTGATGCGCTGGACCGCGCCGATGGTGCGACCGTGGTGGACTTGGTTGAGACCTTGCGCCGCAACGGCTTGTCGGCGGCCTCCACTTTGGAAGATATGTCTTTGGTCTTGCAGCGTATGGCCGTGATCCAGGCCGTGCCCAACATGGCGCAAGATGACAGCGACCCGGATGCCCATGAGATTACCCGGCTGGCCCAGTGCATGGCGGCAGACGAAACCCAGCTTTTGTACAGCCTGTGCCTGCACGGACGGGGTGAGCTGGGCTTGGCGCCCGACGAGTACGTGGCCTTGACCATGGTGTTGCTGCGCCTACTGGCCTTCAAGCCCGGCGCCACGACCTCGACCCCGGCTGAAAAAAAAAGTCCGCGATCAGCACCTGAACCCCGCGCCGCCGTAATTTCAACGACGGCGCCGACGTCTTTAGCGCCACCGATTCAAGCCGCGCCCTTGGCGCAGTCTCAAGCCCCGCAAGCGCCACAAACCATTCAAGCCCCAATTTCACGGCCCGCCATGACCCCAGTGGCCTTTGCGGCTGAGCCCGTACCGAAAGGGGTGGCTGCCATGTCCACTGCTGCTGCGCCGCCTGAGCGAGTGGCACAGGCGGCCCCTGTGCCGATAGCCGCAGAAGAAGAAGGCCCGCCACCCTGGGTCGATTTGGACGAGGACGAGCCCTTTGTGGCCGATCTCGAGCCTGAGCATGAAGTATCTACTTTCCAGGCCTTGCCGGTGCGCGACACCACCGAGCCGTCGGCGCGCACCTCGCCTCGGCGTGAGGGTCCGCTAACGCAGACTGCCGTGGAGCTGATCGTCACCGAAGAGGGCGAGTTTTGGGCCGCGCTGGTGCGCGACATGGCGGAGAAAGAACTAATTAACGCCCTGGTGCGCGAGTTGGCTTTGCAGTCTCAGTTGATGGGCCGTGATACCGACCGCTGGCAGCTGCGTTTGGAGCGAGAGTCTTTGAACCAACCGGCCGCGCGCGAGCGCTTGAAAACCGCACTGGCCACGGTCGGCCACAGCGTGGAGCTGGCCTTTGAAATGGGCAAAGTGACCGACAGCCCCTTGCTGCGCAACACCGTGGCGGCCAACGAGCGGCAGTGGGCCGCGCAGGCCCTGATTGAAAACGACCCTCTGGTGCAATCCATGCTGCGTGACTTTGGCGGCAAAATCGTGCCCGGCAGCGTCAAACCGATTTGATTTTTTAGACATCTTCTCTTACAAAAAAGGAACCCTCTCATGTTCAACAAAGGACAACTCGCAGGCCTGATGAAGCAAGCCCAGGCGATGCAAGACAACCTGAAAAAAGCGCAAGATGAACTCGCATTCATTGATGTGGAAGGCGCCTCTGGCGGCGGCTTGGTGAAGGTCTTGATGACCTGCAAACACAGCGTGAAACGCGTGACCATCGATCCGAGTTTGTTGGCGGAAGACAAAGACATGCTGGAAGACTTGGTGGCCGCTGCCATGAACGATGCCGTGCGTTTGGCCGAGGAAACCTCGCAGCAAAAAATGGGCAAGCTGACCGCCGGTCTGCCGCCTGGCATGAAACTGCCTTTCTGATCGATGTCTGACGCCTACACGCTCGACGCGTTGACCCATGCCCTGAAGGCCTTGCCGGGGGTGGGCATCAAGTCGGCTGCCCGCATGGCGTTTCATTTGATGCAACGCGATCGGGCGGCGGCCATGATGCTTTCTCGCGCTTTGAAAGAAGCGGTAGAGAGCGTGCGGCATTGCAATTTATGCCACACCTTCACCGAGTCAGAAGTCTGTGCCACTTGCCAAGATCCGTCGCGTGACCACAGCAAGTTGTGCGTGGTGGAAACCCCGGCCGATCAATCGGCGATTGAGCGCACCGCGTCGTTCAAGGGCCTGTATTTTGTGTTGATGGGCAAGCTCAGCCCGCTTGACGGCATTGGCCCCAAAGACATTGGCCTGGCCAAGTTGCTGGACCGCGCCGTGGATGGCGTGGTGCAAGAGGTAATTTTGGCCACCAACTTCACCGCCGAAGGCGAAGCCACCGCCCATGTGATTGCCGAAATGCTCAAAAGCAAAGGCTTGCGCGTGACCCGCCTGGCCCGCGGCGTACCTGCGGGCAGTGAACTGGAGTATGTGGATTTGGGCACCATTGCCCATGCCCTGGTCGACCGCCGCTGAGGCAGGTCGAAAAGCCTCTTCTAGTGCCAATCCATTACGTAAAAACCCGCTTGGGATGTTTCCCGATGCGCCAATAAGGCGCTCTGATTAAGCTGATTGCATCAACGCCTTGTGGCGATATGCAGGGGAGTACAGGGTGGGGCCTATTCTGGGAAGACGTCAATTCAATCTGCTGGCTGCAGCGAGCTTGGCTTGCGTGAGCACAGCCCACGGTGCGGTCAGCGACGTGCATAAAGTCCGTCTGGGCTTGTCGATGCGCGGCAGCATGATGCATTTCCCCCTGGTGCTGGCGGATCAAATGGGTTACTTCAAACCCTTTGGCATCCAACTGGAGTGGCACGATTTTGATGCCGATGCCCAAGTCCATCAGGCGCTGACGTCGGGCTTGGTCGATGTGGTCAGCGGCACTTTTGATCAGGTGTTCGATCTGAACGAGCAGGGGCAAAAAATCAAAGCTTTTGTACTGCAGGGACGAACCCCGCAAATCAGCTTGGGGATTGCCATGCGGCGCTTGACCTCATTTCAGAGCATGGCCGATTTGAGGCGTTTCAAAATTGGGGTTTCCGACTGGGGTTCTGCCAGCCATGCAATGGCCCATTTGTGGAGCTTGCAGGCGGGTTTAGCGCCCCGCGACATGCAGTTTGTGGCCGTGGGCAATATGGTCGCAGCCACAGAGAGTTTGCGCAGCGGCGCGGTTGATGCCTTGTGTCATATTGACCCGGCGATGAGTTGGCTGGAATACAAAAGTGATTTGCGCGTGGTGGCCGAAACCCGGACCTTGCAAGGCGCTCAACTGTGGATGGGCGGGGCCAGCGCCGCAACCTGTTTGTTCGCCAAAGCTGAATTCTTGCAGCTCAAACCCGAGTTGATCCAGGGACTGGCAGATGGCGTGGTGCGCGCTCTGAAATGGTTGACGACAGCAGGGCCTACCGATTTACTGAAAATTATTCCCGCCCATGCGTGGACAGGAGACCGTGCCTTTTACCTGGGTACGGTGGACAAAGTACGCGAAAGTTATTGCCCTGACGGTTTGTTTGCCGATGAGTTGCTATACGCCGCATGGCGCACTCGCGCACTGCGGCTGGGCATGCCCCGGCCGCTTGTGGTGGACCGTTCTGCCTTGCAGGCTGCCTACACTAATGAGGCGGTGCAGAAAAGCAAAAAACGCTTTTCGATCTAACGAGCACCGGTACCAGATGCTGATCGCAGGGTTTTATCGCTTGGCCACTTTGATGGATTTGCTGGGCGAAGTCACTTTGGCGTGCGCTGTTTTGAGGGTGCTCGCCGCTTTGCCGTGGCCCACAGCCGGCGCGGCCTTGGCGACCAAACCCTTGACGGGCAAGCCTTTGGCTACAAGACGCCCTTGCGTCGTGGGAATCAACAAGGCAATGGACTGCCCAGCTTTGAGCGGGGCATTGGCACTCAGTTTGTTCCAGCTCAACAGGTTGCTCACGCTCACCCCATTTTTGGAGGCAAAGCTGGCTAAGGTGTCTCCCTTGCGTGCTTTGAGCAGGATGCGTTTGAGGACGACCTCAGGCGCAAAAGCTACTTGCGCGTTGTCGGCCAAATGTTCGGTTACATCGGCGTCGAGCGCGCCTTTACGCGGCACCAGCAAGGTCGAGCCCGCCTTGATCAGCATTTTTTGCGGAATGTTGTTCATGCTACGCAGCTGGTCTTCAGGCATACCGACGATGCGTGAGGCTTCTTGCACTTTCATGGTCTGGGGTGACACCCAAGCTGTCCATGTGGCCAGACGGTTGTTGGGGTGTGCATCCAGATTGCGTTGAAACAGATCCGCATTGTCCCAAGGCAGCAGAATCTGGGGCGTGCCAGCGGCCAAAATCACAGGGCGGCTCATCGAGGGATTGAGGGCTTTGAAGTCGTCCAAGCTGATCTCTGCCAAGCGGGCCGCCAAGTTGACATCGATGTCGCGGGTGATCGTCACGCTCTGGAAATAAGGGTGGTTTTGAATCAGGGGCAAGCGTGTATTGAAGGCCGCGGGTTGGCTGATAATATTTTTCACCGCTTGCAATTTGGGCACGTAATAGCGCGTTTCAATGGGCATGTTCAGGTCGCTGTAGCTCATGCCCAGACCCGCGGCCTTGTTCTTGGCCAAGGCCCGGCTGACGCTGCCTTCGCCCCAGTTGTAGGCGGCCAGGGCCAAATGCCAGTCACCAAACATACCGTAGAGTTTTTGCAAATAGTCGAGCGCGGCGCGGGTGGATTCTTGAACGCTGCGCCGGTCGTCGCGGAAGATGTTTTGCTTCAGTTCAAAGTATTTGCCTGTGGCCGGCATGAACTGCCACATGCCTGCCGCCTTGGCGGACGACACGGCTTGCGGGTTAAACGCAGATTCAATGAAGGGCAGCAGCGCCAACTCCGTGGGCATGTTGCGGGTTTCCAGTTCTTCCACAATGAAGAACAGGTATTTGCGTGAGCGTTCGGTCATGCGCAGCATGTAGTCCGGCTTGGCGCTGTACCACTGCTCTCGGTCACTAACAAGATCATTTTCCAAGTTGGGCATGGCAAAGCCCAGGCGGATGCGTTCCCAAATATCGGCTGGGGGCTCGGTTTTCACCGTCGCCAGGGGGATGGCTTTGGGGCTGAGGGGGGCTGCTTTGGTTGTGGCCGGCACAGGGGCGGGGGAAGGTGAAGACTCAGCGGCGACAGGCGCTGGCGACATCGAGCTGGGGGCCGTGCCGGTTGTGGCGCAGCCGACCAGCAGCAGGCTCAACAAGCTCAAAGTCAAGGCGTTGCGCATCCAGCGGGTCAGCAGCGGGTTCAAAAATGGTGGAGTCATCGGTAATCGTTTTTCCATTGACGCAGCGCCGCAAAGTAGTCGGCATCGTCCATCGGGGTGGGTGTGCGGTGTTGCACCGACGCGCGGACCGAGGGCTGTCTGCTGCGTAAGAAGGGGTTGATCTTGAGTTCCAAGTCCAAGTGTGAGGGCAAGGTGGGTAAACCCTGGGCACGAAGGTCTTGGCATTGGGTTTCGTAAGCGCTGAGATCGAGGTTGGCCGGTTCAATGTGCCGGGCGAATTTCAGATTGCTCAGTGTGTATTCATGGGCGCAGCACACTTGCGTGGCGCCGGGCAAGCCAGCCAGTTTTTCCAGTGAGTGCAGCATTTGGGCTGGCGTGCCTTCAAACAAGCGGCCACAGCCGCCTGAAAACAAGGTGTCGCCACAAAACAAGACTGGCGCCATACCGGAAGGTTGGCCGAAGTAGGCGATATGCCCCGCCGTGTGACCGGGGACGTCGATGACTTCAAATTCCAAGCCTTGCCAAGACATGGTTTCGCCTTGCGTCATCGGGATCACGCCGGTCGGCATTTTTTCATGGGCGGGGCCATAGACGGTGGCCGACGTGGCCGCCGTCAGCGAGGCTACGCCGCCCACGTGGTCAGCATGGTGATGGGTGACTAAAATAACATCCAACACCCAGCCTGCGCTGGCCAGTGCATCGAGCACGGGTTGCGCATCGCCGGGGTCGACCACCAAGGCCCGGCCGTTGTGGTGCAACAGCCAGATGTAATTGTCGGAAAAAGCGGGCAGCGGAATTAGGTTCATGAGCAATCCCATTATAGAAACACCTGCTTCATCCCCGGGTTCTGCCGTCCAAGTGGCGCAGGCTTGGGGTCAATGGCTGGCCACGCCGTTGGGATGCTATTTGCACGATTGGGAGCAAACGCAGCTCGATACCGCGGTTGTTGATGTCTTTGGCTATCACGCGGTGCAACTCGATACCCCTGAATTGAACGGCCTACAGGCCAACCGCATGCCCCACCGTTGGTATCTTCGCTCGTGGGCTGAGCAGGATGCTGCGGCTTCGACGCTGTCACCCTGCGACCTGGTGGCCGAAGGGGTCGCCTTGCCGTTTGAGGCCAACAGCCTGGACCTGGTGGTCATGCCGCATACCCTGGAGCTGTGCGCCGACCCGCACGCCACCTTGCGCGAAGTGGAGCGGGTGCTGATGCCTGAGGGCCAAGTGGTGATCACCGGGCTGAACCCCGTCAGTTTGTGGGGCTGGCATCAACGGCGCCAAGCCCTGTATCGCCGACTGGGCTGGCGCGACAGCGTGCCGACCGTCTTGGGCAACCTGATTGCTTATTGGCGACTGCGCGATTGGCTGAGGCTGTTGGGCTTTGAGGTGCAGGTCAGCCGCTTTGGTTGCTGGCGCCCGGCGGTGCAAAACAGCGGTTGGCTGGCGCGCATGGCCTGGCTGGACCGCTGGGGTGCGCGTTGGTGGCCTATTTTGGGCGGAGCCTACATGGTGTTGGCGGTCAAGCGCGTGCCGGGAGGTCGTATGCTCGGGCGAGCCTGGAAAAAATCGCCCGTCAGGGTCGGGGCAGCCCTGCCGGCTGCGCAGCGGCACCATGCGGTGCAGCCGCCAACTGAAATCACGGCGCAAGCCACTCGAAAGCCATCTTTTGGATCACGTTGAAATACATACCGATGGGGCCTGCAAAGGCAACCCCGGCCCGGGCGGCTGGGGCGTGTTGATGAAGTCGGGCCGCCATGTGCGCGAGCTGTGTGGCGGTGAGTTGGGGACCACCAACAACCGCATGGAGTTGATGGCGGTGATTCAGGCACTGGGCGCTTTGAAGCGTCCCTGCCACATCGTCCTGTATCTGGACAGCGAATATGTGCGCAAAGGCATTACTGAGTGGATTCATGGCTGGAAAGCCAGGGGCTGGCGCACAGCGGCCAAACAACCCGTGAAAAACGTGGATTTGTGGCAACGGCTGGACGAGGCCGTGAGCAGTTCAGAGCACGTCATCGATTGGCGCTGGGTCAAAGGCCATGCGGGCGACCCCGGCAACGAACGTGCTGACGCGTTGGCCAATGACGGTGTGGTGAAAGCCCTGGCGCAGGCGCGCTGAGCGGGCTTACGCTGTTTGCGCGGTTAGAGGCAGGCGAGAGGTCGGCTAAAGGTGGCCGTCAAACATCATCACATCCACCCACTCGCCGACTTGCGTGGTGGCCTGGTCGTGGTGCAGCACTATCAAGCCGTTGGCCTGCACCATGGAGCTGAGCACACCCGAGCCTTGATTGCCGGTGATGATCACTTGCAACTCCCCTTGGGCGTTGCGGCTGACGATCCCACGTTGGTACTCGGTGCGACCGGGTTTTTTGCGCAGCACTTCTTGGCTGCGCGCTTTGAGCAATGGCAGCGGGGCATTGGTCATGCCCATCATGCGCTGCAGAGTGGGGCGCACAAAAGCCAAGAAAGTCACCATCACGGCCACCGGATTGCCCGGCAAGCCAAACAGCACGGCGGATCGATCCCCTTCGGTAGAGCGGCCCCCTTGGGGAATGCGTCCTACTGCCATGGGGCGGCCGGGTCGCATGGCGATGCGCCAAAAAGCGACATCGCCTAATTTTTTCATCATGGCTTTGGTGAAATCGGCTTCACCCACACTCACGCCGCCGCTGGTGATGATCACATCGGCGAGAGATGCGGCCTGCCTGAAGGCGGCTTCGAGCAGGGCCGGGTCGTCGCGCACCACACCCATGTCAAGCACCTCGCAGCCCATGCGCGTGAGCATGCCGTGAACGGTGTAGCGGTTGCTGTCGAAGACCGCGCCTTCGCGTGGCGTGTCGCCTAGGCTCAGAATTTCGTCGCCGGTGGAAAAGTAGGCCACCTTGAGGCGGGGTCGCACCGAGACCTGGGCCAAGCCCAGGCTGGCCAAGAGGCCGCAGGCCGCAGGTCCCAAGCGCGTACCAGCGGGTAGGGCGGGTTGCCCTTGCACCAAGTCTTCGCCGCACAAGCGCCGGTTGTCACCGCGTTGCAGCAGGCCAGCGGCAATTTGCACCCGGTCACCATCGACCTGCGCCAATTCTTGCGCCACGACGGTGTCCAAGCCGGGCGGCATGATGGCACCGGTCATGATTTTTACGCACTGCCCGGCTTGCACTTGGCCTTGCCAGGCTTTGCCGGCCAAAGCGGTGCCAACCGCTTGAAGGTTTTGCGCTGCGGGCAGGCTGTCGCCGTTGAAGGCGTAACCGTCCATGGCCGAGTTGTCATGGGGCGGCACGCTCAAGGGCGAGATCACGTCCACGGCCAGTACCCGGTCCAAGGCCTGAAACAGAGACACTGTTTCCGCGCCCGTCAAGGGCGTCACCATTTGCGCCAAGAAAGCCAATACGGCGTCGGCCGTCAGCGCCTGAGGGTCGTAGCCGGCCAATTGTTCGCCGATCTGAGTCAGCGTGGCGGGCACGGCTAAGGGCTTGAACACCGTCTGCGGCATGGTCTCAGACATTTTCCAGGCTTTGCAGTTGCTCAGCGGTGTTGGCGTTGAAGAAGGCTTGGGGGTTGTCCGTGGGCTCGTTGAAGGGCACCAGCACCGTGCGGTGCAGCGCCGTCCAAGCGTCAATTTTGCGGCCACCTTGCTGCGTGAAGGCGAGCAGGCTTTCCAGCAACTCGACCCGCATCAGACAGAACACCGGTTGGGCACGCAGTTGCCCGTCTTCTTCACAAGCGGCGGCCATGGCCAAGTCAGCCTGCTCACGACGCAGGGCTTGGTGCATGCGCTGCACCAGGTCCAGCGGAAACAGCGGCGTGTCACAGGGCACGGTGAGCAGCAGCGGGGTTTGGCAGTGTTCCAATCCCGTCATAAAGCCGGCCAGCGGTCCGGCAAAACCATCCAGCGTGTCAGGCCAGACGGGGGTGCCAAACGCTGCGTAAGCGGATTCGTTGCGATTGGCGTTGATCATGACCTCGGTCAAGGCTTGGCCTTGCTGCATTTGCAGGCGCATCAAGGTGTTCAGCGCCAGGGGCAGGCCGCGAAAGTTTTGCAAACCCTTGTCGGTGCCGCCCATGCGCGTGCCGCGACCTCCAGCCAAGATCAAACCGGTGACGGCCTCCCATTCGGTCTTGGGGGCGTCGGTGCGAATGGGTGCTTGGTTCATGCTCAGCCGCCGATGTAACTCATTTCAACCCGCTTGCGGGCTGGGGCCTGCTCGCTGTCTGGTGGCATCAGGCTGCGCAATTCAGAGTAGCGGTCACTGCGCCCTTGCCAGATGGCCGCGATCTGCTGGCGTAAAGCCTCATCGCTCAGAGGACCGCGGATCAACGAGCGCAGGTCGTAGCCCTGTGAGGCAAACAGGCACAAATACAGCTGACCTTCGGTCGACAGTCTGGCGCGGTTGCAGTCACCACAAAAGGCCTGGGTCACGCTGCTGATGACGCCAATTTCTCCCAGGCTCGGGTCGAACTGCCCCTGCGCATCGGCGTAGCCCCAGCGCTGGGCCGTTTCGCCGGGCGCGGACGCCTTCAAGGCGGACAGCGGCAACTCGGCTTGCAACCGTTCGATGACTTGCGCGCTGGGCAGCACTTCGTCCATGCGCCAGCCGTTGGTGGCGCCCACGTCCATGTATTCAATGAAGCGCAGCGTCACGCCCGAGCCTTTGAAGTGCCGGGCCATGGGCAAGATTTCGTGGTCGTTGGTGCCGCGTTTGACCACCATATTCACCTTGATGCTCGACAGTCCGGCGGCTTGCGCCGCGTCAATGCCGGCCAGCACATCGGCGACAGGAAAATCCACGTCGTTCATTTGGCGGAAAATGGCGTCGTCCAGCCCGTCCAGGCTGACCGTGACGCGTTGCAGGCCCGCGTCCTTCAAGGCTTGGGCTTTGCGCGCCAACAGCGAGCCGTTGGTGGTCAGCGTGATGTCCAGCGGCAAGCCTTCTGGGGTGCGCAGGGCGGCGAGTTGGGCGATCAGCACCTCGATGTTTTTGCGCAGCAGGGGCTCGCCACCGGTGAGTCTGATTTTGCGTACACCTAAAGCCACAAACGCTTGGGCAGTGCGGGTGATTTCTTCGAAGGTCAGCAAGTCGCTGTGCGGCAGGTAAGGGTAGTCTTTGTGAAAGACTTCTTTGGGCATGCAATAGCTGCAGCGAAAGTTGCAGCGGTCGGTCACGCTGATGCGCAAATCGTGCAAAGGACGATCCCGAGCATCCTGCAGCGATGAATTCCATGCCAAAGGTGCTGAAGGCTGGGGCAGAGGCAAGCTGTTGCGCAGGTCCACCAAAGGAATGATTCGTTCAGACATGCCGCCATTGTGCCGCAGCACCCCACCAGTCCCTGTCTGGGGTGATTGCAAGGCATTAACCAGAAACAAATCAGCCGTGGTGAATCGCCACGGTTTTGAGTGTGGTGAAACCCAGTAGGGCTTCGAAACCTTTTTCACGGCCGTAGCCCGAGGACTTGACGCCACCGAACGGCAGCTCCACACCACCGCCTGCGCCGTAGTTGTTGATGAAGACCTGACCGCTGCGCACCCGTTTGGCCATGCGAAATTGGCGGGCGCCATCGCGCGTCCAGATGCCGGCCACCAGACCAAAGGCGGTGGCATTGGCCAGCTCGACCGCATGGTCTTCGTCACGAAAAGCCATGGCCGACAGCACCGGGCCAAAAACTTCCTCTTGCGCCAGGCGGTGCATCACCGGAACATCACGCAGCAGGGTCGGGGCTTGGTAAAAACCGCCCTCTGGCACGCCTGCCACGATCTGGCCTTGGGCCACAGTGGCAATGCCGTCGGCGCGGGCTTGGTCCAGAAAACCCGCCACGCGTTCGAGTTGGCTGGCCCTGATCAGCGGGCCCAGGTCCAGGTTCATCTCAGCCGAGCCCACCCGCAGTTGTTTGAAGGCCTCGCCCAAGCGCTGCAGCAGAGGCTCGTAAATGGCTTGTTGAATCAGCACCCGTGAGCCGGCGCTGCAGGTTTGCCCGGCGTTTTGCACAATGGCGTTGACCACCACCGGGATGGCGGCGTCCAAGTCGGCATCGGCAAAAATGATTTGTGGGCTCTTGGCGCCCAGCTCCAGCGTCACAGGGCAATGGCGTTCAGCTGCCACTTGTTGAATCAGTGTGCCCACCGTGGGGCTGCCGGTGAAGCTGATATGGTCGATGTCGGAGTGACGCGCCAGCGCATCACCCACCTCATGGCCATAACCCGTCACGATATTGATCGTGCCGGCTGGAAAGCCCACCTCGGCCGCCAACTGGGCGACGCGGATCAGGCTCAGGCAGGCGTCTTCAGCCGGCTTGACCACACAGGCATTGCCGGCTGCCAAGGCGCCGCCCACGCTGCGGCCAAAAATTTGCATCGGATAGTTCCACGGAATCACATGGCCGGTGACGCCATGCGGCTCACGCCAAGTCAGCACGCTGTAGCCGTTTTGGTAGGGCAAAGTCTCGCCGTGCAGCTTGTCGCAAGCGCCAGCGTAATATTCAAAATAGCGGGCCAAGGCGGTGACGTCCGCCGAGGCTTGGCGTGTGGGTTTACCGCAATCACGTTGTTCCAATGCGGTCAGCTCGGCGGCATGCTCGCTTACTTTGCGCGACAGCGCCATCAGCAAGCGTCCGCGTTCCACGGCGCTCAGTTGGCCCCAGGGGCCCTGAAAAGCCGCACGCGCGGCAAGCACCGCTTGATCGATGTCGGCGGCTTGACTGCGTTGAATTTGGTCAAACACGAGACCGTCCGACGGGTCGATCACATTCAGGGTTTGTCCTGCTAGGGCGGGCACAGATTGGTTGGCGATGAAGTTCAGTTGCATGGTCGCATTGTGCTTGAGTCAGTGCGCTTGAAATGAATAAATGAGACAAATCAGGGCGTAGGCGAAAGAGAAGAAGTCAGCCCATGAAAAAAGCCCGCCCTCCAAAGAGGGCGGGCTTACTCAAAGAACGCAAGGGGGGGCTTAGACGCCGTGTAACTTGACGACCAAGGGCACGATCAGCAGCGCCACAATGTTGATGATCTTGATCAGCGGGTTGATGGCCGGACCTGCAGTGTCCTTGTAGGGGTCGCCCACGGTGTCGCCGGTCACTGCAGCCTTGTGCGCTTCAGAGCCTTTGCCGCCGTGGTGGCCGTCTTCAATGTACTTTTTGGCGTTGTCCCAGGCGCCGCCGCCGGTGCACATGGAGATGGCTACAAACAGGCCGGTCACGATGGTGCCCATCAGCAGGCCACCCAGTGCAGCTGGCCCGAGGATCAGGCCGACCAGGATAGGAGCCACAACAGGCAACAAACTGGGGATCATCATTTCTTTGATGGCTGCGCTGGTCAGCATGTCCACCGCGGTGTCGTACTCGGGCTTGCCGGTACCGTCCATGATGCCTTTGATGTCGCGGAACTGGCGGCGAACTTCGACCACCACCGCACCGGCTGCGCGGCCCACGGCTTCCATGGCCATAGCGCCAAACAGGTAGGGGATCAGGCCGCCAATGAACAGGCCGATGATGACCATGGGGTCACTCAGGTCGAACTTGACGTGGCTGCCCAGGCCCTCGAGCTTGTGGGTGTAGTCGGCAAACAGCACCAGGGCGGCCAGACCGGCGGAGCCGATGGCGTAGCCCTTGGTCACGGCCTTGGTGGTGTTGCCCACGGCGTCCAGCGGGTCGGTGATGTCACGCACGCTGGCAGGCAATTCGGCCATCTCTGCAATGCCACCAGCGTTGTCGGTGATGGGGCCGTAGGCGTCCAGTGCCACCACAATGCCGGCCATGCTCAGCATAGAGGTGGCGGCGATGGCGATGCCGTAAAGACCCGCCAGCGCAAAGGCCGAGTAGATCGCAGCACAGACAAACAGCACAGGCCAGGCGGTGGAGCGCATAGAAACACCCAGGCCCGCAATGATGTTGGTGCCGTGACCGGTGGTGGAGGCTTCTGCAATGTGACGCACGGGCGCGTATTGCGTGCCGGTGTAGTACTCGGTGATCCAGACCAGCGTGCCCGTCAGGATAAGACCCACGGCGCAGGCGCCGAACAAGGCGCTGGCGGTGATGACGCGTCCGTCAGCCAGCGTCAGTGCTGCCGGGAACAGCGATTGCGTCACAAAGTAAAAGGCAACCAGCGACAAGATGCCGGCTACAGCCAGGCCCTTGTACAGCGCGGGCATCACGTTCTTCATGCCAGGGGAGGCCTTGACAAAGAAGCAACCGATGATGGAGGCCACGATGGACACGGCTCCCAGACTCAAGGGGTAGAGTACGGCGTTGGGGCCACCGGCGCCCAGCAGCAGGGCGCCCAACACCATTGTGGCGATCAGCGTCACGGCATAGGTTTCAAAAAGGTCGGCGGCCATACCGGCGCAGTCGCCCACGTTGTCACCCACGTTGTCGGCGATCACGGCGGGGTTGCGCGGGTCATCCTCGGGGATGCCGGCTTCAACCTTGCCGACCAAGTCAGCACCGACGTCAGCGCCCTTGGTGAAAATGCCACCACCCAAACGGGCGAAGATGGAAATCAGCGAGGAGCCGAACGCAAAGCCGATCAGCGGATTGAGCTTGGCGGCCGTCACGGCGCCGTCCGGCACCAGAAACATGTAAAAGCCCGTCACCCCCAGCAGACCCAGACCCACCACCAGCATGCCGGTGATGGCGCCGCCGCGAAAGGCCACGTCCAGCGCCGGGCCAATGCCCTTGGTAGCGGCTTGTGCGGTGCGGACATTGGCACGCACGGACACGTTCATGCCAATAAAGCCGCAGGCACCGGACAGCACCGCGCCGAGCACAAAGCCCACGGCGCTCATGGAGTCCAGAAACACCGCAATCAGGATGGCCAGCACCACGCCGACCATGGCGATGGTTTTGTATTGGCGAGAGAGATAGGCCGCAGCCCCGGTCTGGATGGCAGCCGCAATTTCCTGCATCCGCGGGTTACCTGCATCCTGGGAAAGAATCCAACTGCGGGCCCAAATGCCGTAAGCCACGGCGATCAGTCCGCATACAAGCGCTAAGGTGAGCGCTGAGTTGCTTGTCATGTGTCGTTCTCCAATTGTTGTCGCTGAAGGGAGGGACAACGCGCTGGAGGCCCCTCCATGGCGTTGCTTCCTCGCGACCTTTGGGTGATACACGATTGGCCAACCTTTGTATTAAAGGCCCCGGACTCACTTTTCGCAAGGCCAGTGAAAGTAAAATGAGGGTTAATCCTAGGATTATGTTTTTACTTTAACCCCTTGAGACTGCAACCATGTCCCTTGACAATGTGACCCCTGGCGCCAACGCCCCCGAAACATTCAACGTCATCATCGAAATTCCGATGAATGCCGATCCAGTGAAATATGAAGTGGACAAAGAAACGGGTGCCATTTTTGTGGACCGTTTCATGGGCACGGCCATGCATTACCCCACCAACTACGGCTACGTGCCCCGCACCATCGCCGGCGACGGTGACCCGGTCGATGTGTTGGTGATCACGCCTTTCCCGCTGATTCCAGGTGTGGTGGTGAAATGCCGCCCCATTGGCATCTTGCTGATGGAAGACGAAGGCGGCCAAGACGGCAAGGTCTTGGCGGTGCCGATTGACAAAATTTTGCCTATTTACACCCACTGGCAAAAACCCGAAGACATGAATCAACTGCGCCTGAGTCAGATTTCGCATTTCTTTGAGCACTACAAAGACCTTGAAAAAGGTAAGTGGGTCAAGATTCGTGGCTGGGAAGGCCCAGAGTCAGCGCGCAAAGAAATTTCCGACGGTATTGCCGCTTACAACGCCGCCAAGGCTTAAGCCTGGTCCCGACGCTCAACCCTGTTTCAGGGGAGAGCGTTGGTTCAAATCGTTCAAATAAGCTTCAACGCCTTGACCTTCTTGGGCCAAAAATCGGGCTACCGCATCCGCAAAATCAGGGTGCGATAGCCAGTGTGCGCTGCTGGTCGTCACGGGCAACAGCGCCCGCGCCATTTTGTGCTCACCTTGAGCGCCGCCCTCAAAGCGAACAAAACCGTTCGCAATGCACCAGGCAATTGGCTGGTAATAGCAAGCCTCAAAGTGCAAGCAATCGACCCGCTCCAGGGCCCCCCAATAACGCCCATAAGCCACGCCGCCTTCAGGCGATGCACTGTCCAAGCCCAATAGGCTGCATGCCACAGGGCGGCCGTCGATCTCACCGACAAACAGCACCCAGTGCGCGGACTGGTTTTGTTGCAGCTGCGTAAAAAAGTCACGGCTCAGGTAGGGCTTGTTGCCGTGTTCCAGGTACGTTCTTTCGTAGCATTGGTAAAAGAAGTCCCAGTCGCTGGTCAGAATATCTGCACCGCGCAGCACCCGAAATTGAACGCCCGCCTCAGCCACTTTGCGCCGTTCCTGGCGTATTTTTTTGCGTTTTTCTTGGCTTAATTGGCTTAAAAAATCCTCGAAATCGGCGAATTTTTCGTTCTGCGCGGACAGGGCGTTCCTTGCATTTGTCCAATGAAATTGCACCGTATGGCGCAGCATCATGCCTGCTTGCGAGCAAGCCTGTAGGTCCGCTTCATCGCCAAACAGCAGGTGCAAAGACGACAGCGATTGGTTGTGGGTGAACTCGATCAAGGTTTTTGCCAAGGCCTGCCGGGCCGCAGCATCCACGGCCAGTAAACGGCTGCCCGGAACGGGCGTAAAGGGCACGGCCACCAAGGCCTTGGGGTAGTAGCGCAGGCCGTGCCGCTGGTACGCGTCGGCCCAGGCCCAATCGAACACGTATTCCCCGTAGGAGTGGCCTTTGAGGTACAGGGCCGTGGCGGCGCAAAGCTGCAAAGCTGACCCGCCATCTGCGTCTGCATTCTTTTGCCAAAGGGTCATGATCTGCAGGCCCCATCCTGTGCCTGGACTGGCGGCCTGACTATCTTGCATCGCCTTCAGGTAGGCGTACTGCATGAACAGGGTGGGCGTTTTTTGCTGAGCCAACAAATCATTCCACGTACGTTCGTCAATGGCATCCCAGGAATCGTGCACCTGGATGACATAATCGTCTGACTTGTATTCCTGCACCTGTATGACTCTCAATCTTTGTGTGGCTCAGCTCAATTTCGTGGTCGGTGATATGAAGGGCAATGCCCAAAAAATCATCGACGCTGCGCACGCAGCCTACCAAAAAGGCGCGCGCCTGTTACTCACGCCCGAATTGTCCCTTTGCGGTTACGCCGCCGAGGACTTGTTGTTGCGGCCCGCTTTCATCGATGCCTGCGATGATGCCCTGAAAACAGTGGCGCGAGAAACCGCAGGGTTAAAAGGCATGGCCGTGGTGGTTGGCCACCCCCAGGGCGGGGGCATGCGCAGTAAAAGTGTGGCGGTGACCCGCCGCTTCAATATGGCGTCCGTCTTGCTAGGCGGGAACACCGTGGCCCGCTACGCCAAGCAGGAACTGCCCAATTACCAAGTGTTCGATGAGCGAAGGTATTTCATGCCGGGTGACCAGGCTTGTGTGTTCGAGGTCTCGGGCATTCAAGTCGGTTTGCTGATTTGTGAAGACGCTTGGTTTGAGGGGCCTGCGCAGAAAGCCAAAGCGGCGGGTGCTCAGATCTTGGCCGTTCTCAACGCCTCCCCCTTTCACGCTGGCAAAGGGCTGGAGCGAGAGCAGCACATGCGCGAGCGGGTTTTGGCCTGTGGCTTGCCCTTGGTCTACGCCCACTTGGTGGGTGGACAAGACGAAGTGGTGTTTGAAGGCAGGTCCTTTGCGCTGGATGCCCAGGGCGAGGTGCAAATGCGGGCGCCGGCTTTTACAGAAGACCTACCCTTTGTGGCGGTGACGCTGCAAGACGGTCTTGCAGAGGTTCAACCTGCGGTGGTCAACGCGGCCCGCAGCGACGAAGCCGATTTGTGGGACGCCTTGGTGCTGGGGGTGCGCGATTATTTGGGCAAAAACGGTTTTACGAAAGCTGTGCTGGGTTTGTCGGGTGGCATTGACTCGGCGCTGGTGCTGGCCATTGCGGTGGACGCCATCGGCTCTGACAAGGTGCATGCGGTGATGATGCCCTCGCCCTATACCGCCGACATCAGTTGGCTGGATGCACGTGAAATGGCCGAACGCCTGCACGTGCGCTACGACGAAATCTCGATTGTTCCGTTGTTTGAAGGCTTTAAGCAGGCCTTGACGCTGCAGTTTGAGGGGCTGGCCGAAGACACCACCGAAGAAAATATCCAAGCGCGAATTCGCGGGACCTTGTTGATGGCCATGTCCAACAAAACCGGTGCGATTGTGTTGACCACCGGTAATAAAAGCGAAATGGCCACCGGTTATTGCACGCTGTACGGCGACATGGCGGGCGGTTTTGCGGTCATCAAGGATGTGGTCAAGACCCAGGTGTTTCGCTTGTCCAATTGGCGCAACCAAAATGACCCCTTTGGCACGGGCGCTCAGCCGATACCTGAGCGCATCATCACGCGTCCTCCAAGCGCCGAGTTGCGGCCCGATCAAAAAGACCAAGACAGCTTGCCCGCCTACGAGGTGCTGGACGCCATCATTGCCCGGTACATGGAAAATGATGAAGGCATTGAGGCGCTGGTGGCCGACGGGTTTGAGCGGTCGGATGTGGAGAAGGTCACCCGTTTGATCAAGCTCAACGAGTACAAGCGCCGCCAATCGCCGGTCGGCATTCGCGTGACGCACCGCAGTTTCGGCAAGGATTGGCGTTATCCTATGACCAACAAGTTTCGCGCTTAAATTTCATTTCCAGGAAGACATTCACCATGAAGCAGATCACCGCCATCATCAAGCCGTTCAAATTGGAAGAGGTTCGCGAGTTGCTGGCCGAATGCGGCGTCACGGGACTGACGGTTACCGAAGTCAAAGGCTTTGGTCGCCAAAAAGGTCACACCGAACTGTACCGTGGTGCCGAGTATGTGGTGGACTTTTTGCCCAAGGTGAAAGTGGAAGTGGCCGTCAAGGATGAGGATGTGGACCGCTGCGTGGATGCGATCGTGAAAGCGGCTCGTACCGGCAAAATCGGTGACGGTAAGATCTTCATCACCAATGTGGAGCGTGTGGTGCGTATCCGTACCGGCGAAGAGGACAACTCGGCGATTTGAGTTACAACGCGTCGCTTAGAACGCTGTATTGCAGTCCGGCGGACTGCACCAACTTTTCAAGCAGGGCAGGGGCGTGATTGTCGACAGCGATCAAGTCCATTTGCCAATCGCCCATGAACTGATGCTTCACGACACTGCGCAAAAAAGTCAATAAGCCATCGTAGTAGCCATTCAAGTTGAGCAGGCCCACAGGCTTGTTGTGGTAGCCCAACTGCCGCCAGGTCCACACTTCAAAAAATTCTTCAAAAGTCCCAATGCCGCCGGGCAGGGCGATGAAGGCATCGGCTCGCTCGGCCATCATGCGCTTGCGCTCGTGCATGGTGTCCACCACATGCAATTCGGTGCAATGGGGATGCGCCCATTCTTTGTCCACCAGGGCTTGCGGGATGATGCCCACCACCCGGCCACCGGCCGCCAGGGTTGCGTCGGCCACGATGCCCATCAGGCCGTTGCTGCCGCCGCCATAAACCAATTGCCCCCCGTGTGCACCGATCCATTGCCCAACTTGCCGGGCTGTTTCTGCAAAAAGGGGCTCGTCGCCGGGCCGTGCGCCGCAGTAGACGCACACGGAAAAATGGGGCGTTTCGAGAAGTGGGTTTGTCGGCATGGTGGCGTTATGGTTTGCTGTGCCAACCATGTTAACCAATGCCGATGTCATTTCAGCGGCGGTGCCGGTTTTCGGTCGTCGTGAATCAGTCGGGTCCCCGCCCAGACGTCGTGCCAGTACTGCCCTTGGGGCTGAAACCGACTGAGCAAGGCCCAAACGGCGACCCACCCCACTGTCAGGACCAAAGTTTCGAGTGCCGAAATGTCCCAAGGACGGGTCAAGGCGATCGGCGGCAAAAACCATACCCAACTCAGGAGGTAACGCAAGCAGGCACGTTGTTGAGTCAGGGCTTGGCCGTAAACATCGACCACCCGGATATGCCAGGTTTTCATGGCCAAGGTTTGACCTTTGGTGCCAAACCAGGTGAAATAAATTCCAAAAATGAGAAAGACAAAGGCCTGTAAGCCGTGACGGTTGTCCAGTGCGTTGCGGGTTTGGCTCAAGGTGCTGAAGAGATAACCGGTGATAAAAACCACGCCAAACAGCAGCATGCCCTCATACAGCCAGCAGGCCATGCGCCGTGTCAACGAGGGGGCCAACAAGGGCAGTGGGGTGGCAATCAAGTCGCCCGGATGCGTAGTCAAACTGGAGCCGAGTCCGCTTTGGGGGGCGTTGCTTTGCTTGGCGGCAGCAAGGTTTTGGGATCTAAATCCTTCACCCCAGGGGTTTTACCTTTGGCAGGCTGTTGTCCCACAGGTGTTTGCACATGCGAGAGTTTGTCTTGAGTGGACGTCTTAGGGGCGATGGCGGCTCCCAACAACGGTGCTTGCTGGGCCGAGCCGAATTTGCGTTTTTCTTCTTCAGGTAATGACTGATAAGCCTGCCACTGGGCCTTTTTTTCAACTGGGGTGATTCGATTGGTTTCACCGTAATTCAAACGGGCTTGAATTCGCTGCTGAGGCGTCAGGGTGGCCCATTCGGCCATGCGACTGTGCATGGTCGATTTTTCGTAATCAGGCAAGGTGTCGAAGTTTTTCGAAATGGCCAGCCATTTTTTCTTCTGGGCCTCGCTGAGCGACGTCCAATGCGGGGCCAAGGGTTCCAAGGCAAGTTGCTGAGCGGCCGTCAGTTCCTTCCATTTGCCTGTCGTTGTCGCCGATGGGGCTGCATTGACGCTGGGCAGTGCGACCGCTGCTGCGGGCATCGACGTGCTCGGTGTCGCTTGCGCCCAAACGGCGCAACTCAGCAGCAACCCGGCGAGCACGCCGAGTCCCATGCATGAGGCCGTTTTCAATCGGGCGAGAAACACTTCAATGAGCCTCAGCTTGTGCGATTTGATTGCTTTTCAGAAACTGCAAAAAACCGGGGTCGGTGTAAGCGCCAGGGGGCAGTTCGTCCAACAGCAAAGCGGAGTCGACTTCCGCGATTTCAGTCACGCTGTTGTCTGATTGGATGCTTTGTATGGCCATCAAGCCAACGATCAAGGCCACCAGGGGTAAAAAAGAGGCCAACCGATGCCAAAGGTGGCCGTTTTCACCGCTTTGTACGAGCGTAGCCTGTCCTGCGGACAGGTTCAGGCTTGTGGCGCTGGCCGTGACCCATTCAGGCTTACGCACGGCAAGGGCTTGCATTCGCGCTGCGCGCAGACGCTCGCCAATGTCGTAACTCAGATCGAGACCATCGCGGTCCAGCCGACGCGCAAAGGCTCTGCCGTAATTGTCAATGGTTTGTTCTGCGGTAAGTGCTTGATTTTTCATGGTTTTATTCCCTTGGCCCTGAGCGATCGGCTCAATGCGTGAACGGCTCGCGAACAGTGCGTTTTGACACTGCCCTCTGTGCAGCCCATAGCCGCAGCAGTCTCTGCAACGTCCATCTCCTCCCAGTAACGCAGCAGGAAGGCTTCTCGTTGACGTGGCGGCAAATCTTGAATGTCAGATTCAATTTGCAAAAAAATCTGTTTGCGCCGGATTTGGTCTTCTGCACTTTCGCCCAACTCGGATTCGGAGGCACCGTTAAAGGTCTCCAAAAGGTCAAAGTCGTCTCCATCGTTGCTCGCACCAAAATCGCTCAAATTTGAAAACAAGGCATTGCGGGTTTTACGCCTACGGAACCAGTCCAGCATGGTGTTGGACAAAATACGCTGAAAAAGCAGAGGCAGTTCGGCGGGGGGCTTATCGCCGTAGTGCGTGGCCAGCTTAATCATGCTGTCTTGCATGATGTCCAGGGCCGCTTCTTCGTCTCGGACATGGTAAAGCGTGCGCTTGAAAGCGCGCTTTTCCGTGTTCTTGAGAAAGTCTGAAAGTTCTTGTTCTGTGGCCAACTGCATGTCTCAGCCCCAAGGGGGCGAGATCTCCTGTGGTTTGTGGCTTGATAGGTTTTGAGGCGGGTATGGCCCGTAGCCTCTGAGGCCTTAATTGCTGGGAATTATCGCATTCTTCCCGAGCCCAGGAACAGTCCAAAAGCATTGGATCCAGTCAGTGCGATAATACTGAGTTGCAATTGAAAAAAAGCAAACGGGTCACCGTCCGGCGCTGTTACATGTGGCGCCCATGGCTGTGGTCCAAAGTCCCGATGCGGCTTCAAAAGAGCACAGCAAAGGGGCACCCAAGGTTTTTCGTTAGAGAAATTCACAAAGGTTGAATATGGACACTTCATTAAAAGCTGAATCGGCATCGACTTCTGCTGCGCCGGGCGCCTCTGTGCCCGAACTGCGTGGCTCAGAAATTTTGGTCAAATCGCTGCAAGCGGAAAACGTCAATTTCATCTGGGGCTACCCCGGTGGCGCAGTCTTGCACATTTACGACGCCTTGTACAAGCAGGAAACCATCCAACACGTCTTGGTGCGACACGAGCAAGCTGCCGTGCACGCGGCTGACGGCTTTGCGCGCGCTACGGGCGAAGTCGGCGTGGCCTTGGTCACTTCGGGCCCTGGCCTGACCAACGCCGTGACCGGTATTGCCACGGCCTACATGGACAGCATTCCGATGGTGATCATCAGTGGCCAGGTGCCAACGGCTGCCATCGGTCTGGATGCTTTTCAGGAATGCGATACCGTGGGCATCACCCGCCCCATCGTCAAGCACAACTTTTTGGTCAAAGACGCCCGCGACATGGCGGACGTCATGAAAAAAGCCTTCCACATTGCACGCAGTGGCCGTCCTGGCCCTGTGGTGGTGGATGTGCCGAAAGACGTTTCTTTCAATAAAACCCCTTACCACGGCTACCCTGAGTCGGTGGTGATGCGTTCTTACAACCCCGTGCGCAAAGGCCATGGTGGCCAAATTCGCAAAGCGCTGCAGTTGCTGTTGGCGGCCAAGCGTCCTTACATCTACACCGGCGGCGGCGTGTTGCTGGGCAATGCTTCGCAAGAGTTACGCATCTTGGTGGACATGCTGGGCTTTCCTTGCACCAACACCTTGATGGGGTTGGGTGCTTACCCCGCATCTGACCCCAAGTTCTTGGGCATGTTGGGCATGCACGGCACGCTCGAGGCCAATAACGCCATGCAAAACTGCGATGTGCTGTTGGCTGTGGGCGCTCGCTTTGACGATCGCGTGATTGGTAACCCCAAGCACTTTGCCCAAGTGGAACGCAAGATCATTCATATTGACATCGATCCCTCCAGCATCTCCAAGCGCGTGAAGGTTGACGTGCCGATTGTGGGCGACGTCAAAGACGTATTGCAAGAATTGATTGCGATGGTTAAAGAGTCTTCTATCAAGCCGGATGCGCAAGCGCTGGGCGCTTGGTGGTCGACCATTGATGGTTGGCGCGCTCGCGACTGCATGAAGTACGACCGCGAAAACACGCAAGTCATCAAGCCGCAGCGCGTCATCGAAACGCTGTGGGAGATGACCAAGGACGCTGACGCCTACATCACCTCCGATGTGGGACAGCACCAAATGTGGGCGGCTCAGTACTACAAGTTCAATGAGCCCCGCCGCTGGATCAATTCGGGTGGCTTGGGCACCATGGGTGTGGGCATTCCCTATGCCATGGGCATTAAATTGGCCAAGCCCGATAGCGAGGTGTTTTGTGTCACGGGTGAAGGCTCGGTGCAGATGTGCATCCAAGAGTTGTCGACTTGCCTGCAGTACAACACCCCGATCAAAATTGTGGCCTTGAACAACCGTTACCTGGGTATGGTGCGGCAGTGGCAAGAGATTGAATATTCGGGCCGTTACAGCCACAGCTACATGGACGCTTTGCCGGACTTCGTGAAATTGGCAGAGGCCTACGGCCACGTGGGTATGCTGATTGAGAAGCCCGAAGATGTGGAGCCCGCCTTGCGCGAAGCACGCAGACTCAAGGACCGTACCGTGTTCATGGATTTCCGTACCGATCCGACGGAAAACGTGTTTCCGATGGTCCGTGCGGGCAAAGGCATCACCGAAATGATCATGGGCGCCGAGGACCTTTAAGCGACTCGCGACCATTTCATCCCCCTTATTGAAGAATCTATTGATCGCCAAGCCTGCACATTACCGTGCGCAGGGGAGGGCGGCGAAAAGAGGAATTGCACATGAAACACATCATCGCTGTATTGCTGGAAAACGAAGCCGGCGCCCTGTCTCGGGTGGTGGGCCTGTTTTCGGCCCGTGGCTACAACATTGAGTCATTGACCGTCGCGCCGACCGAAGACCCCAGTTTGTCGCGCATGACGATTCAGACCACCGGGTCTGACGATGTGATTGAACAAATCACCAAGCATTTGAACCGTTTGATCGAAGTTGTCAAAGTGGTTGATTTGACCGAAGGTGCTTACACCGAGCGTGAGTTGATGCTGGTGAAAGTGCGTGCGGTCGGTAAAGAGCGCGAAGAGATGAAGCGGATGGCTGATATATTCCGTGGCCGCGTCATCGATGTCACAGACAAGAGCTACACCATTGAGTTGACGGGTGACTTGTCGAAAAATGATGCCTTCTTGGAGGCTATCGACCGAAGTGCCATTCTCGAAACCGTGCGCACAGGTGCTTGCGGTATTGGGCGTGGTGAGAGAATTTTGCGTGTTTGATTAATTTAATTTATAAAATTTTTGAAGGAAAAAACCATGAAAGTGTTTTACGACAAGGACTGTGACCTGAGCGTCATCAAAGGCAAAACTGTGGCCATCATCGGTTACGGTTCGCAAGGGCATGCCCATGCACAAAACTTGAACGACAGCGGCGTTAAAGTCGTCGTCGGTCTGCGCAAAGGTGGCGCTTCATGGGACAAAGTCGGCAAAGCTGGCCTGACCGTGATGGAAGTCAACGATGCAGTCAAAGCCGCTGACGTGGTCATGATTTTGTTGCCTGACGAAATGATTGCTGAGGTCTACGCCAATAACGTGGCCCCTCACATTAAGCAAGGCGCTTCATTGGCTTTTGCCCACGGTTTCAACGTGCACTACAACCAAGTCGTTCCACGTGAAGACCTGGACGTTTGGATGGTCGCGCCCAAGGCCCCTGGCCACACCGTGCGCAACACCTACACCCAAGGTGGCGGCGTGCCTCACCTGGTGGCGATCCATCAAGACAAGAGCGGCAAAGCCCGCGCCTTGGCCTTGTCTTATGCCATGGCCAACGGTGGCGGCAAAGCCGGCATCATTGAAACCAACTTCAAAGAAGAGACTGAAACCGACTTGTTCGGTGAGCAGGCTGTTTTGTGTGGTGGCGCTGTGGAACTCATCAAAATGGGTTACGAGACCTTGGTGGAAGCCGGTTACGCGCCTGAAATGGCTTACTTTGAGTGCTTGCACGAGTTGAAGCTGATCGTGGACTTGATCTACGAAGGCGGCATCGGCAACATGAACTACTCGATCTCCAACAACGCCGAGTACGGTGAGTATGTGACAGGTCCTGAAGTGATCAACGAAGAGTCTCGTGCTGCGATGCGCAATGCATTGAAGCGCATTCAGACGGGCGAATATGCCAAGATGTTCATCTTGGAAGGCCGCACCAACTACCCGAGCATGACTGCTCGCCGCCGCTTGAATTCGGAGCATTCCATTGAAGTCGTTGGCGCCCAATTGCGCGCCATGATGCCTTGGATTGCCAAGAACAAGCTGGTCGACAAAACCCGCAACTGATCTTCGTATCAGCTAAACAAAGGCCACTTCGGTGGCCTTTGTTTTTGGTGGCGGTAGCGAGTGGCATAAACTCAAGGCCATTGATCTGCGCCAAGCGGGAACTTCCCAGTCCAAGATCTTCCAACCAAGGAATGAGAGTTATGCGAGACAACACGGAAAACAGTGACGATCCCGAATTGGTTCGCGTGCAGCGCAAACCACGCAAAGGCATCTATATCTTGCCTAATATGGTCACATTGGCGGCCTTGTTCGGTGGTTTTTATGCCATTGTGATGGCCATGAATGGCCGCTTCGATCTGGCCGCTACTGGGGTGTTCTGCGCCATGGTGTTGGACGGCTTGGATGGTCGCGTGGCCCGCATGACCAATACGCAAAGCGCTTTTGGTGAGCAAATGGATTCTCTGTCAGACATGGTCTCTTTCGGGGCGGCCCCCGCCTTGATCGCCTATGAGTGGGCACTCAAGGGACTGGGCCGCTGGGGTTGGATTGCGGCTTTTGTTTACTGCGCCTGCGCGGCGCTGCGACTGGCGCGCTTCAATGTGAACACGGCGGTGGTGGACAAGCGATTTTTTCAAGGCCTGCCTTCGCCGGCTGCCGCCGCCTTGGTCACAGGCTTCATTTGGCTGATGACCGAGCTCGACTACACCGGTCCGTCAGTCGCCTGGCCGATGTTGGTGATTGCCTTGTATGCGGGGCTGACCATGGTGACCAATGTGCCGTTTTACAGTTTCAAGGACGTGCACATGAAGAAAAGTGTGCCGTTTGCCGCCATTGTGCTGATCGCCTTGGGCATTGGGGTGGTCAATATCCATCCGCCCACGGTGTTGTTTGGTTTGTTTGTGGTTTATGGTTTGAGTGGCTACGCCTTGTACGCCGTGCGCAAAGCCAAGGGTCAGCCTACCAGCATGATCAGTACCTCCACCCAGGAGCCTGATGAGCGTGGATTGCACCAAGAGTGAACGCCGCTGGGTGCAGCCGTTGTGGGCTTTAAATTTGTGCTAAAGTCTTCATCATGAAATTCAAATTGCTTGCCCTACTGCTGCTAGCGCCCCACGGGCGGGACATGTAGCGCACGCGATCATTTTCCCAAAAGGCCCGTTTGCATACCCGCAGCGGGCCTTTTGCATTTATGCTTTGAAGTTGCGGTTTTCATCATTGGAGAAATTAGATGGCTGATAAATTGATCATTTTTGACACGACTTTGCGTGACGGTGAGCAGTCCCCCGGGGCTTCTATGACCCGTGATGAAAAACTGCGCATTGCCCGTCAACTCGAGCGCCTGCGTGTGGATGTGATCGAGGCCGGTTTTGCGGCCAGCTCGAACGGCGACTTCGATTGCGTGAAAGCCATTGCGGCGGCGATCAAGGATTCGACGATTTGCTCTTTGGCTCGCGCCAATGACCGTGACATCTCCCGTGCAGCAGAGGCCTTGGCTGGCGCTGCCAATGCCCGCATTCATATTTTTCTGGCGACCAGTGCGCTGCACATGGAAAAGAAGTTGCGCATGACGCCAGATCAGGTGTTCGAGCAAGCCAAGCAATCGGTTCGTTTTGCCCGCAATTTGATGGGCGACATCGAGTTCAGCCCTGAAGACGGTTACCGCAGCGACATGGACTTTTTATGCCGAGTCTTAGAGGCTGTGATTAATGAGGGGGCCTCCACCATCAACGTGCCCGATACCGTGGGTTATGCCGTGCCTGAGTTGTATGGTGAATTTATCAAAACCCTGCGCGAACGCATTCCTAACAGCGACAAGGCCATTTGGTCGGTTCATTGCCACAACGATCTGGGGATGGCGGTCGCCAACTCTTTGGCCGGCGTGAAAATGGGCGGCGCTCGCCAGGTGGAGTGCACGATCAATGGACTGGGCGAGCGTGCGGGCAATTGTTCCTTGGAAGAAGTGGTCATGGCGGTCAAAACCCGGCGCGATTACTTTGGCCTCGATGTGGGCATTGACACCCGCCAAATCCTGGCGGCCAGCCGTATGGTCAGCCAAACCACGGGTTTTGTGGTTCAACCCAACAAAGCGGTCGTGGGCGCCAATGCTTTCGCGCACGCTTCAGGGATCCACCAGGACGGCGTGCTCAAGGCGCGTGATACCTACGAAATCATGCGCGCAGAAGATGTCGGCTGGACCACCAACAAAATCGTGTTGGGCAAGCTCAGTGGACGCAACGCCTTCAAGCAACGCTTGCAAGACTTGGGCGTTTCGCTCGAAAGTGAAACGGAATTGAACGCGGCGTTTGCCCGATTCAAAGAATTGGCGGATCGCAAGAGCGAAATTTTTGACGAAGACATTTTGGCGCTGGTCAGTGACGAGAGCGTCTCGGCGGACAATGAGAATTTTGGCTTTGTCTCTCTGTCACAGCACAGTGAAACCGGTGAACGTCCCCATGCTTCGGTGGTGTTCACCATTGCAGGCAAAGAAGTTCATGGCAACTCGGACGGCAATGGCCCTGTGGACGCTTCGCTCAAAGCGATTGAGTCGCATGTGAAAAGTGGCGCCGAAATGGTGCTGTATTCGGTCAACGCCATCAGCGGATCGACAGAAAGTCAGGGCGAAGTTACCGTGCGACTGCAAAACAGTGGGCGTGTGGTCAATGGCGTAGGCTCGGACCCCGACATTGTGGTGGCTTCAGCCAAGGCTTATCTCAGCGCATTGAATAAATTGCAGAGCAAATCGGATCGGGTCGCAGCACAGGGCTAAAGTACTACCTTTCCATTCTTAACTGGCTTGAACAAAGTCACGCAAGTGTTTGATCTTGCGTGACTTTTTTTTATTAGGTACACTGTGCTGATTGATGTAATTAATGTGAAACCTAAACGTATGCTTTTTGATCCATTGCGAAACTCCACGATGACCCTGAAGTTGGGCATATTGTCGTTTTTGATTTCCAGTTTGATGATTTGTACGCCCCAGGTACAGGCCAGGGAAAAATCAAAAGAGCAAACCACCCAAAAAGTAAAAGTGATCGCGGCAGCCAAGTCTGCAACGGTTCTCGTCAAGTCACGCTCCATCGCCCAGCGTTCCACCAAGGTGGCCTCGAATGCACGCGTGAGTACCCGAAGCCGACGTGTTGCTGCGGTGTCGGATGTGCCCGCTAAGGCGTCTTTTGGTCAGTTGGCCGGACTGCATTCGGCCAACGATCCTTTGGATCTGCGCTCCAGCGTGGCTTTGGTCGTTGACCAAGATACCCAGGAAATTTTGTTTCGGAAAAATGACCAAGCCGTTCTTCCGATTGCATCGTTGACCAAACTCATGACCGGTTTGGTGATGGCCGAAGCCAAATTGCCTTTGCACGAAATGCTCACCATTTCGCAAGACGATGTGGATACCGAAAAAGGCAGCAGCTCGCGCTTGGCGGTCGGAACCACCTTGTCGCGTGGCGACTTGTTGCACCTGGCCTTGATGTCCAGTGAAAACCGTGCAGCCCACGCTTTGGGTCGCACATTCCCCGGCGGGTTGAGCTCTTTTGTGACGCGCATGAATGAACGTGCACAGTCTTTGGGCATGCGCGATACCCGTTATGTGGAGCCCACAGGGTTGTCCAGCCGCAACCAATCGAGCGCCAATGATCTGGCTTTGTTGGTGGGCGCTGCGTATAAAGAGCCTTTGCTGCGTGAACTCTCCACGTCGCCGGGCCGCGAAGTGGACGTGGGGCGCCGGACTTTGCAGTACAACAATACCAACCGTTTGGTAAAGAGCCCTGATTGGGAAATCGGCATCCAAAAAACGGGTTACATCTCCGAAGCCGGTCAGTGCTTGGTGATGCAGACCAAGGTGGCGGGTCGCAAATTGATCATGGTTTTTTTGGATTCTGCCGGCAAGCTCAGCCGCATTGCCGATGCGGAGCGCATGCGCCGCTGGCTGGAGTCGTCGCCGCCGTCACGCGCTTCCGCAGGGACCCGCAATCACAACGGTTGAATCTGCATGAATGGAAAAAACGGGCATTCAGCCCGTTTTTTGTAACCGCTTTGAAGCAGGCTCAGGGTACTTGGTGTCCCAACGCATGCGAAATCTCATCTGCCGTGGCTTGCAGCTTGGGCAGCCACTCCTCGTCCATGCGATCGGCCGGGGCTGAAATCGACAAACCCGCCAACAATTTGCCTTGGTCGTCGTAAATGCCGGCGGCAATGCAGCGCACACCCATTTCCAATTCTTCGTTGTCTCGCGCAATGCCGTATTGGCGTACTTTCGACAATTCACGCTCCAGCACCGGCAGTTGCGTGATGCTGTTGCGCGTGTGGCCAGACAGGCCGGTGCGGGTGGCGTAACTGCGCACTTTGAGCGGATCGTCGATCGATAAGAACAATTTTCCGACCGAGGTCAAGTGCAAAGGCGCCCGCCCGCCAATGGCACGCACCACCTGCATGCCTGAGCGCTCGCTGTAGGCTCGCTCCACATAGACGATTTCATCGCCCTGGCGCATGCTCAAATTCACGGGTTGTTGGATCAGCTTGTGCAATTCGCGCATAGGTGTCATGGCCGCATCACGCACATTCAGCCGCGCTTTGACCAAATTGCCCAATTCCAGCAAGCGCATGCCCAAGCGGTAAGAGCCAGCTTCCGGACGGTCGACATAACGGCCGATGGTCAGGTCGTTCAGGATGCGGTGCGTGGTCGAAGGGTGTAGACCAGTTTTTTCGCTGATTTCTTTCAGCGAAATGGCTTCTTCACGCGAGGCCAGAACATCCATGATTGAAAACAAACGCTCGATTACCTGAATGGTGGGCGTCACTGCGGCTACACGGTCGTGTTTGGTCATGGATTTTCTGCTGGATGAATTTTCATTCTACAGTGTGGGATGTCGAAAGGGGGCCTGCCGCTGTGGGCCGAGGGGCCGAAGTGCCCCAGGACTGCCAGATCCCTTCCACCAAGACCTCAGAGGGAGAAAATTGCCGCTTGTAGTTCATCTTTGGGCTTTGCTCAATCCAATAGCCCAAATACACATAAGCCAGATCCAAGTGGCGGGCTTGCTCAATTTGCCACAGCACGCCAAAAGTGCCGTAGGAGGTGTGCGGTTCGGGCTCGTAAAAAGTGTAAACCGCAGACAGACCGTCATTGAGAACATCCACGATGCTGACCATCTTCAAGACTCCGTCCGGATGGTCGGGATGCGGCGCCCGGTATTCAACCAGTCTGGAGTTGACTCGGCTTTGCAATAAAAACTGCTTGTACTGCTCCACACTGTCTTGGTCCATGCCGCCACCGGCGTGTCGGCTGTTTTGGTAGCGCAGGTACAAAGCGTAATGCTCGGACTCAAAGCCCAAACTGGAGATTTTGACCTGCAACGAACCGTGTTGCTTGAGCGCCCGCTTTTGGCTTTTGCTCGGCTGGAATGCAGTCACCGGCACGCGCAAGGGCACACAGGCCTGACAGCCATCGCAATAAGGGCGGTAGGTAAAGACGCCGCTACGGCGAAACCCCCGGCTGACCAGATCGGAGTAGACCTCGTTGCGGATCAAATGGCTGGGCGTCGCCACTTGGGAGCGAGCCGAACGATCGGGTAAATAACTGCAGGGGTATGACGCTGTGGCATAAAACTGCAAAGAGTCAAAGGGCAGATCTTTCAGGTGCGTCATGGGGCTGTCGCCATCTGGGCCAAGCTGAAACCATCCAGGACTTGCGCGCGCCAATCGGGACTGGTGCCGAGCTGGTGTTGTGCCATGCGGGTTAAGAAATCCGAACGCTCCATTTCCTTGGCCCCCAGGGTGGCCAGATGCGGGGTGTTTTGCTGGCAATCGATCTGGTCAATGCCATGGCTCAAGCAGACCTGGACCAAGGCACTTAAGGCCATTTTGGAGCCGTCGCTGATGCGGGTGAACATGGACTCACCAAACACGGCTTTGCCCAGGCAGACAAAATACAAACCTGCGACCAATTGACTGTCCAGCCATACCTCTGCGCTGTGCGCGTAGCCCGCACGGTGCAGTCGCTGGTAGGCCAGCACCATGGATGGAACAATCCAAGTGCCTGCTTGTTGTTTGCGCGGTGCATTGGCGCAGCCCTCAATGACCTGGTCAAAGGCGCGATCAAAACACAAAGTAAAAGACGGATTCAGTTGGTAGCGTTGCAGTGTTTTGGCCAGTGAGCGGTGCATCCGGAATTGACCAGTTTGCAGCACCATGCGGGGCGTGGGGCTCCACCACAACACGGGTTGACCAGGACTGAACCAAGGGAATATCCCCTGCGAATAGGCGCTGATCAGTCGCTCAATTTGCAGATCACCGCCAGCAGCCAGCAGGCCAGGCGCACCCGTCTCAGGACCCCATGCCGTCGTGACCGACGGAAAGGGTGTCTCGCTGTCGAGCCATTGCAAATAGGGGTTGAGGGGTTCACCGGACATGGCTTGATTACATAACAAAGGGTAGCGCCAGAGTGTGGCGAAGCGCGCAAATACGTTTATCCTACGATCTATGAAACTGTATAACTATTTTCGATCCTCTGCCTCCTTTCGGGTTCGCATTGCTTTGAACCTGAAGGGTTTGGCCTATGAGTATGTGCCCGTGCACATTGCCAAGGGTGAGCATAAGCAGTCGGCCTATTCTGAAGTGTCGGCGGATGGACTGGTTCCCACGCTGGAAATCGATGGCCGTCGCCTGAGCCAGTCAATGGCCATCATCGAGTATGTAGATGAGTTACATCCCGAGCCGGCCTTGTTGCCCGCTGACCCTTTTGAGCGGGCTCAGGTGCGCGCTTTGTCGCAGTCGATCGCTTGCGAGATCCACCCCATCAACAACCTGCGGGTCTTGAAATACTTGACCGCCGAGTTGCATATCAGCGACGAAGCCAAAAACGCCTGGTACCGCCACTGGGTGCGCAGTGGCTTGGAAGCTTTTGAGCGTCAATTGGCCTTGATGCCCGAATCGACCTATTGTTTTGGCCGCACGCCCACCTTGGCGGACTGTTGCTTGGTGCCGCAGATTTTCAATGGCCAGCGCTTCAAGGTGAACTTTGACGGCTTGCCCCGCACCATGGCCGCTTTTGATGCCTGCATGCAACTGTCGGCTTTTCAACAAGCACAGCCTTCAGCTTGCCCGGACAACGAAGCTTGACGATCCCACCCGTGAGCGCGCAGGGCTGGGTGCCTGAATGGCCTGTGTCATCAAAAGTTAAAGCTTTTTTTTCGACCCGTCAGGGCGGGGTCTCTCTGGCTCCCTGGCACTCCCTCAATTTGGGTGACCATGTTGGTGATCTGCCCGCGCATGTAAGGGCCAATAGGGGGCTTTTGGCTCAAACCCTCGGTGTTACGCCGGTCTTTTTGCGACAAGTGCACGGCAATGAAGTTCTGGATATTGATGCCACCACAGCACAAGGACTGACGGGCGACGCTTGTTGGACCGCGCAGCCCGGCGTGGTCTGTACCATCATGGTGGCCGATTGTTTGCCGGTGTTATTCACCGAGCCCTCAGGCGCTTGGGTGGCCGCGGCCCATGCGGGCTGGCGCGGTTTGGCCGGTGTGGGTGCACCACGGGGGCAGGGCGTTCTGGAGGCCACTTTGGCGCGTTGTTTACGCTCGACCACAACCCCTGGACTTCGGGCTGGTGATGTCCAAGTTTGGCTGGGGCCCTGTATCGGCCCTCATGCATTTGAGGTGGGCGCCGAAGTGCGCGCTGTTTTTTGCGCTGACGATCCCGATGCGGATGCCGCTTTTACCCCTGCCCAAGCCCATACCTATTGGGCAGACCTGGCTTTATTGGCCCGTTTGCGGTTGCAACGCGCCGGGGTCACTTCTATTTACGGTAATGATGGGTCGACGCGCTGGTGCACCCAAAGCCAAGAGTCACTTTTTTTCTCTCACCGCCGGGATGCTGCTGTGCTCGGTGCCACCGGTCGCATGGCCGCTTGCATCTGGCTGGACCAAGGGTGATTCGGCCTCTTGACTTGACGCCCAAGCAGCCTCTTTGGCTTTCCTCACTTTATTTCTCTGCGGTGCGCCCATAAGGTAAACCATGAGTGCAGTTGGAAGGATCCCGTAAAGAATGAAGGTCACAATGGCACCTAGGACTGTTCCATTGCTGTTGTTGGCTTCTGCCACGCTCATCATCAATGTGACGTATATCCAAGCAATTGCAATGATGTACATGGGTTCTTTTGGATTAATGTAAAATTATAGAGGGGACAAAAGTATGACGAAGCCATCGCCTGATCATTGGACCAAAATCAATGAAGAGTTTCAGCAAAAACTGACCCAAAGCTGGGGTCAGGCATTGCAAGCCTTTCAAACCATGGACTTGGGGGGCATTGTGCCTGCAGATGCCAAAACGGCTTTTCCGGCCTCACCCAAGTTGAAGTTTGAGCAAGACAAGCTCAAGCAGTTGCAAGCCCAGTACTTGGAAGAAGCTTCGGCCTTGTGGAATGGCAGCTTGCAGGGCGGCGCGCCTTTGAAAGACCGTCGGTTTTCGTCTGAAGCCTGGTCCAGTAACCCGGTGGCCTCCTTCACCGCAGGCAACTACTTGCTCAATGCCCGCACTTTGATGGGCTTGGCTGATGCGGTGGACGCCGATGCACAAACCCAAAACCGCGTTCGTTTTGCGGTGGAGCAGTGGGTGGCCGCCACATCGCCCAGCAATTTTTTGGCTTTTAATGCCGAAGCGCAGAAAAAAGCAATTGAAACCAAAGGCGAGAGTCTGGCCAAGGGCATGCAAAACCTCATGCATGACATGAAGCAGGGCCATGTCTCCATGACCGACGAAAGCCTGTTCGAGGTCGGTCGCAATGTGGCCACCACCGAGGGTGCGGTGGTGTTTGAGAACGAGTATTTCCAGCTGATCGAATACAAACCGCTGACGGCCAAGGTCTATGAAAAGCCATTTTTATTGATCCCGCCTTGCATCAACAAGTTCTACATCTTGGATTTGCAACCTAACAATTCCTTTATTCGTTATGCGGTCAGCCAAGGTCACCGCACTTTCGTGGTCAGTTGGCGCAATCCCGATGAAAGCATGGCGAAAAAGTCCTGGGACGATTACATCGAGAACGGTGCGATTCAAGCCATTGCGACGGTTCAGGAGTTGACCGGTGCCAAGCAAATCAATGCCCTGGGATTCTGTGTGGGTGGCACCATCTTGAGCAATGCCTTGGCGGTGTTGGCTGCAAGGGGTGAGAAGCCGGTGGCCAGCGCCACGTTCTTGACCACCCTGATCGATTTCACCGACACGGGCATTTTGGATGTGTTCATTGATGAGAACTTCGTCAAATTCCGTGAAACGCAGATGGGTCAAGGCGGTTTGCTCAAGGGCCAGGACTTGGCGTCTACCTTCAGTTTTTTGCGGCCCAATGATTTGGTTTGGAATTACGTGGTTGGCAACTACCTCAAAGGGGAGTCGCCACCGCCTTTCGATTTGCTTTACTGGAACAGCGATTCCACCAATTTACCTGGCCCGTTTTACGCCTGGTACTTGCGCAACACTTACCTGGAAAACCGCTTGATCAAGCCCGGTGCAGCAACCGTGTGTGGCGAAAAAATAGACCTGCGCAAAGTCAATCTGCCTGTGTACATCTACGGCTCACGTGAAGACCACATCGTGCCCATCGGCGGTTCCTACGCCTCTACACAACACCTGCCAGGTAAAAAGCGTTTCGTTATGGGCGCCTCGGGCCACATTGCGGGCGTGATCAACGCCCCCGCAGCCAACAAGCGCAGCCATTGGTTACGTGAAGACGGCAAATTCCCTGCCGACGTGAACGATTGGATCCAAGGTTCTCAAGAGCTGCCCGGCAGCTGGTGGACCGATTGGTCAGATTGGCTGAAAAGTCATGCAGGCAAGCAAATTGCTTCGCCTAAAACCTATGGCCAAGGAGCGCGCTTCAAGACCATTGAAGCGGCTCCAGGACGTTACGTCCAAGCCCGTGCTTAATTTTTAAAACCAACAGGAGACTCATATGACTCAAGACATCGTTATCGTTTCTGCCGCACGTACCGCGGTAGGTAAATTTGGCGGCTCACTCGCCAAAATTTCGGCACCTGATTTGGGCGCCATTGTGATCCGTGAAGCGATTTCCCGCTCGGGTTTGTCATTTGACCAAATTGGTGAAGTCATCATGGGCCAAGTGCTGGCCGCAGGTGCTGGGCAAAACCCCGCGCGCCAAGCCATGATGAAGGCCGGTGTGGCCAAAGAAACCCCCGCCTTGACCATTAATGCGGTGTGCGGTTCAGGCCTCAAAGCCGTCATGCTGGCGGCCCAAGCCGTGGCCTGGGGTGACAGCGAGATTGTGGTCGCCGGTGGTCAAGAAAACATGAGTGCCTCGCCACACGTGTTGATGGGCTCGCGCGACGGTATGCGCATGGGCAACTGGAACATGGTCGACACCATGATCGTGGACGGCCTGTGGGACGTGTACAACCAGTACCACATGGGCATCACCGCTGAAAACGTGGCCAAAGAACATGGCATAACCCGTCAGATGCAAGACGAATTGGCACTGTCCAGTCAGCGCAAGGCCACGGCCGCCATTCAAGCTGGTCGCTTCAAAGACGAGATCGTGCCGGTCTCGATTCCACAGCGCAAAGGCGACCCCGTCATTTTTGACACTGACGAATACGTGAATCAAAAAACCAGCGCCGAAGCATTGGCCGGTTTGCGCCCCGCTTTTGACAAAGCCGGCAGCGTCACCGCTGGCAATGCGTCGGGCATCAACGACGGTGCGGCTGCCGTGGTGGTCATGTCTGCGGCCAAAGCGGCAGCACTGGGGCTCAAGCCCCTGGCCCGCATCGCCGCCTTTGGTACCAGTGGTCTGGATCCCGCCACCATGGGCATGGGTCCCGTGCCCGCCTCACGCAAAGCCCTGGCCCGCGCCGGCTGGAATGCCAGCGATGTGGACCTGTTTGAATTGAACGAAGCGTTTGCCGCACAAGCTTGCGCTGTGAACAACGCACTCGGTATCGACCCGCTGAAGGTCAACGTCAACGGCGGTGCGATCGCGATTGGCCACCCCATTGGTGCGTCCGGTTGCCGCATTTTGGTGTCGCTGTTGCACGAGATGCAACGCCGTGATGCCAAAAAAGGGCTGGCTGCTTTGTGCATCGGCGGCGGCATGGGCGTGTCCCTTGCGCTTGAACGTGCCTGATTTTTCGAATAAAAGATTCTTTTCAACCCACTCATATTTAGGAGACAACCCCATGAGTCAAAAAGTAGCATACGTCACCGGCGGGATGGGCGGCATCGGAACCGCCATTTGCCAACGCCTTCACCAAGAGGGCTTCAAGGTCATTGCAGGTTGCGGCCCGACCCGTGACTACACCAAATGGCTGGATGAGCAAAAAGCCCTGGGCTTCACCTTCTTCGCCTCGGTGGGCAACGTCGGAGACTGGGACTCCACCGTAGAGGCCTTCACCAAGACCAAAGACGAACATGGCAGCATCGACGTGCTGGTCAACAACGCTGGCATCACCAAGGACCGCATGTTCTTGAAAATGAGCCGCGACGACTGGGATGCTGTGATGAACACCAACTTGGACTCCATGTTTAACGTGACCAAGCAAGTGGTCGCCGACATGGTCGAAAAAGGCTGGGGCCGCATCATCAACATCTCATCGGTTAATGGTGAAAAAGGCCAAGCCGGGCAAACCAACTACTCGGCCGCCAAAGCCGGCATGCATGGTTTCTCGATGGCCTTGGCGCAAGAAATGGCCACCAAAGGCGTGACGGTCAATACCGTGAGCCCTGGCTATATCGGCACCGATATGGTCAACGCCATTCGTCCTGATGTGCTGGAAAAAATCGTGAACACCGTGCCGGTCAAGCGCCTGGGCAAGCCCAGCGAAATTGCCTCCATCATCGCCTGGCTCGCCAGCGAAGAAGGCGGTTATGCCACCGGCGCTGACTTCTCGGTGAACGGCGGTCTGCACATGGGTTAAGTCGTTGCCGACGCCCCAATGAACAACCCCGCCATCGGCGGGGTTGTTCATTGATGCGGGGAACCTTTTCGCCGATTGTCCGCACTCAGTAGGGACCGCAGGGTACGGTGATGATCGATGAGGACTTGTTGCGCTGACTGTCACTTTGATCAGCGCCGCAGATCACCAAGGTTGGCGACGACGGTGTAGACCTTGACTGCACCGATTCACTGATCAACTGGCTTTGAGTAACTCCACCATCGTTATGCGTGTAAGCCACCCATAGGGCCATGAACAACACCATAACAACTGCGGCCATTGCCTTTGGATGAAAATGGATGTTCATCTGATAACTCCTTCATGGATTGATGTGCGACTGTAGAGGTTCATCCACCAGGGTTGGTTGAAGTCCAAATGGGTTTATTTGCAGTCTAAATGTATTATTTTGTATTTAATAAGTATGTGCTTTAACGCACATAGGGATTTAAATTTAATAAATAGTCCCATGTCTGGATTCAAGGCCAGAGGTGGATTCACGACCTTATGATCAAAGGTTGGGATTTTGCTGGGTGCGGGTTATGTACACAGAGTCCTCAAGAGGTGATTTCAGAGCATGTTCAGTTCACATCAAGGCCTCGCTGACGAAGGTCAAGCGAAGAGTCCATTTTCGCCAAACCCTTGGCGCTTGTCCGTCGCCCCCATGATGGATTGGACTGACCGCCATTGCCGTTTTTTCCACCGTCTGCTCACCCGCCACACTTTGCTCTACACCGAGATGGTGACCACAGGCGCTTTGCGCCACGGCAGTGAGCAACGGCATTTGCGCTTCAATGCTGAAGAGCATCCGGTGGCGTTACAACTGGGCGGTAGCGACACCGCCGATCTGGCCCATGCCGCCAAACTGGGGCAGGCTTGGGGTTACGACGAAATCAATCTCAACTGCGGCTGTCCTTCAGACCGGGTTCAGCGTGGCGCTTTTGGCGCTTGTTTGATGAACGAGCCGCGCACCGTAGCAGATGGCGTCAAGGCCATGCGGGATGTGGTCGATCTGCCTGTGACGGTCAAGCACCGTATTGGCATCGACAAGATCGAGAGTTACGACTTTGTGCGCGACTTTGTCGGTACCGTGAGCGACGCGGGTTGCGGGGTGTTCATCGTCCATGCCCGCAACGCATGGCTGGACGGCTTGAGTCCCAAAGAAAACCGCGAAATCCCTCCCCTGCGCTACGAACTGGCCTACCAGCTCAAACAAGACTTTCCGGCCTTGACCATCGCTGTGAACGGCGGCATCAAAACCAACGCGGAAATTGCCCTGCATTTGCAGCAGGCTGATGGCGTCATGATCGGGCGTGAGGCTTATTACAACCCTTGGCTGCTCAGCACCTGGGACGCCGAGTTCTTTGGCGACAATCACCCCTTGCCCAATCGTGAGGAGGTCGAAGAAGCCATGGTCGCCTACATGGAACGGGCCTTTGCCGAGGACGGCTGCCCTTGGTACGCTATCGCCCGCCACATGTTGGGGCTGTACCACGGCGAGCGCGGCAGCCGCTATTGGCGCCAGGTCTGGAGTAACCACAAGCTCAAGCCCCTGCCACCTCGCCAAGTCTGGGAGCTGGCCCGTGAGGCCTTGGCCCGTGGCGCAGAAAAGCCTGTAGATGCCTTTTAACGCCCAGCGCCTGGCGGCGCACACCCGTATCGCCTTGGTGCTGATCTGGTTGACACCCATGCTCTGGACCGTAAATCAAATTTCGGCCCGCATCGCGCCCGGTGTGGTCGCGCCCCATATCTTGGCTTTCGGTCGCTGGAGTCTGGCGGGTTTGATCCTTACCCTTCTGGCGCGCCAGGAGCTGTGGCGCATGCGCCAATGGGTACTGGCCACCTGGTACCAATCGGTCATCTTGGGCGCTTGCGGCATGTGGATCTGCGGCGCCTGGGTCTACATCGCTGGCCAAAGCACCAGTGCCATGAACATCTCGCTCATCTATGCTTCTTCACCCATCATGATTGCCGTGGGCTCGGTGCTATGGTTGGGTGAGTCTTTTGCCAAGCGGCAAATGCTGGGCGTGGCCTTGGCCTTGATGGGTGTGGCGCATGTGGTGGTTCGCGGTGACTGGTCGCACCTGACGCAAGTGCAGCTGGTGTCGGGTGACTTGTGGATCCTGGCCGCCGCAATCGCTTGGGCGGCTTATGCCTTGTTGCAGAAAAAGTGGCACAGCCCTTTGAGTGCCACGGCACGCCTGGCCACCATTTGCATGGGCGGTGTGGTCGTGCTCTTGCCCTTTTCGCTGTGGGAGCTGGCTTCGGCCGATACGCCGCCGCTGGGTCAGGCCGCCTATGGACTGATTGGCTTGACCGCTTTGGTGCCAGGACTTGGGGCGTATTGGATTTACGGCTGGACGCAGAAAATTTTGGGCACCAGCCGGGTGGCGGTGACCCTGTACCTGGGGCCGCTTTATGCGGGTTTGGCCGCTTGGTTGTTGTTGGGCGAGCCCATGGGCTGGCACCACCTGGTAGGCGGAGCTTTGATTTTGTCGGGCGTCGGTTTGGTGATGGCCTTCAAGCCTCAGACTGCAAGCCTTGTCCCGGCCCGCGACCCCAGCTGAGACTCATTGCGCCGCTTGCAAACCGTTCATAAAGTGCGCCGACATGCGCTGCGCGGCTTGTTCGGGTTGGCGTGCCACCAAGGCCTGCACGATGCTTTGGTGTTCGGCCAGTGACTGCGCTATGCGGCCTTCTTTGAACAAAGAATGGTGGCGATTGAGCTTCATGACTTTGCGCAGGTCAGCCACCATTTGGTCGCGCCAACGGTTGTCGGCAATACCCAAAAGCAGCATGTGAAAGTTTTCGTTGAGCTCGAAAAAGCGATCGCGGTCGTTCATGGCGGCTTCCAGCGCCGTTTGAAGGACCTGGATTTGCGTCATTTGCTCGTCGGTGGCGCAGCTGGCGACAACGCGGGCTGCGTCTGATTCGAGCAAGGACAGCAGGTGATAGACGTCGCGCAGGTCTTTTTCACTGACTTCGGTGACATAAGCGCCTCGGCGCACCTTCATGGTCACCAAACCTTCGGCAGCCAGCACTTTCAGCGCTTCTCGCAGCGGGGTGCGGCTAATTCCCAACGCTTGGGCAATGCGCAACTCGTCAATCCAGCTGCCTGCTTCCAGCTCCCGCGCAAAAATCCGTTGTCGCAACAGTTCTGCTACTTCTTCATACAGGGCGCGCGGTGCAAGGGACAGGGCTGACATCGTTTAAAAAAGATGGAGAAGGGGTGAACGGTTGAATTTTGAGAGCGGAACTTGTATTTGAGATTGTAAGCCGGTTAAAATATTTTGCATCAATAATTATGAATCACGAAATTTGTAAGCAGATACACGGCCATCGGCGCCAAAATCTGTCCCAGTTCATTTTTGTTTCGAAAGTGCTCAGTCATGTCGTCTAAATCCTTTGAATTCAACGCCTCCAACTTGGAAGCCTGGCAAAAAGCAGCCATCAAGTCGGCTCCCGGTGGCGACGTGAGCGCGCTGAACTGGAAGACGCCTGACGGCATCATCGTCAAGCCCTTGTACACGGCGGCTGACACGGAAAATTTGCCCTACGTCAACACGCTCCCAGGCTTTGAGCCCTTCTTGCGCGGTCCACAGGCCACCATGTACGCGGTGCGTCCTTGGACAATCCGCCAGTACGCCGGCTTCTCTACGGCCGAAGAGTCGAACGCGTTTTACCGCAAGGCGCTAGCTGCAGGCGGGCAGGGCGTGTCGGTGGCGTTTGATCTTGCCACCCACCGCGGTTACGACTCGGACCATCCCCGCGTCGAAGGTGATGTGGGCAAGGCCGGTGTGGCCATCGACTCGGTTGAGGACATGAAGATCTTGTTTAACCAGATCCCGCTGGACAAGGTGTCGGTCTCCATGACCATGAACGGCGCTGTGCTGCCGGTGCTGGCGGGTTACGTGGTGGCCGCCGAAGAGCAGGGCGTGGCGCAAGACCAATTGAGCGGAACGATTCAGAACGACATTCTGAAAGAGTTCATGGTGCGCAACACCTACATTTACCCGCCTGAGCCGTCGATGAAGATCATCGGCGACATCATCGAATACACCGCCAAGCACATGCCCAAGTTCAACTCGATCTCGATTTCGGGTTACCACATGCAAGAAGCCGGTGCCAACCAAGCGCTGGAGATGGCCTTCACCTTGGCCGACGGCAAAGAGTATGTGAAGACCGCCATTGCCAAGGGTATGGACGTGGACGGCTTTGCTGGACGCTTGTCGTTTTTCTGGGCCGTGGGCATGAATTTTTACTTGGAAATTGCCAAGATGCGTGCGGCCCGTTTGCTGTGGTGCCGAATCATGAAGGGCTTTGACGCCAAGAATCCCAAGAGCCTGATGCTGCGCACTCACAGCCAGACCTCGGGCTGGTCACTTACCGAGCAAGACCCCTACAACAACGTGGTGCGCACCACCATCGAAGCCATGGCTGCTGTGTTTGGTGGCACCCAGTCGCTGCACACCAACTCGCTGGACGAAGCGATTGCGCTGCCCACCGAATTTTCATCGCGCATTGCCCGCAACACGCAGCTCATCATTCAAGAAGAAACCCACATCACCAGCGTGATCGATCCTTGGGCCGGCAGTTTCATGATGGAATCGTTGACGCAAGAGATGGCCGACAAGGCCTGGTCGATCATTGAGGAAGTCGAAGCCATGGGTGGCATGACCAAGGCGGTGGACAGCGGTTGGGCCAAGCTCAAAATCGAAGCCGCCGCTGCTGAAAAGCAGGCCCGCATCGACTCCGGCAAAGACGTGATCGTCGGCGTCAACAAATACAAGCTGGACAAAGAAGATGCCATGGACAGTTTGTCCATAGACAATGTGAAAGTGCGTGACGGCCAGATTGAACGCCTCAAGCACATCCGCGCCACCCGTGACAGCGCCAAGGTGCAAGCTGCGTTGGACGCTTTGACCGCTTCGGCTGCCTCAGGCAAAGGTAACTTGCTGGAGTTGACGATCCAAGCCATGCGCCTGCGGGCCACGGTGGGCGAAGTTTCTGACGCGTTGGAATCTGTTTACGGACGCCACCGCGCCGATACCCAAAAGGTGACTGGTGTTTACGCTGCCGCTTATGACTCGGCCGAAGGCTGGGAACAACTGCAAAATGAAATTGCCGCATTTGCTGAACAGTACGGTCGTCGCCCCCGCGTGATGATCGCCAAGCTGGGCCAAGACGGCCATGACCGCGGCGCCAAAGTGGTGGCCACTGCCTATGCCGACTTAGGCTTTGACGTGGACATGGGCCCGCTGTTCCAGACGCCCGAAGAATGCGCTCGCCAAGCGATTGAAAATGACGTGCACGCCGTGGGCGTGTCCACGCTGGCGGCCGGTCACAAGACCTTGGTGCCCGCCATCATTGCCGAACTTAAGAAGCAGGGCGCCGACGACATCATTGTCTTTGTCGGTGGCGTGATCCCGCGTCAAGACTACGAGATGTTGTACGACGCGGGCGTCAAAGGCATTTATGGCCCCGGCACCCCCATACCGGCCAGTGCCAAGGATGTGCTGGAGCAGATCAAGAAGGCCGTGGCCTGATCACCCGCAAGGGTGACCAAGCTGAATGGAATCTCGCGCAATGACGCCCGAGCAATTGCTCCAGGGACTGCTGCAGGGTGATCCGCCCGTGCAGCGCCGCGCCATGGCCAAAGCCATCACCTTGTTGGAGTCCACCCGCACGGACCATCGCGTGCAGGCCGACGAGTTGCTTACCGCCATGCTGCCGCACACCGGCCAATCTTTCAGGCTGGGTATCAGCGGCGTGCCGGGCGTGGGCAAGTCCACTTTCATTGAGGCGCTCGGCCTTTACCTGATCACGCAAGGTCATCGCGTGGCGGTGCTCACCATCGACCCGTCCAGCACCGTCTCCGGCGGCTCCATCTTGGGTGACAAGACCCGCATGGAACACCTGTCGGTGCATCCGCAGGCCTACATCCGCCCCAGTCCCTCCAGTGGCACGTTGGGCGGCGTGGCCGAGAAAACCCGTGAGTCCATGCTGGTCTGCGAAGCCGCCGGTTATGACGTAGTGATCGTCGAGACGGTGGGCGTGGGCCAGTCTGAAACGGCTGTAGCCAATATGAGCGACATGTTTGTGCTCTTGCAACTGCCCAATGCCGGCGACGACTTGCAGGCCATCAAAAAAGGCGTGATGGAGATAGCCGATTTGGTGGTCATTAACAAGGCCGACATTGACGCCCTGGCCGCTACCCGGGCGCAATTGCAAATCACCAGCGCTTTGCAATTGCTGGGTATGCATGCCTCGTCGGGCCATATGCATGGCGACGACAGCGTGTGGCATCCCAAGGTGGTTCAGATCAGTGCTTTACTGAATCAAGGGGTTGACAGCTTTTGGGCTACGGTGATCGAGTTCCGACAACTGCAAACCCGCAACGGTCGCTTTGCCATGCGCCGCCAACAACAATCGCTGTCGTGGATGTGGGAACGCATCGACGCCGGACTGAAACAAACCTTTCGAGCGCAGCCGCGTGTCCGCGCCTTGCTGCCCGAACTCAGTCAACAAGTTGCAGGGGGCCAATTGGCGGCCTCGACTGCCGCCCGTCAACTGCTCAGCGCCTACCAGGCGCAGAGTTAATTTGAAATCTTCCTGGAGAAAAGAGAGCAACCATGCAAGACATTAACGAACAACTGGAACAAAAGCGGGCTGCGGCCCGCATGGGTGGCGGGCAAAAGCGCATTGATGCGCAGCACGCCAAAGGCAAACTCACGGCGCGCGAGCGCATCGAGGTCTTGCTGGACGAAGGCACTTTTGAAGAGTGGGACATGTTCGTCGAACACCGTTGCACCGACTTCGGCATGCAAGACAACAAGATCCCAGGCGACGGCGTGGTTACCGGTTACGGCATGATCAATGGCCGTTTGGTCTTCGTGTTCAGTCAAGACTTCACCGTGTACGGTGGCGCTTTGTCTGAAACGCATGCCGAGAAAATCTGCAAGATCATGGACCAGGCGATGAAGGTGGGCGCCCCTGTGATCGGCCTGAACGACTCGGGCGGTGCGCGCATACAAGAAGGCGTGGCTTCTCTTGGCGGTTACGCCGATGTGTTCCAGCGTAACGTCATGGCCTCGGGCGTGGTGCCCCAGATCAGCATGATCATGGGGCCGTCTGCAGGTGGTGCAGTGTATTCACCAGCGTTGACCGATTTCATCTTCATGGTCAAAGACACGTCTTACATGTTTGTCACCGGCCCTGAAGTGGTCAAGACCGTGACACACGAAGAAGTCACAGCCGAAGAGTTGGGCGGCGCCTTGACCCACACCACCAAGAGTGGCGTGGCCGACATGGCCTTTGAGAACGATGTCGAAGCGCTCTTGATGCTGCGCCGCCTCTACAACTACCTGCCTTTGAACAACCGCGAAAAAGCGCCTGTGCGCCCCAGCGGTGATCCGTCGGGTCGCATGGACATGAGCTTGGACACTTTGGTGCCCGAGAACGCCAACAAGGCGTATGACATGAAAGAACTCATCGTCAAAACCGTGGACGATGGCGACTTCTTTGAACTACAACCCGACTACGCGAAAAACATCCTGATTGGCTTCGCCCGCATGGAAGGCCAAACCGTGGGGATCGTGGCGAATCAGCCTTTGGTGCTGGCCGGTTGCCTGGACATCAAAAGCTCCATTAAGGCGGCGCGCTTTGTGCGCTTTTGCGATGCGTTCAACATTCCCGTCATCACTTTTGTCGACGTGCCTGGCTTTATGCCCGGCACCTCGCAAGAGTTTGGCGGCATCATCAAGCACGGTGCCAAATTGCTCTACGCCTACGCTGAGTGCACCGTGCCGAAAATCACCGTCATCACTCGTAAAGCCTACGGCGGTGCGTACGACGTGATGGCCTCCAAGCACTTGCGCGGCGACGTGAACTTTGCCTGGCCCAACGCCGAGATTGCGGTGATGGGAGCCAAGGGCGCGGTGGAAATCATCTTCCGCGAAGACAAGGGTGACCCCGAAAAACTCGCCGCCAAAGAAGCCGAATACAAAGCCCGCTTTGCCAACCCCTTTGTGGCGGGCGCTCGTGGCTTCATTGACGACGTCATTCAACCGCACGAAACCCGCAAGCGCATCTGCCGCTCGCTGGTCATGCTCAAAGACAAGAAGATCGAAAACCCATGGCGCAAGCACGGCAACATTCCGCTTTAAGCCCAAGGAGAAGAAGAACATGTTTACCAAAATTTTGATTGCCAACCGTGGCGAAATTGCTTGCCGCGTGATCGCCACCGCCCAAAAGATGGGCATCCAAACCGTGGCCGTTTACTCTGAAGCCGACAAAGAAGCACGCCATGTGCAGTTGGCCGACGAAGCCGTGCTGATTGGCCCCGCCGCCTCGCGCGAGTCGTACCTGGTGGCCGACAAGATCATTGCCGCCGCTAAAGCCACAGGCGCGCAAGCGATTCACCCTGGCTATGGTTTCTTGAGCGAGAACGCGGAGTTCTCCAAGCGCTGTGAAGACGAGGGCATTGCCTTCATCGGTCCACGCCACTTCTCGATTGCCGCCATGGGCGACAAGATCGAGTCCAAAAAGCTGGCCGGCGCTGCAGGCGTGAACTGCATTCCGGGTGTCAACGACGCGTTGGAAACGCCTGAAAAAGCGGTGGAAGTTGCCAAAGGCATTGGCTACCCCGTGATGATCAAAGCCTCAGCCGGCGGCGGCGGAAAAGGTCTTCGCGTGGCCTTCAACGACAAGGAAGCCTTTGAAGGCTTTACCTCTTGCCGCAACGAAGCTCGCAACAGCTTTGGCGATGACCGCGTTTTCATCGAGAAGTTCGTCGAAGAGCCCCGTCACATTGAAATTCAGGTGCTGGGTGACAGCCATGGCAACGTGATTTATTTGAACGAGCGCGAGTGCTCGATCCAGCGCCGCCACCAAAAAGTGATTGAAGAGGCGCCATCGCCATTCATCTCTGAGGCCACGCGCAAAGCGATGGGCGAGCAAGCCGTGCAATTGGCTAAGGCCGTTAAATACCAAAGCGCCGGCACGGTCGAGTTTGTGGTCGGCAAAGACCAGAGCTTTTACTTTTTGGAGATGAACACTCGCTTGCAGGTAGAGCATCCGGTGACCGAGGCCATCACCGGTCTCGACTTGGTGGAGATGATGATCCGCGTGGCCGCAGGCGAAAAATTGCCAATCGAACAAAAAGACGTGCAGCGCAACGGCTGGGCCATCGAGTGCCGCATCAACGCTGAAGACCCTTTCCGCAACTTCCTGCCTTCTACGGGCCGCTTGGTGCGTTTCCAGACGCCCAAACAAACCATGTTCCAGGGCAACACCGCTGACCTGTTTGGCGTGCGTGTGGACACCGGCGTGCAAGACGGTGGCGAGATTCCGATGTTCTACGACTCGATGATCGCCAAGCTGATCGTGCATGGCAAAGACCGCAACGAGGCGATTTCCAAAATGCGCGAAGCCTTGAACGGCTTTGTGATCCGCGGCATCAGCTCGAACATCCCGTTTCAGGCCGCTTTGCTGGCGCACCCTCGTTTCGTCTCAGGTGACTTCAACACCGGCTTCATTGCCGAGCAGTACAGCAAGGGTTTCCGCGCCGAAGACGTGCCGCACGACGACCACGATTTTTTGGCGGCCTTGGCGGCTTTTGTGCGTCGCAAATCACGCCAACGCGCCGCCAATATCAGCGGTCAGTTGCCTGGTTACGATGTGCAAGTCGGCCAAGACTATGCCGTGGTCGAATTGGGGCAAAGCGGCAACAACCGCTATGTGCCTGTGCATGTGGACGAGTTTGTGGGCAAGCCGGGCGTGGCGCAAATTACCATCGCGGGCAAAACTTTTGCCATCGAAAGCAAGTCACGCTTGAACGACATTCGCATTGAAGGGACGGTCAACGGCAAAGCGTTCACCGCGCAAATCGAGCGCGGCACCACGAAGAATCCGCTGGCCTTACAGGTACAGCACAACGGCACCCGCATCGAAGCTCTCGTGATGTCGCCGCGCATGGCTGAGCTGCATCAGCTCATGCTTTACAAGGCTGCGCCTGATCTGAGCCGCTTTGTCCTGTCCCCCATGCCCGGCCTGCTGGTGGATGTGGCGGTCACCGTCGGCCAAAAAGTGCAAGCCGGTGAGCGTGTCGCCGTGATCGAAGCCATGAAGATGGAAAACGTGCTGTTCGCTTCGCAAGACGGCGTGGTTAAAAAGGTGGTCGCCGCCAAAGGCGAGTCACTCATCGTGGATCAGATGATTGTGGAGTTCGAATAAATGACCCGCCCCTTCAAAGTCCTGGGCATTCAGCAAATCGCCATTGGTGGGCCTGACAAGGGCCGCTTGAAAACGCTCTGGGTCGACATGTTTGGCCTGGAGGTCACCGGCACTTTTCAGAGCGAACGTGAGAATGTGGACGAAGACATTTGCGCGATTGGCTTGGGCCCCTTCAAGGTTGAAGTCGATTTGATGCAACCGATGGACATAGAGAGGAAACCGGCCGTGCACGCCACGCCCTTGAATCACGTGGGTTTGTGGATTGATGACTTGCCGGTGGCGGTGCAGTGGCTCACGGCGCAAGGCGTGCGCTTTGCGCCGGGCGGTATCCGCAAAGGCGCTGCGGGTTTTGACATCACCTTCTTGCATCCCAAGGCCAGCGAGGAGTTTCCGATTGCCGGCGAGGGTGTGTTGATTGAGTTGGTGCAAGCACCGGTTGAAGTGGTCCAGGCTTTTGCGGCCTTGGCCGCGTCGCACTCGGCGCCGCACTGAACGACTCTAAACTGACCGCAGTCAGACGGACTGCAGGTTCACCCGGCCTAACTTCAAAAGCCTGTCAAGCCTTCCCGGCTTGGCGGGCTTTTGCTTTGGCTGCTGCTGAAGCGATGGCCGCCTCGATGACGCTGCGCTTGCGCTCCAACTCAGCCGCTTTGCCCACACCTTGTGGCACCTTGGTGTGGCTTTCCAGATCGGTCAAGTGCGCCTCGGCTTTGGCCAAGAGCTGACCTTGATGTGCTTGTGCTTCTTCTTTGAGTCGATGCTGCCTGAGGGTATAGCGTTGGCGAGCTGAATCGGCTTGCGCTGCACTCCAGGCAGCCCATCCGGTTTGATCTGCACTGACGCTCACCATTTGAATGCAGTCCACCGGGCAAACCGGTAGGCATAAATCACAGCCCGTGCAGGCGGGCTCAATGACGGTATGCATCTGTTTGTTGCTACCCACAATGGCGTCAGTGGGGCAGGCTTTAATGCACAGTGTGCAGCCAATGCACCAAGCTTCATCTATCACCGCCACGGTCCTGGGAGCTTCAGCGCCGAAGATGGGATCGAGGGGCCGGGCCGGGCGCTGTGTCACTGACGCAAGGCGTGCAATGCCTTCGGCGCCGCCGGGAGGGCATTGGTTGATGGCCGCCTCTGACCTTGCGACGGCCAAGGCATAGGACGCGCAGTCAGGGTAACCGCAGCGCGTGCACTGCGTTTGAGGCAGCACGGCGTCGATGCGCCGTGCCAAGTCGAGTTGCGCCGGCGAGGGGCCCGCACTGTGTGCCATCAAGCCTTGGCTTTGGGCTTAGGCGCTTCAACCCAAGCGGTTTTCACGCTGGAGGCTTTGGCCGTGGCCTTGCTGGCTGTTTTGGCGGGGGTCTTCACAGACACCTTGGCCACAGCTTGTTTGGCCACGGGTTTGGCAATGGCTTTAGGCGCTGCTTTGACGGCCACTTTGGCCGCCAATGGAGGGGCCGCTTTCACCGCCACTGGAGAGGCAACTGTCGAAGTAGGCAGCTTGGCGGGCGCAGCAGCATGCGTTGCTTTTTTCAGTGCCACGGGCTTGGCCACTGCTTTCACAGTGGGCGCAGCCACAACCGCCTTGGGGGTTGCTTTAGATGCGGCGTGATTCAAAATGAATTTGCGCACTTCAGGGTAGACCACATCGCGCCAGCGGCGGCCGCTGAAAATGCCGTAGTGACCGGCACCAGGAACTTCCAGGTGTTGGCGATTCTTTTCGGCAATGCCTGTGCACAGCCCGTGGGCTGCAGCGGTCTGGCCTGAACCTGAGATGTCGTCCAACTCGCCTTCCACCGTCAGCATGGCGGTGGTGGTGATGTCTTGTGGGCGAACCAGCTCGGTGCGGCCGTCCACGCCTTTGACGTTCCATGTGCCGTAGACCAAGTTGAAGTCTTGGAACACGGTACGGATGGTTTCCAGGTAGTAATCGGCGTCCATATCGAGCACAGCGTTGTACTCGTCATAAAACTTGCGGTGGGCTTCGATGCTGGCATCGTCGCCTTTGATCAAGTCTTTGAAGTAGTCGTAATGGCTGGTGGCATGGCGGTCGGGGTTCATGGCCACAAAGCCGGTGTGCTGCAAGAAGCCGGGGTAGACACGACGACCTGCACCAGGGAAGTTGCCGGGCACGCGGTAGATCACATTGTTTTCAAACCACTCAAAGCCTTTGTTGGTGGCCAGGTTGTTCACTGCGGTGGGCGATTTGCGCGCATCGATAGGGCCGCCCATCATGGTCATGGTCAACGGTGTTTTTTCACCGCGACTGGCCATCAGAGAAATAGCTGCAAGGACCGGCACGGTGGGCTGGCACACGCTCACCACGTGGCAGTTGCCATAAATGGACTGCACATGACGAATGAACTCTTGCACATAGTTGATGTAGTCGTCGAGGTGGAATTCACCGTCTTCCAAGGGCACCAAACGCGCATTCTTCCAGTCGGTGATATAGACCTTGTGGTCACCCAGCATGGTGCGAACGGTGTCGCGCAGCAAAGTTGCGTAGTGGCCAGACAAAGGAGAGACGATCAGCACGGGGGGCTGGTTCTTCAGCTTGGCCAGGGTTTCGGTGTCGTCCGAGTAGCGCTTGAAACGCAGCAATTCACAGAAAGGTTTTTTGATCTCGATGCGCTCATGGATGGCCACATCGACCCCGTCCACATCGACCGTTCTAATGCCAAACTCTGGCTTCAAGTAGTCTTTGCCTAAACGGTGGAACAGGTCATAGCCTGCGGCCACGCGCTGCGCCATGGGGTTTTGGCCAGCTGCATTGCCCTGATTGCTGTATAGCTTGGCTGCGGTGTGCGCCAAGTCTGCGAAGGGCTCCATAAAGGAGCGTTGAGTTTCATAGATCTGATAAAGCATGGCGGAGACCGTTCAAAAAATTGTTGCGCTGCAGCAATATACCAGTTGAGCCAGTTCAAAGTTGGAGTGAAAACACTAATCCACTGTCACCTGTGTGCAGAAGCAAAAAGCCGCAAAAATGCGGCTTTTTTTTACAAAAAAATCAGTTCAAACCACTTTGGCGATGGCTTGGCAGACGTAGTCGATGTTTTTGCTGTTCAACGCGGCCACACACATCCGTCCGGTGTCGGTGCCGTAAACGCCAAATTCGCTGCGCAGACGCACCATTTGGTCCTTGGACAGGCCAGAATAACTGAACATGCCGATCTGGCTGGTGATAAAGCCCATGTCTTGTTTGACGCCGGCGGCTTTGAGGCCGTCGACCAGATTTTGGCGCATGGCTTTGATGCGCACGCGCATCTCGCCCAGTTCTTTTTCCCACAGGGCGCGCAGCTCGGGGTTGTTCAGCACCGCTGCCACCACCGCGCCACCGTGGATCGGTGGGTTGGAGTAGTTGGTACGGATCACGATTTTAAGTTGTGACAACACGCGGCCGCATTCTTCTTTGTCTGCGCACAGCACCGACAGGGCGCCCACGCGCTCGCCATACAAGCTGAAGCTCTTGGAGAATGATGTGGAGACCAAAAAGTTCAGCCCGGCGGCGACGAATTTGCCGATCACGGCGCCATCTTCGGCAATGCCGTGGCCAAAGCCTTGGTAAGCCATGTCCAAAAAGGCCGTCAATTGCTTGGCCTTGACCACATCAACCACCTGGTCCCATTGGGCGGCCGTGATGTCGTACCCGGTGGGGTTGTGGCAGCAAGCATGCAAGACCACGACGGTACCGGGGGCTGCTGCATTCAAGCTGGCCAGCATGCCTTCAAAGTTTACGCCGCGTTTTTCGGCGTCGTAGTATGCATAGCTGTCCACTTGGAATCCGGCGCTTTGGAACAGCGCGCGGTGGTTTTCCCAGCTCGGGTCTGAAATCATGACCTTGGCGTTAGGGCTGAGCTTTTTCAAGAAATCGGCGCCAATCTTCAGGCCACCTGTGCCTCCAATGCCTTGAACAGTGGCCACACGGCCTGAGGTGACGGCTTCGCTGTCAGCCCCAAATACCAGGCTTTTCACGGCAGCGTCGTAAGCGGCAATACCGTCAATCGGCAAGTAGCCACGGGCGGTGGGGGTGGCCATCATGGTTTTTTCTGCTGCTTGTACGCACTGCAGCAGGGGCAGTTTGCCATTGTCGTCGAAATAAACGCCCACGCCGAGGTTGACTTTGTTGGGATTGGTATCGGCAGCAAATTGCTCGTTCAAACCCAAAATCGGGTCACGCGGAGCCATTTCAACGGCGGTAAACAGAGACATGAAGGAAGTCCTAGAGTAAAAAGAAAGTACCGATGGGGTGCATCGGTTACGCTTGCGGGTTACCCCTTATTTTAGCGGGACATACGGGCCTTTCGAGTCGGCCCGGTTTCCCGCTCACAATTGCTGACATGTCTGAACTTGCGCAAGTGAATAACGAGATGCCTCCAGGGCATTTTGTGAGCTATCCCGATTCGCCCTTTGAGCTGTTCCAGCCCTACCCACCGGCTGGCGACCAACCCACGGCTATTGAAAAGCTGGTGGAAGGCGTGCATGACGGTGAGGTATTTCAAACCTTGCTGGGCGTGACCGGTTCGGGCAAGACCTTCACCATGGCCAATGTGATTGCCCAGCTGGGTCGCCCGGCGATTGTGTTTGCGCCGAACAAGACCCTGGCGGCGCAGCTGTACAGCGAGTTTCGCGAGTTCTTTCCTAAGAACGCGGTGGAGTACTTCGTCAGTTACTACGACTACTACCAGCCCGAGGCCTATGTGCCGCAGCGGGACTTGTTCATCGAGAAAGACTCGGCCATCAACGAGCACATTGAGCAGATGCGCCTGTCTTGCACCAAAAGCATCATGGAGCGGCGCGATGTGGTGATCGTCGCCACGGTGTCGGCGATTTATGGCATTGGCGAGCCCGAGAGCTACCATCGCATGATCATGACGCTGCGCACTGGCGACAAGCTGGGCCAGCGCGACGTGATTGCGCAGCTGATTCGCATGCAGTACCAGCGCAACGACATGGATTTTTCACGCGGCAAGTTCCGCGTGAGGGGCGACACCATCGACGTGTTTCCGGCCGAACACTCGGAGCTGGCCATTCGCATCGAGTTGTTTGATGACGAGATTGAGACCTTGCAGTTGTTTGACCCGCTTACGGGCCGCATCAAGCAAAAAATTCCGCGATTCACGGTCTATCCGTCAAGCCACTATGTGACGCCGCGCGACAAGGTCTTGGCCGCGGTGGAGACCATCAAAGTGGAGCTGTCAGACCGGCTCAAAGAATTGGTGGGCATGGGTAAATTGGTCGAAGCCCAGCGCTTGGAGCAGCGCACTCGTTTTGACTTGGAAATGCTCAGCGAAGTGGGGCATTGCAAGGGCATTGAGAACTACACCCGCCATTTGTCAGGCGCCGCGCCGGGCGACGCTCCCAGTACTTTGACCGATTATTTGCCGCCTGACGCGGTCATGTTTTTGGACGAGAGCCACCAGATGATTGGCCAGCTCAACGCCATGTACAACGGCGACCGCTCGCGCAAAACCACCTTGGTGGAATACGGCTTTCGACTGCCCAGCGCGCTGGACAACCGGCCCCTTAAATTTGAAGAGTTCGAAACCAAGATGCGCCAATGCATTTTTGTCTCGGCCACACCGGCTGACTATGAAAAACAGCATGCGGGTCAGGTGGTCGAGCAGGTGGTCCGGCCCACCGGCCTGGTGGATCCGCTGGTGGAAGTGCGCCCTGCGATAAACCAAGTCGACGATGTGCTGCAAGAGATTCGCATCCGCGCTGATAAAAACGAGCGTGTGCTGATCACCACCTTAACCAAACGCATGTCTGAGCAGCTCACCGATTATTTGAGCGACAACGGCGCACGGGTTCGCTATCTGCACTCTGATATCGACACCGTGGAGCGGGTGGAAATTTTGCGCGACCTGCGCCTGGGGGTATTTGACGTGTTGGTCGGTATCAACTTGCTGCGCGAGGGCCTGGACATTCCGGAGGTGTCCTTGGTGGCAATTTTGGACGCTGACAAAGAAGGTTTTTTGCGTTCTGAGCGCAGTTTGATCCAGACCATTGGTCGTGCTGCCCGCAATGTGAATGGCAAAGCCATTTTGTATGCCGACCGCATCACCGACTCCATGAAAAAAGCCATTGGCGAGACTGAGCGGCGCCGTGAAAAGCAAATCGCACACAACCTGGTGCACGGCATCACACCGCGCAGCATCGTCAAACAAGTGCGCGATTTGATTGACGGGGTGTACAGCGAAAAGTCCGGTAAAGAGGCTGAACGCTTGGAACTGGCCGCCGTGCAGCGGGCCAAAGTCGAGGACATGAGCGAGAAAGACGTGGCCAAAGCCATCAAACAACTGGAAAAGCAAATGATGGAGCACGCCCGCAACCTCGACTTCGAAAAGGCCGCCGCTGTGCGCGATCAACTCACCGTGCTCAAGGCGCAGGCCTTTGGCGCCGCCGGCACAGACCACATTGCTTAAGGGGTTTACCCGCGCCTTAACCCGACCAATTTGATCGGGTTCTGTTATACTTGACCGCGTTAGTAGGACAAATTTTTTCACCCCACCGGAGACCGCCATGCGTTTGACCACCAAAGGCCGATTTGCAGTCACGGCAATGATCGATCTGGCCCTGCGCCAGCACAGCGGCCCTGTCACTTTGGCGGCCATCAGCCAGCGCCAGCACATCTCACTGTCCTACCTGGAGCAATTGTTCGGTAAATTGCGCCGACATCAGTTGGTGGAGTCCACCAGAGGTCCTGGCGGTGGTTACTCGCTGGCCCGCAAGGCTGCCGAAATTACCGTGGCCGACATTATTGTCTCGGTCGATGAGCCGATTGATGCCACGCATTGCGGCGGCAAAGAAAATTGCCAAGGTGAAAGCGGCCGTTGCATGACCCACGATCTGTGGGCCGCGCTGAACACCCGCATGGTCGAGTTTTTAGATTCCGTCACTCTTCAAAAAATGGTGGACGACCAATTGACCAGCGGCGTGACCATCGACGATAAGCCCGCCATCAAGCGCGCGATTTCGGCCATGCCGGTGTCTCAACCGATCCGCGTCAACGCCCCCAATTCTGTGTTTGCCTTGGGCAACGCCTTCTCCATCTCCAAGAGCTGATTGCGCAAGCAAAAGCCCCTTTTTTGAGCACCGAGCCGCTAATGGAAACCACACCACACTTCCCGATCTACATGGATTACAGCGCGACCAACCCCTGCGATGAGCGGGTGGTCGACGCCATGGTCCCTTGGCTGCGCAACCATTTTGGCAACCCTGCCTCGCGCAGCCACGCCTGGGGTTGGGAAGCCGAAGCTGCGGTTGAGAAGGCCCGCGAGCAAGTCGCCGCCCTGATTGGCGCCGACCCGCGCGAAATCGTCTGGACCAGCGGTGCCACCGAATCCAATAACCTGGCATTGAAGGGTGCTGCGCACTTTTACAAGTCCAAGGGCAAGCATCTGATCACGGTCAAGACCGAACACAAAGCCATTTTGGACACCATGCGCGAGCTCGAGCGCCAAGGCTTTGAAGTGACCTATCTGGATGTGCAGGCAGACGGCTTGGTCGATCTGGATGTGTTCAAAGCCGCTATCCGCCCTGACACCATTTTGGCCAGCGTCATGTTCGTCAATAACGAAATCGGCGTGATCCAAGACATTGCGGCCATTGGCGCCATCTGCCGCGAAAAGGGTGTGATCTTCCACTCTGACGCGGCGCAAGCCACCGGTCGTGTGGACATCGACCTGACCACGTTGCCCGTCGACCTGATGAGCCTGACCTCGCACAAGACCTATGGACCCAAAGGCATTGGTGCCCTGTTTGTACGCCGCAAGCCGCGCATCCGCCTGGAAGCGCAAATGCACGGTGGCGGCCACGAGCGCGGCATGCGTTCGGGTACGCTGCCCACGCACCAGTGTGTGGGCATGGGCGAGGCCTACCGCATTGCCAAAGAAGAAATGCATGGCGAGAACATCCGCATCCGTGCACTGCACGACCGCATGTTGGCTGGCCTCCAGGACATTGAACAAGTCTTCATCAACGGTCATGCTGATAAGCGCGTGCCGCACAACCTCAACATGAGCTTCAACTATGTCGAGGGCGAGTCTCTCATCATGGGGATCAAGGGCTTGGCTGTGAGCAGCGGTTCTGCCTGCACCTCGGCCAGCCTGGAGCCCAGCTATGTCTTGCGCGCCCTGGGCCGCAGCGATGAGCTGGCGCACAGCAGTCTGCGTATGACGATTGGCCGCTGGACCACTGAAGCCGAGATTGACTACGCCGTGGACACGATCAAAAAGAACGTGGCCAAGCTGCGTGATCTGAGCCCCTTGTGGGACATGTACAAAGAAGGCATTGACATCAGCACGATTCAATGGGCCGCCCACTGAACACGAATTAGGAAAACGAACATGGCATACAGCGACAAAGTGGTTGACCACTACGAAAACCCCCGCAACGTGGGCTCCTTTGACAAGGGCGACGAGGATGTGGGTACCGGCATGGTGGGCGCCCCCGCTTGCGGCGACGTAATGAAGTTGCAGATCAAGGTCAATCCGGTCACCGGAGTGATCGAAGATGCACGCTTCAAAACCTACGGCTGCGGCTCGGCGATTGCCTCGAGCTCGCTGGTGACCGAATGGGTCAAAGGCAAAACACTGGACGAAGCCGCGGCTTTGAAGAACAGCCAAATTGCCGAAGAGCTGGCTTTGCCGCCCGTCAAAATCCACTGTTCCATCTTGGCCGAAGACGCCATCAAGGCGGCTGTGGACGATTACAAGAAAAAACACGCGCACTGATATGGCTGTCTCTTTGACCGAAGCTGCCGCCCGCCACGTGACGCGCTACTTGTCCAAGCGCGGCAAGGGCGTGGGCGTTCGCTTGGGCGTGAAAACCACCGGCTGTTCCGGCTTGGCTTACAAGCTCGAATATGTTGATGACATCGCCCCCGAAGACACGGTGTTTGAAGGCCACGGTGTGAAGGTCTTGATCGACCCGAAAAGCCTGGCCTACATTGACGGCACTGAACTGGATTTTGTACGCGAAGGCTTGAATGAAGGCTTTCGCTTCAACAATCCCAATGAGCGCGACCGCTGCGGTTGCGGTGAATCCTTCCGCGTGTGATTTCACTTCAGGCCAACGACTTTGAATTGTTTGGCTTGCCCATGGGGTTTGCCGTTTCGCGCGAGGCGGTGGATGCGCGCTGGAAAGAGCTGCAGCGCGAAGCCCACCCCGACAAGTTTGCAGCCCAAGGCGCTGCCGCCCAGCGGCTGGCCATGCAATGGTCGGTGCGCATCAACGAGGCCTATCAGCGCCTAAAAGACCCGGTCAAACGCGCAGCCTATGTGTGCGAATTGCACGGTGCCCCAGTCCAAGCCGAAAACAATACTGCCATGCCGGCTGCATTTTTGATGCAGCAAATGGAATGGCGTGAAGCCCTGGACGAGACCCACACCGAAGCCGCGCTTGAGGCCTTGCTGGCCGAAGTGCACAGCGCCCGTGCGCAATGCCTGGCCGAGTTGGCTCAGGCGCTTGACGTGGCGAGCGACTATATTCAAGCGGTGGGGCAGGTCAGGGCATTGATGTTCATCGATCGCTTTGCCACCGAAGTACGCAATCAACTCGACAAGCTGCTCGACTGAGCGGCAGTTTCTTTTTTTCTACGGCATTCCATGGCGCTATTACAGATTTCTGAGCCGGGCCAAGCGCCCGACCCGCATCAACGGCGCATTGCCGTGGGCATTGACCTGGGCACCACCCATTCGCTGGTGGCTTCAGTGCGCAACGGCGTGTCCGAATGTTTGCCTGACGACCAGGGGCGATTTATCTTACCTTCGGTGGTGCGCTATCTGCCAGGGCAGGGCCGGCAAATCGGGCACGAGGCTTTGGCGGCAGCGGCCAGCGATCCGCAAAACACCATTGCCTCAATGAAACGCTTCATGGGTCGCAGCCTGCAAGACCTGGTGCATGCCGATCAGCTGCCGTATGCGTTTGTCGACAAAGCCCAAGGCATGCTGTCTTTACAAACGGTGCAAGGCGAAAAATCCCCGGTGGAAATCAGTGCGGAAATTTTGGCCACCTTGCGTTACCGCGCAGAAGACACTTTCAACGACGACTTGTATGGCGCGGTGATCACCGTGCCCGCCTACTTTGACGATGCGCAGCGCCAAGCCACCAAAGACGCGGCGCAGTTGGCCGGTCTGAACGTGCTGCGCTTGATCAACGAGCCCACCGCTGCGGCCATTGCCTATGGTTTGGATAATGCCAGTGAGGGCGTTTACGCCGTCTTTGATTTGGGCGGCGGCACCTTTGATATTTCGGTGCTGCGCTTGACCCGCGGCGTGTTTGAAGTTCTGGCCACAGGCGGCGACTCGGCCTTGGGCGGCGACGATTACGACGAGGCGCTGGCGCAATGGCTGCTGGGCCAAGCGAAGGCCCAGGCCATCACGCCGCAAGACAAAACCGTGCTCAAAGCCGAAGCCCGGCGCGCCAAAGAAGCCTTGTCTGAGGCCACGCAAACTACGGTGCAAGTAACGCTGTCGTCGTGCGCACTGGACCTGTCGGTGACGCGCGTTGACTTTGAAGCCGCCACCGCTGCACTGACCCAACGTTGCCTGTCGGCGGTGCGCAAAGCGTTGCGCGATGCGCAGCTGAGTAAAGACGACATCCAAGGCGTGGTGATGGTCGGCGGTTCGACCCGCATGCCGCAAATTCAAAAAGCAGTGGCCGACTTTTTTGGCCAAGCCCCGCTGAACAACTTGAACCCCGACGAAGTCGTGGCGCTGGGCGCCGCCATCCAGGCCAATCAACTGGCGGGCAATGACGCGGCAGGTGATTTGCTGCTGCTGGACGTGATCCCTTTGTCCTTGGGCATTGAGACAATGGGCGGCTTGGTCGAGCGCATCATCCCGCGCAACCAGACCATTCCGACCGCCATGGCACAAGACTTCACCACTTACAAAGACGGACAAACCGCCCTGGCTTTGCACGTGGTGCAGGGCGAGCGCGACTTGGTGCAGGACTGCCGCAGTCTGGCGCGCTTTGAGCTGCGCGGTATCCCGCCCATGGCGGCCGGTGCAGCGCGCATCCGCGTGACCTTTACGGTGGACGCCGACGGTTTGCTCAGCGTCAGTGCCAAAGAACAAATGAGCGGTATCGAGGCGGCCATCGACGTCAAACCTTCTTACGGTTTGAGCGATACGCAAATTGCCACCATGCTGCAAGAAAGCTTCACCACCGCCGAGGTGGACATGAAAGCCCGCGCCCTGGTAGAAGCCCGTGTGGACGGCGACCGCATGCTGCTTGCCACCCAAAGCGCGTTGGACGCCGATGGCGCCTTGCTCAGCCCCTCAGAGCGCAGTCATATCGAGCAACTCATGCAGAGCCTGCGCCAAGCGGTGCAGACCGAGCAAGACGCCAAAACGCTGGAGGATGTGACCCTGGCGCTGGCCAAGGGCACCGAAGCCTTTGCCGCCGAACGCATGAACCACAGCATCCAAAAAGCCCTGTCGGGCCAAAACATCCAAGCCCTGTGAGGGGCATTGAGCTAACATTCACACGCTATGCCCGTCATCAAAATACTGCCTCACCCTGAATACTGTCCTGCCGGCACCTCCATCACGGTGCCTTCGGGAACCAGCATTTGCGAGGCCTTGCTGGATCACAAAATCAACATCGAGCACGCCTGCGACATGAGCTGTGCCTGCACCACCTGTCATGTGATCGTGCGCGAAGGTTTTACCAGCCTGAACGAGCTCGAAGAAACCGAAGAAGACCTGCTCGACCGCGCCTGGGGCCTGGAGCCCAACTCGCGCTTGAGCTGCCAGGCCTTCTTGGCCAAGCAAGATCTGGTGATTGAGATCCCGCGTTACACCATCAACCACGCCAAAGAAAATCACTGATGCGTCAAATTTTTCTCGACACCGAAACCACCGGCCTGTCCGCTGAGGGCGGCGACCGTGTGATTGAAATCGGCTGCGTGGAGCTGTTTAACCGCAAGCTCACCGGCAACAACCTGCACTTTTATTTAAACCCTGAGCGCGACAGCCATGAAGACGCGCTCAAGGTCCACGGCATCAGCAACGAATTTTTGCGTGACAAGCCCAAGTTCGCTCAAGTCGCGCAAGAGGTGATCGACTATTTGCGTGATGCCGAAGTCATCATCCACAACGCTGCGTTTGACATCGGCTTTTTGAACAAAGAGTTGGAGCGAGTAGGGCAGGCGCCTTTCACCAGCCATGTGTCCAACGTGATCGACACCTTGGTCATGGCCAAGCAGATGTACCCCGGCAAACGCAACAGCCTGGATGCGCTGTGCGACCGCTTGGGCGTGGACAACTCGGGCCGCACCTTGCACGGCGCGCTGCTGGATGCCGAGCTGCTGGCCGATGTGTACATCAACCTGACGCGCGGCCAAGAAGCCTTGATGATGGAGATCAGCGACGACCAACCCAAACACCAAACAGATCTGCAGATCGACCTGTCCAGCTATCAGTTGCCCGTGCTGCGAGCGAATGACAACGAATTGACGGCACACGAAGACTTGCTCAAACAACTGGACAAGTCCAGCGGCGGTAAAACCGTGTGGCGAAATCTGGGCGCGAGTCTGGCGCACTGATTTTTTATGGCATAATTGGGATCTTCGCTTTACAGCGTTAGGGCGGTTAGCTCAGGGGTAGAGCACTGCATTCACACTGCAGGGGTCGCAAGTTCGAAACTTGCACTGCCCACCAAAAATCCCAAATGAAATCAAGCACCTGGCAGAAATGCTCGGTGCTTTTTTCTTTGCGTGTCTAATTTATTGCCACTCCCTGATGCCGCTTCACCAACGGCAATATCGGGTTTGTACTGATTGAAGCCAACATGCATCAGTCATGTGGTCTGTTTCACGCGAAAAGTGCCTCACTCTGGCATATTTTCCCAAAAAGGCTTGAGCTCAGGCGAGGCCAATGCCATCGTGGCCGTTAAAGATCAGAACCTGCTTGTCGCGAAGGCGCAAGTCCACGGTGTTTTCTTCTGCTGAAATGAATAAATTGAATCACGCAATATAAACATTCTTCACCAACGGTTGCATCATGACCAAAAAAACCTCTGCCTTGCGTGCGCGCTTAAACCAACCCGGTTTGGTGGTTGCCCCCGGAGTCTTTGACATGGTGTCTTTGCGCCTTGCTGACAGCTTCGGATTTGATGCCTTGTACATGACGGGGTATGGCACCGTTGCCTCTCACATGGGCCTGCCAGATGCGGGCCTGGCAACTTACAGCGATATGGTGGGCCGTGTGACGGCCATGGCTGGGATGGCCCAAACGCCACTGATTGCGGATGCTGACACCGGCTACGGCGGTTTGCTCAACATGCGCCACACCCTCCGGGGCTATGAGGCTGCAGGCGCCGCGGCCATTCAGCTCGAGGACCAGGAGTTCCCCAAGAAATGTGGGCACACCCCGGGGCGGCGGGTCATTCCGGTGGCTGACATGGTGCGCAAGATTCGCGTGGCCGTAGATTCCCGCGAATCCAAAGACTTCTTGATCATCGCGCGCACAGATGCGCGCACCACGCTGGGCCTTGATGAGGCGTTACGCCGCGCCGAGGCGTATGCCAAGGCTGGTGCTGACATCTTGTTTGTCGAGTCACCCGAGTCCGAAGAAGAGATGCGCCGTATTGGCCAGAGCTTTGACTTGCCGCTGGTGGCCAACATGGTTGAAAAAGGCCGCACACCGGTGCTGACCCGCGACGAACTGGAGGCGCTCGGCTACAAGATTGCCATTTTCCCTGTTACCGCCTTGCTGGCCGGTGTGCATGCCATGACGCAGGTGTACCAACAATTTAAGGACACCGGCTCGTCTGCCAACAGCCCGACGCCGTTGTATGACTTTGCCGATCTCACTCGTTTGATGGGTTTTGAAGATGTATGGGCTTTTGAAAAGCGCTACGCCGAGACCGAATGATTTTTTAAATTCTCGGCAAAGCCTATTCATACAAAGAGGAGACAAAGGTGCAAAAACTGAAAACCAATCCACGCCGCCACTGGGTGCTCAATTGGCTGACCACTGGCCTCATGGCCAGTGCCTTCAGCGCGTTGGCGCTGGGAGCCAGTTCGGTCGCCGCGCAACCGGTCTATCCCGCCAAGCCCATTCGCTTGGTCGTACCGTTTACGCCCGGAGGCGTAACCGACACCAGCGGCCGTTTGATCGCCGAGCTATTGTCCAAGCGTCTGGGTCAGCAAGTGATCGTTGACAACAAGCCGGGGGCCTCCGGCAATATCGGCACACAACTGGTCGCGACTTCAGAGCCTGATGGCTACACCTTGTTGCTGGGATTTGATGGCACCATGGTCATCAACCCGCATGTTTTTCCCAAGGTGGGTTTTGACACGGTCAAAGACTTTGCGCCTATAGGAAAGATCGGTGATGCCATCCTGATTCTGGTGTCGCACCCCGGTGTGCCAGCCAAAAGTCTGAAAGAGGTGATCGCTTTATCTAAGACGCAGGCAGGTGGTTTGTCTTTTGGCACCTCGGGCACGGGGGGCACGCCCCACATTGCTGGCGAGTTGCTCAAGCAGCGTACGGGTGCAAACCTCACGCACATTCCCTACAAAGGGGGAGGGCAGGCCATGACGGATGTGTTGGGCGGCAACATTCCCTTGGTCTACACCGCTGTAGCGGGAGCCATTCAGCACATTAAGTCGGGAAAATTGCACCCGGTCGCCGTATCCAGCGCACAGCGTGCTTCTTCTTTACCTGATGTGCCCACTTTCATTGAGAACGGCGTCGCTGATTTCGATATCAACTCGTGGGTAGGCTTGTTAGCACCCGCTAAAACGCCTAAGGCGATTGTGGACAAACTCAATACCGAATTGAATGCGGTGTTGAACGACCCGGCGGCGCGTGAACGTCTGAACGTTCTAGGCATTACTGCCAGTCCTGGCACTGCCGAGAAATTTGGTCAGGACATGCAACGAGAACTGGTTCGCTATGGTGCGGTGGTCAAAGCCGCCAACATCAAGGTCGAGTAAGGACTGCTCAAGTTTCTTTAATTAAGCGAGTGACAAATTCCAGCCGTTGCAAAGGATCTAATTCCCCGAGGAGCTGCAGCTTGAGCTCAGCACTGATGGGCATAGCCTCCGCATAGCGGTTGGCCAGCCACCCGCATTGGTCTAGGTGATAAGGGGCAAAGATGGGCAGCTTGTCGATGACACCTTGCTGCTGTGCCGACGCGATGACCTTGCCCAGTCGGTCAGCGTGGGATTGCAATGCGACCGGCACTTCGACTTCGAGATCTTGCGCCAGATAAGTGACGCTGCCTTGCCACACGCCATAGGGACCTGCTTGCACGTCGTGCAATTGAAAGCGCAAACCGCCTTGGCACACTATGCGAAAAAATGTGGGCTGCACTTGCTCTAATTCTCTGATGTGCGCCAAGCATCCCACGTGATGCAGCTTAGGCACTTGGCCCGGCACTTGAACTTCGCTGCCTTGTTGAATCCATGCCACGCCAAAAGGGTGCTGTTGTTGGTGGCATCGTTTGATGAGGTCGAGGTAGCGCACTTCAAAAATTTGAAGCTGCAGCAGCCCATCAGGAAATAGGCCCTGCGAGAGCGGGAAGAGGGGAATGGTGTCGTGCACGGGTAAAGTCTAGAAACTTTGCGCTCAAGCGTTGCCGCGCAGAATGAAGCGCTGGATCTTGCCACTGGGTGTTTTGGGTAAGGACGCGATGAAATCGATTTCCCGCGGATAGGCGTGCGTCGACAAGCGCTGGCGCACCAACTGCTGTATTTCCACTTTCAAGGCTTCTGTCCCCTCGATGCCCATCTTCAACACAATGACCGCCTTCACGATTTCGGTGCGAACAGGATCGGGCTTGCCGATGACGGCAACTTCTGCGACGGCCGGGTGCTCCATCACGACGCTCTCCACGTCAAAGGGGCCTATGCGATACCCGGACGATGTGATGATGTCGTCATTGCGGCCGACAAAGAAGAAGTATCCGTCCTCATCCTGCATCATGGTGTCGCCGGTGATGTACCAATCGCCACGCAGGCTGGGGGTCTCGGCTTCAAAGTAGCCCGTGAAAGTGTAGAGGGGCGATTGCGAAATACTGACTGCTAAAACGCCAGGCATATTTGCTGGCTGTACGACGAGATCGTCATCCAGAATGGCCAACTTGAATCCGGGCATGGGAAGACCTGCAGCGCCCAGTTTGATGCCATGAATCAACGCATGGTGGTTATTGATGATCATGGCAATTTCAGTTTGGCCGTAATGATCACACAGCGGACAGTGCAGGACGCGTTCAGCCCAGCGAATGACTTCAGGGTTGAGGGGTTCGCCTGCGCTGGAGGCCACACGCAATTGATGTGCAATGGGCGCCATAGCTTCTTCGCCTGCGGACATCAGCATGCGGTAGGCGGTGGGTGCGGCTGCCAGGTTCGTGATTTTTCGGTCCAGCATGATGCGCAGCGTCGATTCGACCGTGAATCCGCCTTCGTAAAAAGTCGTTGCATGACCCAGCAGAAGTGGCCCTACGACGGCGTAAAGCATGCCATAGGCCCAACCGGGATCGGCCACATTCCAATAAGCATCTTGTTTCTGCAGGTCGACGGCATCACGCATGTACGCGGCAACGGGAAGCAGCAATGACAAGGGGTATCGCACGCCCTTGGGTTTGCCCGTCGTCCCTGATGTGAAAAGCATGATGAAGGGGTCCACGCCCTTGATCATGACGGGCTCAAAGTGGTTAGATTGCAGAGCCAGCATCTCTGTAAAGCCTTGACCTACAACCAGGACGGGAGGGCAATCTGACACGTCATCGAGTTTTGGCCGGTTGGTCTTATCTGTGACGATCAGTTTGGCTTGACTGCCGCCTTTTGCGGTGACACGGCTCTCGACCGCCGCAGGTCCAAAGGCAGTAAACAAAGGCTGGTAAATTGCGCCAATGCGCCAAGTGCCGAGGATAACCGTCAACAGATCGGGAATTCGGGGTAGGAGGCCGGCAACAACGTCCCCAGCGCCAATACCTTGACTGGTGAGGTAATTCGCAAAGCGTGCGCTGGCATCGCGCATTTGTGCAAAAGTCACCGTGACGTGTTCGCCGGATGCGCCGTACCACGCCAGCGCAATCGCGTCGTCATGTGCCCATCGGTCGCAGCATTCGACACATGCATTCAAACCTTTGGACAGTGAGCCTTGAAGAATGCTCTTCTCGAGCGCTGTGATGGAGAAGCTTTTGCTCGCCTCAAAGTAATCGCGCATGGCTGACTCCTTACCCCTAGCGGGTATATCGTTCTGATGAAAGCGAACGGCCACCGCGAAATGCGCTCTTGTCACCTCGGTTTTCAAACAAGACAGCGCAGCGTGAAGCCCAATGCATTATGTGTTGAGAAAGTGTGACAAGGCAATGCCGTGCAACGGCCCCTCTCCCCCGTATGTTTCCCGTGTATTTCCCGTGTATTTCCCGCATTGTTGGATGGCGAGTCGAGGCTTTAAACTTCGGATGCCAACTGACTGGCTTGCTCAATGGCGCGCTTGGCATCCAGTTCCGAGGCTTCAAATGCGCCGCCCACCAAAGTGGCGAGGATGCCCCGCGACTGCAAATCATCAAACAAAGTGCGTAAGGGCAGTTGCCCGGCACACACCACTACGGTATCGACTTCAAAAAGCCGGACCTGTTGATTGACGCGCGCGTGCAAGCCGGCGTCATCGATCTTGAGGTATTCAACCCCGTTGACCATGTGCACGCCTCGCCGCGTAAGGGTCAGTCGGTGCGTCCAGCCCGTGGTTCGTCCCAAGGAGTGGCCCACGGGGGTGGTCTTGCGTTGTAGCAAGTGAATGTCACGTCCTGATGTGGCCAACAGCGGCGCTATGCCTGTCACGCCACCACGGGGGTGATTTTCAAAATCGATGCCCCATTCCCGAGCGAATACGGACTTATTGAGTGCCGCAGAAGGCCCTGAATGCGACAGCAGTTCGGCGACATCAAACCCGATGCCCCCAGCGCCCAAGATGGCCACCCGTTGCCCGATGGGTTTGCGACCCAAGATCGCATCGATATAACTCACGACCATGGGGTGTTGGATGCCTTCCAGCTGTGGCTCTCGCGGCGAAATGCCGGTCGCCACAATGATTTCATCAAAACCCGCGGCTTCGAGCATCCCGATGTCCACTCTGGTATTCAGTCGCAGGGCGACCTTGTGCTTGGTAAGCATTCGCTGGTAGTAACGCAGGGTTTCATAAAACTCTTCTTTTCCCGGGATGCGTTTGGCCAGGTTAAATTGCCCACCAATCTCCGAGGCGGCGTCAAACAAAGTCACACGGTGCCCCCGCTGTGCGGCGACCGTGGCGTAGGCCAAGCCTGCTGGACCCGCGCCAATAACGGCAATGTGCTTGGGCCGTTCGGTCGGTGGGTAGTTCAGCAGGGTCTCGCGGCAGGCCCTCGGATTGACCAAGCAGCTCACCTGGCGATGACCCCCAAAGGTATGGTCTAGGCAGGCTTGATTGCAGGCGATACAAGTGTTGATTTCGTCTTCGCGGCCTTCCCAGGCTTTGATGACGATGTCGGGGTCGGCCAACATGGGGCGCGCCATGGAGACCAGGTCGGCGTCACCGCACTGCAGCACAGATTCTGCGACCTCCGGCATATTGATGCGGTTGCTGGTGATCAATGGAATTTTCAGTGCTTTGCGCAGCCGGCCTGTGACTTGGGTAAAGGCCGCGCGGGGCACCATGGTGGCGATGGTGGGCACGGGCGCTTCATGCCAACAAAAGTGGGTGCTGATGAGGTTTGCGCCTGCAGCCTCAATGGCCTGCGCCAGTGCAACGACTTCGTCCCAGGACATCCCGCCGTCGAGCATGTCCATCGCGGCAATACGAAAGATGACCATGAAGTTGAGGCCCACCGCGGCACGCACTCTGCGAATCACCTCGACCGCAAAACGCATGCGGTTCTCATAAGAGCCGCCCCATTGGTCGCTGCGCAAATTGGTCTTTTCTACCAAAAAGGTGGAAATTAAATAGCCGGCTGAGCCGATGATTTCAACACCGTCGTAACCGGCCTGCTGGGCCAGCGCGGCGCACCGGGCAAAATCCTGCAGCTGTTTTTCGATGCCGGCCTCATCCAGTTCGTTGGGCTTGAAAGCCCCAATGCGCGATTTCACCGCCGAAGGGGCCACGCAGTGGGCATTGCGCGCCAGCGAGCCCATGTGAAGTATCTGCATGCAAATTTTGACATCGGGGTCAGCAGCGTGAACCGCCGCTGTGATTTTGTGGTGCTCAGCCGCTTCTTCGGGCGTCGACAGTTTGGAGCCATAGCCCGCCTCTGCATTGGGCGGAATGCCGCCGGTGATGATCATGCCAACCCCGCCGCGCGCGCGTTCTGCGTAATAGACCGCCAAGCGCGCGAAGCCATCTTGTGCTTCCTCCAGGCCCGTATGCATGGAGCCCATGAGCACACGGTTCTTGATTTGGGTAAAGCCCAGATCCAAGGGCGTGAACAGGAGGGGGTATCGACTGTGGACGGTCATGGAGATCCCTTTTTTATGGCCAAGGCTGTGCGGCGCCGATTGACTGATTTTGTCAGTCTAAACGGAATCCTCATTAGGTCTGGCTTGATTACGGTGGCGACAGGAATGGCCTACAACTAAGCACGTTGTCCGTTTCTATTACAGAATAGGACCATCCCCATTCACTTTGGACCGATGTACGCCATGAAATTTGTATGCACTGCCATTTTGGGCTTGGGCTTGGTTTGGAATGCGCTGGCTGACGAAGCGCTCAAGCAAGCCCTCGCGAGCCCAGATCGAACGCCCGCATTTGTGGCACGAGACCCTTGGCGTCACCCTTATGAAACATTGAGTTTTTTTGCGATTCAAGCCAACAGCACGGTGGTCGAACTCAGTCCAGGAGGAGGGTGGTACACAGAAATATTGGCGCCGTATTTGCGTGAAAAAGGCCAACTCATTTTGGCTGCCGATGATCCACAATCGCCCAAACCCGAAGCGGTTAAGAGCCTAGAGCGGCTGCAAACCAAACTCAAGGCCAGCCCGCAGCGTTATGACAAGGTCGTCGTGGGGGTGTTTGCACCGGTAGAAAAACTTAACTACGCCGCGCCCGGCAGTGCAGATTTGGTGCTGACTTTTCGCAATGTTCACAACTGGCTGGCCAGTGGCAATTTGGGCGTGCGTGCGGTGTTTGACAGCGCATTTCGCAGCCTGAAAAAAGGTGGGGTGTTGGGTGTTGTCGAACACAGACTCCCGGCCGACCGAACCCAGGATGCCACCAGCAGCACAGGCTATGTACATCAAGCCTATGTCATTGAAATGGCAACAGCATCAGGATTCAGATTGGAGGCGAGTTCGGAGATCAATGCCAATCCTCAAGACTCAGCCAACCATGTGGGCGGCGTATGGGCGTTGCCGCCCAATTTGGTGAACAAGGAAGTGGACAAGTCTCAATTTCAGTCCATCGGCGAGAGCGATCGGATGACACTGAAGTTTGTGAAGCCCTAAGGTCTTCACTTTTCTTTCATGTCGTGATCATTCCTGGTTCACCGTGGCATCCACAGAGACAGTTTCAAAATCGCCAGGCAGCACAATTTCAAGGAGCTCTAAATCCTCTGAGTGTGCGATTTCTCGATGGCGAATGCCTGGTGGTTGGTGGACGCAGGTGCCCGCTTCTAGCTTGTGTTGTCCATGTCCCTCATACTCAAAAATGGCCCAGCCTTTGAGTACATACACTACCTGCAATGAGATCTTGTGCAGGTGCCATTCGCCAGTGGCGTTGGTACCTTCGCGCGCACGAATGACATGCATGATCGCTTTGCCTTCTGTCGCTTTGTGGATACCCAAATCTCGGTATTCAAAATACTGGCGTAATCCGTCGTACTTGAATGGGCCCTCATTGGCGTGCTGAATGCTGAATGACATCAAAAACTCCTTCGTCTGGTTGGCAGCTCTTGTGCACTGTACTTGCGATTGACCCAATAGGCCATGGACGCGGGTGCTGTTCGCGCGCAGAAGGCCGGCCGCCTGCCCCCCTGTCGCAAGCTGTACAGGGCACGCGTTTGTCCCAAGTTACAAAAGTTCTTTACCCCGTTACATTGGTGGCAAAGTTCGTCAATCCTTTTGCGAAGGCAAGGCCATGTATCCAGGGCGTCATGCAGTTCAGAACAGTCACAAACCCGCTTTCATCATGGCGGCCACTGAAGAGACCGTCACTTATGCTGAACTGGAGCAGCGCAGCAACCGACTCGCTCACTTATTGCGCGGGCAGGGGCTGAAACGGCTGGACCACTTCTCCGTGTTCATGGAGAACAACCACCGCTTCATTGAATCTTGTGTGGCGGGAGAACGCACAGGTTTGTATTACACCTGCATCAACTCATTTCTGACGGCGCAGGAGGTGGCTTACATCGTCAACAACAGTGAGTCACAAGTCATGGTGACTTCTGCGTCTCGGCTGGCTGTGGCGCAAAAAGCACTCTTGGATTGCCCGCGAGTCAAGCTGTGTTTGGTGGTGGACGCCGACTCGGCGTTGCCGGCCAGTGACAGCAACAGTGGCTTGGTCTGGCGTGATTTTTCCGAAGCCGTGGCCAGTTTCCCCGGTACGCCCGTCAGTGATGAGTCGTTGGGCAATGCCATGCTCTATTCGTCGGGGACCACGGGGCGCCCCAAGGGGGTGCTCAGGCCTTTGGAAGACCAGCCGCCCAGTTCGTTGATGCCACTTTTTTCTTTTCTCAACAAGCTGTGGCACTGCGAAGAGAATATGGTGTATTTGTCGCCCGCACCCTTGTATCACTCGGCCCCTTTGGCCAACGTGAGCTTGGTGATTCGCAATGGCGGCACCGCGATCATCATGGAGCACTTCGACCCCAAGCAATACCTGATGCTGATCGAGCGTTATCGGGTGACGCATTCCCAGCTGGTGCCCACCATGTTCAGCCGGATGCTGAAGTTGCCCGATGCCGAGCGACGCCAATTCGATCTGTCGTCGCTGAAGATCGCGATTCACGCTGCCGCGCCTTGCCCGGCGATCGTCAAGGACCAAATGATCGCATGGTGGGGGCCTATCATTCACGAGTATTACGGCGCGACCGAGGGACTGGGATTTGCCGCCTGTGACTCCGCTGAATGGCTGGCGCATCGCGGTACGGTGGGACGGGTTTTGTTTGGAGAACTGAGCATCTTGGATGAACAGATGCAGTCGCTGCCCAAAGGCCAGTCGGGCGAGGTGTGGTTCAAGTCCGGCGCTGCGTTTGAGTACTTCAACGACTCGGTGCGCACCGCCGAATCGCGCTCGGCTGACGGCACCATGAGCACTGTGGGTGATATGGGCTATGTGGACGATGACGGTTTTCTTTACCTGACCGACCGCTCTACCTTCATGATCATCTCCGGGGGCGTCAATATCTATCCGCAAGAGTGCGAAAACCTGTTGGTCACACACCCGAAGGTGGCCGATGCAGCGGTCTTTGGCATACCCAATGAAGACTTTGGCGAAGAGGTCAAGGCCGTGATTGAGCCCGTAGCGGGCGTGGTGCCGAGTGCTGAATTGGCTCAGGAGCTGATGGCATTTTGTGCCCAACATCTGGCCCACATGAAGTGTCCACGCTCGATTGACTTTACCGACCAACTGCCTCGACTGCCCACAGGCAAACTCTACAAACGCGTGCTGCGTGATGCGTATTGGGCAGGACACAAAACGCGAATTGTTTGACAGCTTTTTCTACTAGCCCAAATCGGCTCCTCACTTATGCACACCCTTGCCAATCTGCCTCTGCCAGAGGGTGTTCAGTCTCGAACCCTTCAACTCACGACGGGCTTGCAGATGCATTTGCTCGAAGCCGGACAGCCGGCGGCTGGCGCAGCGCCCAAGCCGCTGGTGCTGTTGTTGCATGGATTTCCAGAATTGGCCTACAGCTGGCGGCATCAACTCGTGGCCCTGGCGCAAGCAGGGTTTCATGTGGTCGCCCCGGACCAGCGCGGCTATGGGCGAACCACCGGCAGCGATGACCGCTACGAAGGCGACTGGCGCGCCAGTGGCATGTTGCATCTGGTCGATGACGCACTGGCCCTGGTGCAGGCACTGGGTCACAGTCATGTCCACGCCGTGATCGGTCACGATTTCGGCTCGCCGGTGGCCGCATGGTGCGCATTGACAAGGCCGGATGTGTTTCGCAGCGTCGTGATGATGAGCGCTCCTTTTGGTGGGCCGCCTGATCAAGCCACCGCTGCGCAAGTGCACGAAGCCTTGACGCGTGAAGTCAATGCCTTGCATGACCTCGCCCCTGGCCGGGTGCATTACCAGTGGTACTACGCACAGCCCCAAACCAACATGGAAATGTGGCACGCCCCGCAAGGTTTGCACCATTTTTTGCGCGCCTACTACCACGTCAAAAGCGCGGACTGGCCACCCAATCAACCTGCACCCTTGGCGGCATGGAAAGCCGAGGTCTTGGCCAGCTTGCCGCATTACTACGTCATGCCTTTGCATGCCACCATGCCCGAAGCGGTGGCGCCCTTTATGCCCACCGCAGCCGCCTTTCAGGGCTGCTCTTGGTTGCCGGATGAAGACCTGGCGGTCTACGTCAGTGAATATGCGCGGCGCGGCTTTCAGGGCGGACTGCAGTGGTACCGCTGCTCGACGGACCGGGATCAATTTATCAAGCTGTCTCAATTCAGCGCGCAACGCATCACCGTGCCCAGCGCCTTTGTGGGTGGGGCCTCCGACTGGGGGATCTACCAGTCGCCCGGTGCGTTTGAGCGAATGCAAGTGACTTGTACCGACATGCGCTTTTGCACGACTCTGGCCCGTGCGGGTCACTGGGTCCAACAGGAACAAGCGCAAGCGGTCAACGCCTTGCTGCTTCAATTCCTGAGCGACACCATGTAAAACTGCGCTTCGGTCGCGTCGTCGATGACGCGCATGCCCTTAAATGACCAGGGCTGAGCTGGTGACGCCAAAGTCATGGCGAAGTCGAAAATCACGCGGGCCAAGGCCATTGGCAACTGAATTCTGCGCAAACGTGACAAGCCCTTTCCGCTGGCTCATACACACTGAGAGACTTGGCCTACGCCAGAATGAATAAACTAATCGGAGATTGTCATGCTCAATGCCACCACGGGACTGCAATTGCGCTCCCTCGTCAAAGCCAACGGCGAATTGGAACTGTCTTTGGTCGATGTTCCCATCCCCACGCCAGCACCTCATGAAGTCGTGGTGCGCGTTGAGGCGACGCCCATCAACCCCTCCGACATTGGCCTGCTTTTTGGAGCGGCTGACATCAGCAGCAGTGTTCTGTCGGGGACGCCCACCCATCCGGTCGTGGCCATGCAAATTCCTGAGCGGCTGATGAAGAGCATGCAGGCTCGGGTGGACCAGTCCCTGGCCGTGGGCAACGAAGGGGCCGGCACCGTGGTCGCCGCAGGGTCTTCGCCCGCGGCGCAAGCGCTGCTGGGTAAAACCGTGGCCATGATCGGCGGCGGCATGTACGCACAGTACCGCTGTTTGGAGGCTGCCAACTGCATCGCCTTAGCCGCAGACGCGACAGCCGCGGATGGAGCCTCCTCTTTCGTCAATCCGCTCACCGCTTTAGGCATGGTCGAAACTATGCGCCGCGAAGGGCACAAAGCCTTGGTGCACACGGCGGCGGCCTCTAACTTAGGCCAGATGCTCAACCGCATCTGCCTCAAAGACGGTATCGATTTGGTCAACATCGTGCGCAAACCTGAGCAGGCGGCACTCCTCAAAGGCATGGGCGCCCGTTTTGTGTGCGACACCTCTTTGCCCACCTTCATGTCGGACCTGACCCAGGCGCTTGTGGAGACGGGGGCCACCATTGCATTTGACGCCACCGGCGGCGGCCAACTGGCTGGCCAAATTTTGAGCTGTATGGAAACGGCGCTGAACCGCACCGCCACGGTATACAGCCGCTATGGCTCCACCACCCACAAACAGGTGTACATCTATGGCGGCTTGGACGTGCGACCTACTGAAATCAGCCGCAACTTTGGCTTTGCCTGGGGCATGGGCGGGTGGCTGCTGTTTCCCTTCTTGCAGCGGATAGGCGAAGCCGATGCACAGAAGCTGCGTGAGCGCGTGTCTGCCGAACTCAAGACCACTTTTGCCAGCTCCTATTCAAAACAAATTTCCTTGGCTCAGGCCTTGGATCTTGACGTCATTGCCGCGTATGGCCAACGCGCAACCGGCACCAAGTACCTGATCACGCCGCATCACTTGGCGGCCAGCTGAAGTTGCCAGCAGCGCGAAATGCCCTGAACCCTTCAGAATCGACTCGATAACGACAGAGGAGAAAGCATGTTTCCATCGCATTTTTTCAAAATCATGGCCGTCGTTGGGGCCATGATGTGGTCCCCCTTCAGCAGTGCCCAAAACTGGCCATCTAAGCCCATCAAGTGGATCATTCCCTACACGCCCGGAGGCATCACCGACAACGCGACGCGCATGGTGGTTCAAAAGGTTCAGGAACAAACGGGCTGGAACATCGTTGTCGAAAACAAACCGGGTGCCAACTCGATTCTGGGCGCCGACTTGGTGGCCCGTGCGGCGCCCGACGGCTACACGTTTTTGACGGTCATTGGCGCGCACGCTGCCAATGCGACTTTGTATGCTGGTCGCTTGCCCTATGACGTGGTGAAAAGCTTCGCGCCCGTGTCTTTGGTGGGCATTGCGCCTTTGGTCATGGTGGCCAATAACAATTTGCCCTTCAAAGATGTGAAAGAGCTGGTGGCCTACTCCAAGGCCAATCCGGGCAAAATGGCCTTTGGTTCCTCTGGGGTGGGTGCTGCGGCCCATCTGACTCAAGAGCTGTTCAAAGACGTCACCGGTGCGGACATGGTGCACGTCCCCTACAAAGGCACGGCACCCGCTTTGAGTGACTTAATGGGGGGCAGCCTGCAAGTCCTGACGGATACCGCCAGCGCCTTGATGCCCCATGTGCGCAGCGGCAAGATCAAGCCCATTGCTGTATTTTCAAACAAGCGCATCTTGGGTGCCTCCGAAATCCCTACGGTGGTGGAAGCCGGCGGACCGGCGATGGAAGGCTCAACCTGGGTCTTGTTCCTTGCGCCTGCCGCCACACCTCGCGACATTGTCAATCGATTGTCTCAGGAAACAGCCAAAGCCATCCGCTCGCCGGAATTGAAGGCGCGGTTTGAGGCACTGGGTATTGAATCCGTGGGCAGTACGCCAGAGCAAGCCGGTAAATTTTTGGACGATGAGATCGTCAAATGGGCCAAGGTCATCAAGACCGCAGACGTGAAGCCTGAATAAGGCCGAGGCCGGATAGCCCTCAAGTGCGGCACGGATCTCCGTGTTTAACCAAGGCCAACCGAAGCAGGGATTGCACATGTTGGCTTGTGTTCAGACCTTTGAAAATGGCAGTAGCTATGTGCCCATTGAGGTCTCGGAAATTTTCCAATGGGAGCCAGCCCGTAATCGTGTCATCTTGATACGGATCAACCCCCACTTTAAGTCGCACTTGTATATTTGACTCGCAATCTAAATACAGAGGTTTAAATGTCACATATGCAATGGGCGGACAAAGATAAATTACTGAACGAATTACGTACTGTCATTAACGATACCGAAGAGTTACTTCGAATGACAGAAGATCAAGTGGGTGATGCGGCGAATGGGATTCGCGAGCGCATGACTTTGCGTTTGAACCAAGCCACCAAAGAACTTCATCACCTCCAACATATTGCCGTTGAAAAAGCGAAAGAAGCAGGACATGCCACGGATGAATATGTGAACGAGAACCCATGGAAGTCCGTTGGCATTGCAACGGGCGTAGGTTTGATCGTTGGTCTGTTGCTCAGTCGCCGCTGAATGGGGTTGGGTATGAGTGATGATGACCGCCGCGTAGGACTCTTTGCCTCATTGCGCAAAGGGGCTGCTACTGCATTGGAACTGGTTCAAGTCAGGCTAGAACTGCTGGGGACTGAATTAGAGCTGGAAAAGCGGAAATTATTCGATGGCATATGCTTGGCTGCAGTCGCGATGATCTTTTTAAGCGTGGGTCTTGGGTCGCTTTGCATCTTCATTGTTCTGTTGTTTTGGGATGGATATCGACTTGCTGCCATGGCCTCAGTCTCCGCGCTGTGCCTTGGTCTTGGCATGGTGTTGCTCCAGCAGTCGCGAACGCGATTGAAAAGTCCCTCCGGTATTTTTAACGCCAGTACGAGTGAACTCCAAAAAGACCAGAATAGTGTGCAGCCCTGAATTTTGATGAAAAACGTGGATCTTTTCTTACGCCAACAGCGTCTCTTGATGCGCAGTTCTCTGTTGCGTGAATCCTTGGCGCAGCATGTGCAAGTCATTCACGCACCATGGAACATCTTGGGTGTCGCTGAAAAGGTGACAAACTGGACGAGACAACATTCAACGCTTTCAGCCATTGCATGCTGTGCCTGGGTGTTGTTAAAGCCCACATCATCGCTGAAATGGATTCTCCGTGCGGATGGGTGGTGGGGCACACTTCAACGTATGCACCACTGGGTCATGGGCGCCGCGAAATAAACGACATTGACAATGCCAGAGGCTGGGTTTCGCAGGGCTCGTTGAATGGAGGTCACCGCAATGAAGCATTGATTTTTTCAAGCGCTGCAAGGCTAGGGCATAAGTCACTTTCACTTAAGGTATTGAGCGGTTTATGGCTGGTATTGAGTGACGCATGCAAATCCAATGCGTGCGGATCCAGATACAGCAGCCCCGTGACAACCTCACCCCGTTCATGGTGTTCGTTCATATAGCTCAACGCGGCATACCGGTTGCAGGGATCGTAATCCTGATGCAATTTGCGTAATTTCAAAATCCTGCCATCGTGTTGCTCGACTTCGATGGTGTCACCTTCGGCGTAATCGGCTGTGATTTCTGATCGACGGGGAATGAAGTCAATGCGGCTCACTGATTCATTGTGCTCGCGCACATAGTCGTAGCTTTTGGTGCTGCCGCTGTGGTTGTTAAAAGCGACACAAGGACTGATCACATCGATGAAAGCCGCACCCCCGTGGCCTATGGCTCCTTTGATCAATGGAACAAGTTGCTCTTTATCGCCAGAAAAACCTCTGGCAACATAGGTCGCGCCCAGTTGCAAAGCCATTCCCACCAAATCAATGGGGCTGTCATTGTTGACGGCGCCTTTTTTGCTTTTGGAACCCTTGTCGGCTGTGGCTGAAAACTGTCCTTTGGTCAAACCATAAACCCCGTTGTTTTCAACGATGTAAGCCATGCGCACCCCTCTGCGCATGGCATTGGCAAACTGACCCAGGCCAATGGAAGCCGAGTCGCCATCGCCAGAGACGCCTAAATACAGTAGGTCCCGGTTGGCCAAGTTGGCCCCTGTGAGCACAGACGGCATGCGGCCATGGACTGTATTGAATCCATGTGAAGCGCCTAAAAAATAATCAGGTGTTTTGGAGCTGCACCCAATGCCAGAAAGCTTGGCGACGCGGTGTGGCTCGATGTCGAGCTCCCAGCAGGCTTGAATGATGGCTGCTGAGATGGAGTCGTGACCGCACCCCGCGCACAAGGTGGATACGCGTCCCTCGTAGTCTCTCCGGGTGTATCCGACTTTGTTCAACCCCAGGGTGGGATGGTGCAGTGCAGGTTTGGTGATGTAGGTCATGCCGTCAATTCCTGATGTGCTTGGGGTTGATTTTGTTTGGCTTTGTTCAGATGCTTGCGAATCGCATCGGCAATGAAGCGCGCGGTGATGGGCGTGCCGTCGTAGTGCAAAATTTTGATCAAGGCGGTACCGTCCAATTCGAGTTCAGTCGCCAGCAGGGTGTGCATTTGCGCATCTCTGTTTTGCTCAACCACAAAAACCTGTTGGTGCTTATGAATGAACTCTGCAACCGAGTCCGGAAACGGAAATGCGCGCAGGCGCAAGCCATCGAGCCATAAACTTTCTGCGTTCAGCACATCAAATGCCTCGTTCATCGCGGGCGTGGTGGATCCAAAGTAAATCACACCAAAGGGCGTTTTTTCCGGGGAGGGTCTGAGAAGGGGTTGAGGAACGATGGTGGCCGCTGTTTTGAACTTGCGTATCAACCGCTCCATGTTGTAGATGTAGTCCGGGCCGCGCTCTGAGTAACGTGCATAGGGATCTCGGGTGGTGCCTCGAGTGAAGAAACTGCCTTTGGTCGGATGGGTGCCAGGCAGTGTTCGCCAAGGAATACCGTCGCCGTCCACGTCCTTGTAACGCCCAAAGTCTTTGCCGGCTTCGAGCTCCTCGGCTGTCATCACTTTGCCTTGGTCAAACTTGCGTTCAGGATCCCATTCAAATGGGGCGCATAAACGTTGGTTCATTCCAATGTCCAAATCGGTCATGACAAAGATCGGCGTTTGCAAGCGGTCGGCCAAGTCCAAGGCAGTGGCCGAATGTTCAAAGCATTCATAGGGGTCCATCGGGAACAGCAAGACATGCTTGGTGTCACCATGAGACGCATAGGCACATGAAATCAAGTCCGATTGTTGCGTACGGGTGGGCATTCCTGTGGAGGGGCCGCCCCGCTGGACATTGATGATAGTGATTGGGATTTCTGCAAAATAGGCCAAGCCAATGAACTCGGTCATCAGCGAAACCCCAGGCCCCGATGTTGTAGTGAAGGCCCGAGCCCCGTTCCAACCCGCACCCACGACCATGCCAATCGATGCCAACTCGTCTTCTGCTTGCACAATGGCGAATTGATTCTGGCGGGTATTCGGATCGATTCTGAATTTCTCACAGTATTTCTGAAATGCTTCCGCCACTGATGAAGAAGGCGTGATTGGGTACCAGGCCGCGACCGTGGCCCCGCCATACACACAGCCCAACGCTGCGGCGCTGTTGCCATCTGTGAATATTTGCTTGCCCACCGCATCTGCGTGCTTGACTTGCAATCCAATAGGGTGGGGCAGATGTTGGAGTACGTAATTACGGCCCAGATTCAGGGCTCGGATGTTGGAGTTGAGCAGTTGCTCTTTGCCCTTGTACTGCTCTGCAAAGAGCTTGGTGATTTCATTGGGGTCGACATTCAAAAGCACCGACAGTGCGCCAATGTAAATAATGTTCTTGAAGAGTTGGCGTTGCCGTGGGTCGGTGTAATTGGTGTTGCTGATTTCTGTCAGGGGAACACCAATGACACAAAGATCATCGCGAAATTTGGATGCAGGAATAGAACGGGTTGAGTCGTAAAAAAGGTAGCCACCGGGTGAAATTTCTGCCAGATCGGCATCCCAGGTTTGGGGATTCATGGCCACCATCATGTCAATGCCGCCACGTCGTCCCAGGTAGCCTGTTTCTGAAACGCGTACCTCGTACCAAGTCGGTAGTCCTTGAATATTGCTTGGGAAAATATTGCGCGGGCTGACAGGTACGCCCATACGCAAGATGGACTTGGCAAACAACTCATTGGCAGATGCTGAACCTGACCCGTTGACGTTGGCAAATTTAATGACGAAGTCGTTGACTGCCTCTGTATTTTTCATGAGACCTCCGCGGTTTTGGCGATGCCTGGTTTGGAGTCAACTGAACAGCCCGCTTTGGCGGTGTTGAGCAGAAATTTCTGCATGTCCCACGCTCCGGTGGGACAGCGTTCGGCGCACAGTCCACAGTGCAAGCAAACGTCTTCGTCTTTGACCATGATTCTTCCGGATTTCAAGGTCGTTGACACATACAAATCTTGCGTCAAATTGGTGGCCGGTGCTTTCAGTCGGCCTCGTAAGTCGGCCTCATCACCGCCTTGGGTGATCGTGAGGCTGTCCATGGGGCAGATGTCGACACAGGCGTCACACTCGATACAAGTTTCAGTGGTGAATACAGTTTGCACATCACAGTTCAGGCACCTGTGCGATTCTTTGAACGCAGTCGCGGCATCAAAGCCCAGTTCCACTTCAACGCGAATACTGGCCAGGGCTTTTTCTGCATTCGCCCATGGCACCTTAAACCGCGTGTCGTTGGACACATCGTTGTGGTAACTCCACTCGTGAATGCCCATTTTTTGCGACATCAAATTCGTCATGGGGTCCGGGCGAATGGCCACGTCTTGGCACTGGAGAAACAGATCAATGGACACCGCTGCTTCGTGTCCATGCGCTACGGCCGTGATGATGTTTTTGGGGCCCCATGCAGAATCGCCGCCAAAATAAATGTGCTCGACAGAAGATTGAAATGTCTTTTCATTTAGAACGGGAAGGCCCCACTCATTCATCTGAATACCGCAATCATCTTCAATCCACTGAAAGGCATTTTCTTGGCCCACAGCCAATAAAACGGTATCGCATTCAAAGTGCGCATCGGGCTCGCCTGTGGGGACCAGTTTGCGCCGTCCTTTCTCATCCCAAACCGCCTTGACCACTTCAAAAGTCATCCCCGTTAATTTGCCATCTGTATGCACAAAAGTTTTGGGCACATGGAAGTTGATGATGGGAATGCCTTCGTGAATGGCGTCTTCTTTTTCCCAGGGCGAGGCCTTCATTTCATCAAAGCCACTGCGCACGATAACCTTCACGTCGTTGCTTCCAAGCCTCAAGGCTGAACGGCAGCAGTCCATCGCGGTGTTGCCACCGCCAAGAACAACCACTTTTTTACCGACCTCGGTGATGTGACCAAAAGAGACCGAGGCCAACCAATCGATGCCGATGTGAATGTTCAGTTTGGCTTGTTCTCTTCCTGGAATATCCAGATCTCTTCCGCGTGGGGCGCCACTGCCGACAAAAATGGCATCAAATCCCATGCCCATCAGGGATTTCATAGAGTCAATGCGCTGACCGCTTTTGAAATCAACCCCCATATTCAGGATGTAACCAGTCTCTTCATCAATCACAGACTCAGGCAATCTGAATTTGGGTATTTGTGATCGAATGAATCCGCCTGCTTTTTTCTCGCCATCAAAAATGGTGACGTGGTAACCGAGCGGCGCCAAGTCCCTTGCCAAGGTGAGCGATGCCGGGCCGGCGCCAATGCACGCTATTTTTTTGCCATTGAATGCGGCAATCGTCGGCATGCGGTCTGAGATGTCATCTTTATAGTCTGCTGCGACGCGTTTGAGACGGCAGATGGCAACGGGCTCAGGTTTTTCGCCATTGTTTTTTTCGACGCGCGATCTGCGACAAGCTGGCTCGCAAGGTCGGTCACAGGTGCGACCCAAAATCCCTGGAAACACATTCGACGTCCAGTTGACCATGTACGCATCGGTGTATTTGCCTTGCCCTATCAACCGGATGTACTCTGGAACCGGGGTGTGAGCAGGGCAAGCCCACTGACAATCAACCACTTTATGAAAATAATTCGGGTCTCGGGTGTCGGTGACTTGCAATTTGCTCTCCTAAATCATCAGGACAAAAATTAATCGCACGTGAAAAAATTCATTAGACATGGTTTCAATTTAAAAAACAATACAAATTCAGGTTTGAATACTTTCAAATTATTTGACTTATTTTTCTTTATAGGCTTCGCCTAATTCCAAGCCCCGCAGGGCCGGGTCCGCGTGGCTTAATTTTTGGGGGCCAATATCGCCATGGTGATGCGCGAAACGCAGGTCAATTCACCTGCATCGTTGTGCATGTCAATGTGCCACACGTGTGTGGTTCGTCCCCTGTGCACGGGACGGGCAATGCCGGTCACCCATCCCTCACTGGTGGCTTTGATGTGGTTGGCATTGATGTCCAAACCCACCGCGCGATGCTCAGGCGGTGCCGAGTAAGCTGCTCCACAAGAACCCAGGGTTTCAGCCAGCACCACCGAAACGCCACCATGCAAGATGCCAAACGGCTGACGGGTGCGGTGATCAACCGGGACGCGTGCGCGTAAAAAATCATCGCCCACTTCCAAAAATTCAATACCCAAGAGGCCTGGTGCCGTGTTCAGGTGGTTGCGGGTCAGGATCTCAACGGAGACAGATTTTTGCCAGATGGAGGGCATGGTGAAAGCTTTCCAATTTAATCAAGTACCCCATTTGACTGGCACAAATGCGGAAAGGGCAGTCCGCAGCGTGACAGCTGAAGGTTGATTCGACCATCCATCAGGCGGTCAAAATCTATCGCGCGCCCTAAAATGAAAACCCCATCGAATTGCATTTGCCTAGGATTTTCCACATGAAGTTACCGAACAGTCTGCGTGCCCTTGAGCACCGGAATTTTCGATTGTTTCTGATTGGGCAAGGCACTTCACAAATTGGCAATTGGGTGCAACTCATTGCGACCAGTTGGTTGGTCTATCGACTTTCAGGCTCCACTTGGCTGTTGGGTTTGTCGGCCTTTACGTTGCAAATCCCACTTCTTGTGATTACGCCTTTTGCCGGGGTTTTGATTGACCGCTGGGATGTGCGTCGGGTGTTGTATGCGACCAATATTTTGGCCATGTTGCAATCATTGGTCATGCTGGTGTTGATCGCCAGCGGTCACATTGAAGCTGGGCATCTGGTGCTGGGTAATTTGGTTTTGGGCATTGGCAATGCCTTTGATGCGCCTGCTCGGCAGGCCTTGATTTCCAAACTCTTGCCCCATCGGCAGCAACTCACCAATGCCATTGCGCTGAACTCCACCGTGATGAATGGCGCCCGGTTCATTGGCCCCATGTTGGGCGGCTTGGTGACTGCGGCCTTTGGTGAAGTTTGGAGTTTTGTTATGAATTCGGTCATGCGCTTTGCCGTATTGGCTGCGCTGTATGCGACGCGAATTGAGCCTCACCAAGTGCGTCATGTTGGTACCGGCTTGGTCCGGCAGTTGATGGTGGGGCTCAGCTATGCCTATGGTTTCTTCCCGAGTCGTTGTGCCTTGGTGCTGTTGGCAGTCAGCAGTTTTTGCTTGCATTCTTATGGTGCACTCATGCCTTGGTTTGCCAGTGAACGCTTTCATGGCGACTCTAAAACGCTGGGCTTGCTTTACAGCTCTGCGGGTTTAGGGGCCGTGTGCGGCATGCTGTATTTGGCGTCCCGAACCCATATCCGCGGTTTGTTCAAAGTGATAGGTTGGAGTGCGGGTGTCGCCAGTCTGGCCTTGATCGCTTTTTCACAGGCCACTTCATTGTGGCTGGCTGTTCCTATGCTTTTCATTTCAGCGCTGTGCATGATGCTCACCGCGGCGTCGACCAATACGGTCCTTCAGAGCATGGTTCCGGATGAGTTACGCGGTCGTGTCGCTGCGCTGTATGTGATGTCCTTTTTGGGCGTGTCGCCTCTGGGCGCTCTTTTCTCCGGTTGGATTGCGCACGACATCGGCAGCCCCAATGCGCTGGCCCTGTGTGCCAGTTGTGGTCTTTGTGCCAGTCTGGCCTATGCGCATTACTTCGCCCGAATACGCAAAGAAATCATCTCTCTTTACGAGGCACTGGAAATTCCACCGCACCGGGAATCGTGATTCACGCTTGGGATCAGCAGTGTCCCGCTTTCTCACTGAGCCTGGATGGCGCCAGGTTCACTGGTTTTTCAAAGTTCGATGGAACAGACTGAACAAACGTTCCCAGTGGCGCTCCGCTGCGGCCGCGTTGTAAATGCCTTCCCTTTTTGGAAATACGAACCCATGCTCAACTTGGGGATACCACTCAATGCGGTGATTCACTTTGGCGGCCAAAAGTGAAGCCTCTAATTTTTGAATGTCTGCAGGCGGTGCCCACTTGTCAATTTCAGCGCAGGCAAAGTAGCACTCGCAATGCAATTGAGGTGCCATCAAATGAGGTGAGTCAGGTTCAGCGCTTGCCATGTTGGCCCCGTGAATGGAAGCGATGCTTTGGAAACGATCGGAGAATTGGGCTGCGGCCCACATGACGAAGGGGCCACTCATGCAATAACCCACAGCCCCGATACGGGTCTGATCGGCCATGGCATGGCGATCCACAAAATTCAACAAGGCTTGCGTGTCCATTTGGGTGGTCTGGGCGTTCAAGGCATCCATGTGGCTGAACATCAATGCCAAGGCTTCGGGCGTGCGCTCTTTGAGATAAAAGTCGCGGCTGCGTCGGTAGTAGAGATTAGGCAGCACCACGAAATAACCGACGCTCGCCAACCTGCGGGCCATGTCATGCAACTCTTCGCGTTTCCCAGGGGCATCCATGTAAAAAAATACCACGGGGTGGGGGCCGTCCTCTTCGGGGAACACGACAAATGTGTTCATGGCCCCCTGGGCCGTTTGAATATCAATATTTTCTTCAATCATGATGAATATCTCCCAAGGCGGTGGTTCATTATGCGGGGTTTTGCATTTTGTTGGAGTCACTGCTTCTTCACACCAGTCGAGTCGATCGCTCGCAAATCACAGGACACGCCATGCACGTTTGATGAGGGTTTTTACCCGTGTGCACAATTAAAATTTTATGCACAATACATAAATTATGCACAAAGAGGACCCCGTCACCACACTTTCTGAGCAAGCCTTTCATGTCCTTCGCCAAGACGTGCTTTCGGGTCGCCATTCGCCTGAAAGCAAGCTCAAGGTGGATGCGCTGCAAACGCTTTATGGCTTTTCCAGCAGCCCACTGCGCGAAGCGTTGAACCGTTTAGTTCAAGAGGGTTTGGTCAGGTCGGATGAGCGACGAGGTTTTCGCGTCACCGCCATTTCGCCAGATGATCTCGCCGACATCACGAAGATGCGTTTGATGCTCGACATACCTGCATTGCGCGAATCCATCCGCTTGGGTGATGACGCTTGGGAGGCCCATATCGTGGCTTCATTTCACCGCTTAGAAAAGATTGAATCCCGGCTCCCGCAGGGGCCTGTCGTTCTGGACGCGGATTGGAGTCAGCGTCACAGGGGCTTTCACAGGGCCTTGATTGCGGCTTGCCCCTCGGAGCGCCAATTGGCCTGGAGCATGAGTCTGTTTGACCAAGCGGAGCGATACCGTCACTTTGCGGCACGCAACAGGACGGTCTCCAAAAAGAAGGATGAAGAACACCGCGCCTTGATGAAGGCGGTACTTCGTCGCGATGTCGAAACGGCCGCCGTGTTACTGGCTGAACATATTTCAAGCACGCAGAACAATGTTTTGGCTGCCTTTGCGCATCAAGCAAAACAATGCGTATGAATTTTTTTATTCACTTCTTCTTCAGGACCTCTATGCTGAACAGGTGGTCAGTGAAGCCAAAATACCCAAGCAATAAAGCAACTTAACAAACGGATACCCCATGTCACTCATTGAAATTCGCAAACGCAGCTTGACGATTGAAACCACGTACCACGAGGGAGGGCCGGTTGCAGACAAACCGCTGAAACTGGCTGCCGCCTGTGCCGTGATCAAAAACCCTTATGCCGGCAGGTATGAGCCCGATCTCATGCCCTTCATGGCTGAATTGCGAACCTTGGGCACCTTGTTGGCTCAGGAGTTGGTGGACACACTCGGAAAAGACAACATCGAGGTCTACAGCAAAGCAGCGATCGTGGGTGTGAATGGCGAAATGGAGCACGGTGCTGTCTGGCACGAGGCCGGTGGCTGGGCCATGCGCGCCATTCTGGGTGAACCTAAGGCCATGGTGCCCGCCAGTAAAGCGGTGGCCAATGCTGGTTACCGATTGATGGTTCCTGTGCATTACATCCATGCCAGTTACGTGCGCAGTCATTTCAACAGCATCGAAGTCGGCATTCAAGATGCCCCTCGCCCTAATGAAATTTTGTTTGCCTTGGTGATGGGTACCGGGGGTCGCGTGCACTCTCGATTGGGCGGTTTAACCCAAGAGAAGGTGTCTGTTCATGACGGCCAGCGTTGAATGATGTCATTGACGAAAGGATCGCACCGCTGCGAAGAATAATGAGCCGCTCATCCATGGTGGCGCAAAATTCAAGGGTACCCTAGAGGCTTCATGGCGTCGCACGGTGTTCGTGAACGGGTAATCGCGGAATTGCAAAATGGAGATGGTGATGAGTTTGATGATGAAATCCCCCATTCTTGGCCCAGCGGCATGGAGGGGGGCGCAATTGAAGGGCGACACCTCGTGGATGCATCTCCTCACCGATGCCGCCATTGCCCAACTGGAAGCGGCCGTAGCGCATGTCAAGTCCAAGGGGCTGAGTTTCCCCCACTTTCTCAAAGACGATTTTCCGCTGGCTGACAATGTGTTGGATTTAAAGCAGCACAGCGTGGAACTTGAAAACGGTCGCGGTTTTTTGGTGTTGCGCGGTTTGCCTGTTGACCGGTACAGCGAAGAAGACATCCACATCATGTACTACGGCATTGGCCTGCACATGGGGATTCCTGTTCGGCAAAATCCCAGAGGGGACTTGTTGGGCCTGGTCATGAACGTGGGCGATGCCACTCAAAAAACAACCCGCGTGTACGAGACGAATTTGTATTTGCCTTACCACTCAGATCCTTCCGATGTCGTCGGCTTGCTGTGCATACGCAAAGCCAAACAGGGCGGCTTGAGCAGTCTGGTGAGTGTGGCGGCCATCTACAACGAAATTTTAAAAAATCATCCGGAGTATTTGGGGCTGTATTACAGAACTTGGTACTTCTCTCATCTGTGTGAAGACTTGCCCAGTTTGTCGCCCATTTTCAGCCACCATCAAGGCAAGCTCAGTTGCCGCTATTTGCGTCAGTACATTGAACTGGGGCACGAGGTTCGCCACTTGCCACTTTCCAAAGTGGAGATCGAAGCGCTGGACCTGTTTGATGAAATCATGCACAGGCAAGAGTTCCGCCTGTGCATGATGTTGGAGCCTGGTGATTTGCAGTTTGCCAACAACTATGCGGTTTTGCATTCACGCAACGAGTTTGAAGACCACGGGGTGCATGAGCGCAATCGCAAGATGTTGCGACTCTGGGTCAAGATGCCGAATGCCCGAGAGTTGGCGCCAGAATTTCCCGGACGCAATGGTTTTCCAGCGCTATTGAAGACGCCCTAGACACTGCACATGCGGACCTGAACCCCAAGTTTAAGCAGCCGTATTTACATTGTTGCCCAAGCCCATGAATTTCAAAAGACTTGACTGCTGTGCAGTTTTACTGGCATTGACTAATGCGGCGGCTGCATTACTTTGCACGCTGGAAGGTGTCGATGATTTGCTTGCCGGCGCGGTGGGTGACATTGCTTTGCTGTTATTTTGGGGTTGCATGTCTAAGGCCGCCTTTTGTGCTGCGGCCAAATTTTCTGAGTGCAATGCCTGATACATACGTCCCATTGGGCTGGTGTTGCTCTTTGCGATCGGTGGCAAGCCTAAAGCTGCATAGGCATTTTGCGCAGTGGCCAAATCTCCGGCTTTCAAGGCTGAAAAAAGTTTATTCCAATTTTGTTGCTTGAGTTGAAAGTTGGCGGCGTAGGAACCTTGCGTAGAGATGTTGTAGATGGACATGAATTTCCCCTGTCGGCTTTTGGCATGATGTGCTTATAAGAGCAAGAACTGCGCCGTAAAACTGACATGTTTTCGTCAGGGTTTTTCTGCCCCCCACAGGGTGCGATAGCGTGCGTCTGCGTCATAGTCTTTAGCTTGTTTCTCGGGGTTAAAGCGCCTAGAGCCTCGCGGATCTGTGCCTCGGCCACTCAGGTACAACCAGTTGCCTTGGTTGCTGTAGACGTCGTAGTCAATCAACTGGGCTTCAAACCACGCTGCGCCTGCGCGCCAGTCGCAGCCCAGGTCGTGAATAAGGTAGCTGGCCAGGTTTTGTCGCAAGCGGTTGGACACATAGCCGGTCGCATTGAGTTCGCGCATGCCAGCATCGATGAAGTCTTGCCCGGTTTGGGCCTGGCGCCATCGGTCAAACTGGTCTGCGCTGTGCGTGGAGGCCGGCAGTGGCGCAGCAGACAGGCCTGTTCGCCGGTACAGGCAGCGCCCGTGCTTGTGGTGCAACCATCTGAAATGGTCGCGCCAGAGCAGTTCAAACCCGATCCAATAGGTGCTGTCGTTCGCACCCTGTGCTGCCTCAAAGGATTGGATCGCTGCCCATGCCTGCCTGGGCGAGAGCGCCCCCGTGGCCAACCAGGGTGACCACTTGGTCGAGTAGTCGACGCCATACAAACCATTGCGCGTAGTTTTGTAGCTGTGCGGCAGGCCCCGGCGGCAGTATTGCGCCAGGTGTGCCAAGGCTGCACGTTCGCCCACGCCAAATTCTGGGCGTGACCATGGAAAGGCCGAGCGCGAGTCGGTCATGGGGCAGGGCGCCTGCGCTTGACCGATGGCCGTCAACGAGGCCAAGTCCCGGTCCCATTCACTTGCCGAAGAATGTAAGAAAGGCCGTTGCGGTAAATTCTGCACGCAGGGCAGGGGCGCGTGAACTTGGTCCGATTGACTCTCCACCGCGTGGCGAAAAGTCGTGAACGGGTCGGGAACTTTTTGGGGTGGAAATGGCAGTTGCTCGGGGGCGAACAAAGTGGATTGCCAGACCGCCTGAACGATGACTCCGCGCGCCTTCAAACGCTGCACTTGCGCTTGTTCTTCAGGCGCGGCAATGTCTTCGCAGATCAGCATCGGGTTATCCAACAGATGGATCAAGTTCTCCAGCACCACGCAGGGGTCGCCCTCCAGCTGCAAGAGCCGACTGCCCAGGCCCATGAGTTGATCGGCCACGTCTTTCACCGCCATGGCCGTCCACGCCAAACGATGTTCACCCGCTCTGGCAAAACCCCAGGGTGTGACTTGTTTCAAAGCGCTGTCATGCACATACACCGTCATCAGCCATGTTTGCCGCTCGTTAGCCAGTGCGATGGCGTGTTGCAAGGCGAGTTGATCGTGCAGTCGCAGATCGTTTCGGAACCAGAAGATGACCCCTGATGCAGATGGTGGGTGTGGCATGGGCTAGGCGGCTTTAAAGGATTTCACAGATAGGAGAGTCGGTCATTGTCGCGGGTCTTAACTCGCGCAGGCGCCATGATCCCAGAGGTGTCACCAAAGCAGCAGCCAATAGGGGCCAGATGACCGCACTATCTGTTCTGCAAATCAGAAACAAAAGGGGACACACATGAAGCAAAAATTGAAATATTTGTCGATGACCATGGCCATGGCATTGACGGCGGGCGGTGCGATGGCGCAAGACAATACCTACAAAATTGCCTACATCGACCCCTTGAGCGGGCCCTTCGCCAATGTGGGGCAGTTGATGCTCAGCCATTTGCAATACGCTGTGCAAGACCTGAATGCCAAGGGTGGTGCTCCCAACGGCATGAAGTTCGAGTTGTTGCAATTTGACAGTAAGCTCTCGGCCCAAGAAAGTCAAAGTGCTTTGACTTCGGCCATCGACCAGGGCGCGCGGGCCATTGTCACGGGGGGATCGGGTTCAACCGTGGTGGCCGCCTTGATCGCCGCCGCCTCACGTTACAACGAGCGCAATCCTGAGCGTGCGGTGCTGGTGCTGAACCATTCGTCAATTGATCCCGATTTGACAGGCAAGTCCTGCAGCTTTTGGCATTTCCAATTTGAAGCCAATACGGCCATGAAGATGAAGGCCTTGGCCAATTTCGCCAAGCGAGAGCCCAGCATCAAAAACGTGTATCTGTTCAATCAAGACTATGCGCATGGCAAACAATGGGCACGCTACGGACAGGAGTTGGTCGGGCTGGCCAGGCCCGATGTGAAATTCGTGGGTTCCGATCTCCACGCCATTGGTCGGGTCAAGGATTTCGCCCCTTACGTCGCCAAGATGAAAGCGGCCAATGCCGATACCATCATCTCTGGCAATTGGGGGCAAGACATGACCTTGCTGATCAAGGCTGCAGGCGACGCTGGCTACGACGCGCGCTACCTGAACCACAGTGCCGGCTCGATTCCAGGTACCGTGCTGGCCGTGTCGCAAGCCAAGCTCGGCAAGCTCACCTGGGTGGCTGAATGGCACCCCGGCCAAGCCGAGGTGCCCAAAGTCGATGCGCTGGCCAAGGCTTACAAAGCAAAAACAGGGGCTGATTTTCTGGCGCCTCGCATTGAATTCACCCCGCGCATCTTGGCTGCAGCCCTGAAAAAAGCAGGCAGCACCGATAGCGTGAAAGTGGCCAAGGCGATGGAAGATTTGGTGTTCGATTCGGTGGTGGGTCCGGTGCGGATGCGCGCAGAAGACCATCAGCTCTTATTGCCCCAGGTTGTCAACACGATCGCACCGGTGGATGGCAAGTGGGTCAAGACCGGCTGGGAGGGAACCAATTATGGCTTCCGCACCGAAGCGGTTTACACCGGCAATGAGCTTGCGCAAGGCACCGAGTGCAAGATGGCACGTCCGTGATGCAAGCCGCTTCCCATCCTGATGTGCCTCTGCACGAGTATCTTCGCCAGCACGCGCGCCAGCAGCCTGAGCATGTGGCCTATATTTGGTATGGCCAAGAAATCAGCTATGCCGAACTCGATCGCGCCAGCGATGCTTTTGCAGCGCGCTTGGCTGAGCTCGGTGTCCAAAAAGGCGATCCTATTGCCTTGTTCATGAGCAACTGCCCGCAGTACATCATGGCGCACTTTGGCATCCAGAAGCTGGGTGCCATTGTGTGCCCGTGTGGCCCCTTGTTCAAAGAGCATGAACTGCAATACCAACTCAGTGACTTGCAGGCACGCGTCATTGTGGCGGCAGACACCTTGCTGGATGTGGTGCAAAACGTACTTGACCAGACTGCGATAGAACATGTTTTTGTCGTGCGCTATGCTGAACTATTGCCCGATCAGCCCAGCATCGATATTCCACCAGAACTGTTGGCTATGCGCGGCCAAAATTGCACATGGCCCGCTCAAGCAGAAGACTTCTTGGCGGTGACGCGCAGCGGCGCATCTTGCCCAAACGTGGTGCTGGACATGGACGATGTGGCGCTGATGACTTACACCTCAGGCACGACCGGGCTGCCCAAAGGGGCCATGCTTAGTTACCGTAATGCGCTGTACAAAAGCGCCGCCGCCGCCAACTGCAATGGCGTGCAACCCGAAGACGTGCTGTTGGCCATTGCGCCGCTGTATCACATCGCAGGCATGCTGATGGGCATCAACGTCACGGTTTATGCCGGAGCGACTTCGGTGCTGCTGTACCGCTTTGACCCCTTGGCCACGGCGCAGGCCATTGCAAAACATAGGGTCACTTGGTGGTACAGCATTGCGCCGATGAACGTGGCGGTGATGCAATTGCCCCACGCACACGACTTTGACTTGTCGAGTTTGCGCATGAATCCGGTGACCAGTTTTGGCATTACCTTCACAGAATCATTGGCGCAGCAATGGCGTGAATACGCGCCCAATTGCACTTCGTTTGAGGCCGCTTATGGTTTGTCTGAGACGCACACGGTAGACACCTATATGCCTTCGGATGCCATTCGTTGGGGCGCGCACGGCAAGGCCATCCCCGGCAACGAAATCCGCATCCTTGACCCGCAGAGTGGGGCACCCATGCCCGTAGGCCAGCCCGGCGAGATCGTGTTGCGCAGCATTGGCAATTTCAAGGGCTATTGGCGCAAACCCGAGGCCACAGCCCAGACCCTGCGAAATGGTTGGGTGCACACGGGTGATGTGGGCCACATGGATGCCGACGGCTACCTGACCTTTACCGGTCGGTTCAAAGAGATGATCAAAGTCTCAGGCTATGCCGTGTTTCCTGAGGAGGTGGAGACCATCCTCATCAAGCATCCCGCGGTGGCGCAAGCGGCGGTCATCGGCATCCCCGATCCGTCCAAGGGGGAAGTGATTCGGGCCTTCATTGTGAAAAAGCCAGGTCAAGAGGTGAGCGCTGAGGCTTTGATCGAGTGGGCGCGCGCGAACATGTCGACTTACAAAGCACCTCGCGAAATTCGCTTCATCGATGCGCTGCCGGCCACCGGGGCCGGCAAGGTTTTGCGCCGGCTACTGAAAGATCCGGAAAGTCACTGAACATTGCCGTTTTTCGGTTGGGACAGGTTTAGCCGGCGGATCCAACCGGCCGACCGGTAGAGTTCAATTCCGGCTTCAGGCCCCTGTGAGACTTTCGATGACGAACGTCTAATGACTCTTCTCGCGCCCATCGAGTCGATAGGATGCGACTCAAATCGGGTCTGCTCACAGGCTCTTGGTGTCCCACAATCAGTGCCATAATTAATTCGCGTAGTTCAATTTTTTATCTCTTCGCCACGAGAAAATCCCGGTGCTGAGCGCAAGCGCTCACAGGAGACCCACGATGCAGTCCCAGATTTTTCGTCGCAGCCTCCGTGTTCTGTTGCTGGCCCTTGCCGCCATGGCACTCGGCGCCTCGGCCCAGACCTGGCCCGATCGTCCGATCAAGCTGGTGGTGCCGTTCCCGCCGGGCGGCGGCGCCGACATGGCTGCGCGCACATACGGTGAGAAGCTGTCTACGTTGCTGGGGCAACCGGTGCTGATCGACAACAAGCCGGGCGCCAGCGGCAACATCGGCGCCGAATTGGTGGCGCGCGCGCCCACCGACGGTTACACCCTGCTTTTCGCCAACGAGTTCCTGGCCACCAACCCGCTGATGTTCAAGGAGATCCGCTACGACTCGCTCAAGGACTTCGTACCGATCGCGAAGGTGGCGAGCAATGCCGCCGCCATCGCAGTGCACCCCGGGCTCGGGGTGAAGACGATTCAGGAACTGATCGCCTTGGGCCGTACCAAGAACCTCAACTACGCGTCACCCGGCGTCGGCACCGGGCCGCACCTGTTCGGGCAGTTGATCGCGATGCAAACCGGGGCGAAGTTCACCAACATCCCTTACAAGGGGTCGGCGCCGGCAACGGCGGATGCGGTGGGCGGACAGGTGGACTTCATCATCTCCACCTTGTCGCCGATGGTGCCGCACTTCAACTCCGGTCGGCTGCGCGGCCTGGCCGTCACCGGCAATAAGCGCTCTGCGCAGGCGCCCGATGTGCCGACGCTGGGCGAATCAGGCTTTATCGGTCAGCGCTACGAAGTCTGGTACGGCGTGGTGGCGCCTGCTGCCGTTCCGCGGTCCATCATCACGCGGCTGCAGCAGGCGTCCGCCCAGGTGCTGCGTGACCCCGAGCTGCTGAACAAGCTGCGCAACGCTGGCTACGACGTGGAACCAAGCATTGGCGACGACTTCGGGGCCGAGCTGCGCGCGGATATTGATCGCTGGGTGCGCGTCATTCGCGATGCTAAGATTCCCCGCGAATAGGAGATGACATGAAATCATGGTGGATCCGTACGGCTGACAATGTGATGTCGCTGGAGTTGCGCGACGTACCCGTTCCGCAACCCGGGCCCGGGCAGGTGGGCATTCGCATCCGCGCCGCGGCGCTCAATCGCGGCGAGTTCATTGCGGGCCACGGCCTGCACACTGCGGCGGCGGCACGACCGGCGGGTTTCGAGGCAGCGGGCGAAGTGACCGCGCTGGGCGCAGGCGTCACCCGCTGGAAGGTGGGTGACCGCGTCATGGGCCGCTGCGACGGCGCCTTCGCCGAACACGGCTGCATGACGGCCGATGAAATTTTCGCAGCCCCCCAGCGCCTCACTTGGGAACAGGCGGCCGCGACGACGGTGGTGTTCCTCACCGTGTATGAAGCCTTGATGGCGCAGGGCCGGCTGGCTGCAGGCGAATGGCTGCTGGTGGCCGGGATCTCATCGGGCGTCGGCGTGGCGGCGCTGCAGGTAGGAAAGGCCCTGGGTGCGCGTGTGATTGGCACTTCTGGCTCGATGGAAAAACTCGAACGCCTGAAGGCGCTGGGCCTCGATGTGGCGTTGCACACCCGCGCGCCCGACTTCGTCCCCGCCGTCATGCAGGCCACCCAAAACCAGGGCGTGGACCTGGTGGTGAACAACGTCGGCGGCAGTGTCTTTGCCGCGTGCGTCGAATCGATGGGTTTCCAGGCGCGTCTGGCCACGGTGGGATATGTCGACGGCCAGGTCGAAGCGCGCATAGACCTCGGCGCGCTGCACAGCAAGCGGCTGCAACTGTTCGGCGTGTCCAACAAGATGCGCAATATGTCGCACCGCATCGCCGCGGCGCAGGCGCTGGAGCGCGATCTGCTGCCCATGGTGACGGATGGCCGCGTGACGCCCTTGGTCGACCAGGTGTTCGCACTGGACGACCTGCCGGCCGCGCAGCAGTGCATGCAAGGTAACCAGCACCTTGGCAAGCTGGTGGTGCGCGTCGACTGATCCGCGGCTCTCACAGGCTCGATGACTTGTCTCATAGGGTGGGGCGCATCCCCCTTTTTGTGGCAGGCCGCGCTGGAGCCCTCATCACCGAAACCAAAAACGCGCGACACCGTAAGGTTCCCCTTTAGGTAGACAATTCAAAACGAGATTCCTGTTTTAAATTGCCTATCCCTGAACCAAATCGGAGACACACGATGATCAAGCGAATAACCGCCATTGCGCTGGCCCTTGCAGCGGCGTGGACCACACAGGCCCACGCTCAGGGTTACCCCAATAAACCTATCCGTGTGGTGCTGGGCTACACCGCCGGCGGCGCGGCGGATGCTGCCGCCCGCCCGCTCATGCGTGTGCTCGAGCCGCTACTGGGGCAAGCCATCATCGTAGAACCTAAGCCAGGCACCGCCGGCGGCGTGGCGGCGGAGTTCATCAGCAAGGTGCCGCCGGACGGTTACACGCTTTATTTTGCCGATGGCGGGCCCTTCACCACCGCGCCACACCTGACCAAAGTGGGGTACCACCAGCTCAACTCGTTCACCCACATCGGTCATGTTTGCAGCACCGGTAGCGTCTTGGTGGTGCATCCTTCCTCGCCATTCAAGAGCGTGGCCGACGTGGTGGCAGCGGCGAAAAAGGAACCTGAAAAATGGAGCTACGGCACCTCGGGCGTTGCCGGTCCGCACCACTTTTCCGGCGAGCTGTTAAAGAGTTTCACCGGCGTGAACCTGCTGCACATTCCTTACAAGGGCGGCGCACCGGCGATGACCGACCTGATGGGCAACCAAGTGCCAATGCTATTTTCCTCACTGACGGCGGCGGTGGGTCCCTACAAGTCCGGCAAGGTGCGCGCCCTGGCGGTGACGTCGCCAAAACGTTCAGGCGCCTTTCCTGATGTGCCGACCATGGAAGAGCTCGGCTACAAGGGTTTTGATTCCACCGGTTGGTTCGAGCTGATGGGTCCGGCCGGTATGGCGCCGGAGTTGGTTGCGCGCCTGTCACAGGCGCTGCTCAAGGCGGGAGAGGATAAAAGCCTGCAGGAGCAGTACAGGCAGCTGGGTTGCGACGCGGAATTCCTGACGCCCGCGCAGACCGTCGATAAGATCAAGAGCGAATATGCAAAGTGGGGCAAGGTCATCAAGGAAGCCAACATCAAGGCCGAATGACACCCAAGTCACAGCCCCGGTGCGGCACACGCGGGTCCGTCAATGAAGGCTGCGCAGCACATTGGCGCTGCGGCTTTAATGCATCGCATCGGCTCTAGCCTTAATGAGTACATGCGTTTTCATTTGTGCGTGGTTGACTTCGTGTTTGAGGCGGTACCAACACTCCTTGAGTCAATACACAGAGTCAGAAGGATTCCGTTAAACTGAATTGCGCAGGTGAGGACACACAGTCTGAACACCTGAACATGACAAGAAAAAAATTGGAGACAAAACATGATTCGATCGGCACTCGTTGGTGGCGTGGCCTTGGCCGCGTTAGTCGCCTGCAGCACTTTCACCCCGTCACAAGTCACGGTAGACCAGTATGTGGAGGATGCCCGGCGAATCGCTGGTGAGGACTTGAAGTTTCTCATGCCCGTCTGCAATCCCCAGCCTGCCGTCCGGGCTGCGCCCAGCCCCGCCATGGACGAGATGCTGGCCAAACTCATCAACCAACCACCACCCGAACCCGGACAAGCTTTCGACAATCTTTACTATGTGGGCTCGGCTTGGGTCAGCGCCTGGGTGCTGAAGACGAGCGAAGGTTTGATCCTGATCGATGCGCTGAATAACGCGAAAGAGGCTGCCGATCTTATTGAGGGCGGCATGCATCGCCTGGGGCTGGATCCGGCGCAGATTCGCTATGTACTTGTCACACATGGGCACGGCGACCATTACGGTGGCGCGCAGATGATCGCCGAGCGTTACGGTGCCCGCATCGTAGCCAGCGAAATCGATTGGCAGATGATGGAAACCGGTCTGGAGTTTGACTCCAAGCTGTGGGACCGTCCACCCAAGCGCGACATTGCTGTGCGTGATGGTGAAACCCTCACTTTAGGAGACATCACGGTGCGTTTCATGATCACGCCTGGCCATACCTTGGGCACCATTACCCCAGTGTTCGACGTGCGCGACGGCGGCCGAGCGCACAAGGCCATGATCTGGGGTGGCACTTCATTCAACTTTGGCCGTGACATGGGGCGTCTGGACGGCTACATCGCACAAACCGAGCGTATCCGTGAGCTTTCATCGAAATGGGGCATCGACGTTCCTTTGAGTAATCATCCCGGCTACGACGGCACGGTGGCTAAGCTCAAGGCGCGCACAACCGCTGCACCTGGTTCCAACCCCTTCGTGAGTGGTCAGGCTGTTGTTGACCGGGCAATGCGTGTTCTGAATACCTGCGCACGTGCCCAAAAAACGCGATTTCAGCTCACTGCGCAGGCCGGTGCCGGAAATATTTACGCTGCAGAGATGAATGTGCAAGGCCAGATGGGTTCACACAATGACGATGATGACCATATCCATGCAGGGATCCTTGCGTTCAGCAACACCTATGATGCACAACCCATGTCATTTCCTTTCAGCGTTAACGCGGGAGCACCAGTGGGACTGCATGTGAATAGGGCGCCCTGACTCTTAGCGCCGAGCATCCAAGGGTGGGTGCTTGAGCTTGGGGGGGCTGTTTTTATCGTCTATCAATTTACGCGAAAGATCGGGCTAGGTATGTTGAAAATTGGCACTGTATTTCCATTCGCTCTTCTTCTCTCTTCGATCTGTTTGTGGACACCTTTGGCACATGCAGCCACAGACTTCGCCCTTAAAACAGCCGCAGAGAAAGCACAGACTGAGTTGATTGAGAGTCTGCGTCAAATGGTGATGATCGAGTCGGGTAGCGCAGACTTGAAGGGCTTGGCACAAATGGCGAATTTGGTAGAGTCGCGGCTGAAAGCATTGGGCTTTGTCACAGAGCGCCACAAAACAACCTCCGGCGCAGGCGCTGACATTGTGGTTGGCAAATTACAAGGCAGCGGCCAGAAAAAATTCATGCTGCAAGCCCACATGGACACGGTGTATCAATCAGGCATTCTGAATACGCAGGGTTACAAGGTCGATGGCAATCGAATCTATGGCCCCGGCATTGCGGACGACAAAGGAGGCATCGCAGTGATTCTGCACAGCCTGGCCATCCTTAAAGAACGGGGCTGGAAAGACTATGGCCAAATCACCGTGATGTTCAATCCTGATGAAGAAGTAGGCTCTATCGGCTCGGGGGAACTCATCTCCCAATTGGCCGATCAACATGATGTGGTGTTGTCATGCGAGCCCACGGCGGCCAAATCAATTGCAAAAAACGAAGCGGTACTTTTGGGGGCCAGTGGAGCTACGCGCATGGATATGCAAGTGACTGGACGCACCTCTCATGCTGGGGCCGCCCCCGATTTAGGCCGCAACGCCTTGGTCGAACTGAGTCATCAGATTGTGCAAACCCGCGATGTCTACAAAGGCATTCCTGGCGTGCAACTTAATTGGACCATTTCACAGTCGGGCACGGTACGCAATCAAATCCCAGATAAAGCGTTGGCATCTGCCGATGTGCGAACTACTTTGCCAGGGGCTGCAGAAAAATTGCAAGCTAGCCTGCAAAACATGGTCAATACCCAAAAGCTAATTCCCGAAACAGAAACCCGCGTGACTCTGCTCGGTGGCCGACCCCCGTACCAGGGCGGCACCAAAGCCAGGGCATTGGCAGAAAAGGCGCAAGCCATTTACCAGGAGCTAGACCGAAAATTGGACATCGTTCCCATGACGGGAGGCGCAACCGATGCGGCATTTGCAGCACGCTCAGACAAGGCTGCGGTCATAGAAAGCTTCGGATTAGCGGGATGGGGTTATCACGCCAAGGACGAATACATTGAGGTGGATTCGATCGTGCCACGTTTGTATTTGATGACCCGTATGCTGATGGAGTTGGGCAAGCAATGACCTGGCAGTGGGTAAGTCTGCTTCTAAGGAACCGTCCAGACTTGCTGTACACATCGATTGGTGCTTTTTAACTATTCCATGTTTTCAATCCTTGTCCCTCAGCGTGGCCCGTGGACTAAGCTTTAGATGTATGAGCCAACGCAGAATGCCTTCATTCAAAAGCGTTTCTTTTGATCGAAACGAAGTGTGCTCAGAGTGGTATGAATAGCGAGGCACCCACCATCGCATTGCGCGGCAAACCGGGCTCGAAATATTGCTTTGCAGCCTGATTGACAATGACCGAACCGACGGTTTGTTTGTCCATCACGTTATCAACGCCGGCCCACAATTCGGCACGCACAGGGCCCCAGAGTTGACGGTGGCGCACGCGCAAATTCACTTGTCCAAAGCCGGCCATGCGTGCGTCAGCGCTATTCAAATCATCCCCCCAAAAGTTGGAGCGTGCGATCCAATCTGCAGAAGCCGACCATCCCAGTGGGCGAGGATTAGTTGCGGCAGCAAAGCCCTGGTCCGCCCATTGCACCGACGCAAACAGTTGCTGATCGGGAATGCCCGGCATCCGTTTTCCCGAGGTGATGGTATTGGTCCCTGACGTGAAGTCAGAGGCGTAGACCGCACGCAACCAAGCCATAGACAACTGCGTGCGCCACTGCGGAGTCCAGTCGTTTTTCAAAGCCAACTCGGCGCCATCACGTTGGGTCTTGGCTGCGTTCTTGTAGGCCGTCTTGCCCCCACTACTGAGCAGAGTGACGATCTCGTTGTCTGTCCCGATATGAAAGAAGGCTGCATCGAGGCGGGTGGCCGGTGTGGGCGTCCATTTCAAGCCCACTTCGCTGTGCTGGCTGCGCGATGCCAGCAAATTGGAATTGAATAAGCTTTTGATGACGCTGTTCTGCACGGTGTAGGCCGCCTCGGCCAAGGTCGGCGTTTCAAAACCCTGACCCCAGTTCGCATACACATTGAGCGTGTTCAACGCATGCCAAGTCGCTCCCAAGACCGGGATGGTGGCTGCGTAGTTGACTTTGCCTGTACCCGTCCCGATGTCATCGGTATTTTGTAACTGCACCTGGCTGCGCCTTACGCCCGTGGTGAAGGTGAAGGGGTTGTGCCCTTGGGCATCGGTCCAGTGCCAGTTCAGTTGCCCAAAAGCATCGTTGTTCCCGGCTTGGTTCAGTTCATTGCGCGTGAGGCTCCCCGATTTTTCAGCCCCCACGGACGCACCGCCTTGGCGGCGCTCAGTCGATTGATCTGCATCAAAGCCCACCACCCAATCCATGGGGCCGTTGGCTGCGTCACGGACCTTGCCTTTGATCTGCCCGCCCAGTCCGTAAAAATCACGACTCAAACCGACCCAGGTCGCGCTGGCTTGGTATTGCGTGTTCTCGCGAGTGCCGGTGTACACACGCCACTGCATCTCTAAATCGTTGCCGAAGTTGTGATCCAAGACCGCGCCCACTTGGTTTTGCTTGACCGATTTACGGGTTCGATTAGAAACAGCGCCAGTTCCGGCCTGCGTTGGATCCGCTTTCAGTTGCGCAGCTGTCAGGCCAAGCGCGTCTTGGGCTTGGGGCATGTCAAACAGGTTAGCGATCACTTTAAGTCGTGTGGCGTCTTGCAGCTGGGTGGTGACCACGGCATTGAATTGCTTACGCTGCGCTGCGCTGTTGGTCCTGTACCCAGAGATGTCAAAGGTGCTGTAGTCCGCGACGATGCCTACATGGCCGGTGCGACCACTCAGTTGGACGTCATTGCGGCGCAATCCGTAATTGCCCATGGTGCTCGAGACCTGAGCTTCGGGCTGGGCGCCGGCTTCACGGGTGAAGGTTTGAATCACCCCACCGGCCGAGTTGCCGTAAAGCTGGGCCAAAGGGCCGGTCAAGACTTCAATACGCGCAGCCGAAGTCAGGCTCACAGTGGAGGCTTGGCCTTGACCGTCGGGCGTGGTGGCGGGGATGCCATCGGTGATGAGGCGAATGCCACGCAAACCAAAGGCCGAGCGCGCGCCAAACCCACGAATCGAAATCTGAACATCCTGGGCGTAGTTGTTGCGGTTGAGTGCCACCACGCCAGGGGCCTGCGCCAACGCTTCCGACAAGTTCACCTGCGCGCCAGCGTTGCGGATCGCATCGCCCTCAATCACCCGTAACGAAGCCGGCGCGTCAAATTGCTTTTGCGTAAGTCTGCCGCTTTGCACCGTCACTTCTTCTGTATTTTGAGCTTGCACCGCACCGCTAAGCAAACCCAAGATGCCCATCCAATAGATTTTTTTCATTTAAATTTTTTATTTTTAGAGAATATTGACCTGCAGATATGACTCGAAATGACGATAAATAATGAGACTAATCTTTTAGATTTTCATATCTGCCATGGCTAAAGCGCATCCAGCAAGTCTCACTACTTGGCAATATTTTTCAATACCAAATAAAAATACTCTCAAGGTTTTGTGTTTATTGAGTAAATTTTCAATGCGTCAAGGCTTAGCCCTCGGAGCATTCGCCAAGTAATAAGCTATGTCTTGCAAACCCTCAGCGGTTATGCCGACCAAAGTTTCGTTCATGGCGGTGGTGTAGCCCAGTCGTTCCCCCGATTGAAACCCCATCAAGGTTTGTAGCAAGTAGTCTTCACGCTGATTGGCTAGTCGTGCGACTTGTTTGCCCCCTGAAAAATCAGCACCGTGACACGATGCACAACGGTGTTCTTGGACCAGGGTGGCCCCTCGACTCATGCGTTGTGCCACCAGTCCTTCCATGGAGGTAGCCGGGGGCGATGGCAACTTGCCAATGTATTCGGAAAATGCGCGCAAATCACTGTCGGTCATGTCTTTGGCCATGGCCGTCATCAAAGGGTTATTGCGCCGTCCTTCACGAAATAAGAAGAGTTGAGTCACAGCATAGAACGAAGGCTGGCCGGCCAAGGATGGCGTTAACGCTATGGTGCTGACCCCACCTTCACCATGACAACTTTGGCAGATGGCTTTGAATCGTTCTGGGACGCTTTGCGCCTGCACAAAGCA
>CANGDZ010000001.1 GCA_947452785.1 Comamonadaceae bacterium | reverse complement strand
GTGTTGCCTTCCATGATGGCCACGCACGAGTTGGTGGTGCCCAAGTCAATACCGATGATTCTTCCCATTTGATACTCCAAAATCTCTAAAAATTAAACAGATGTGTGAGAGGTAAGGGTGGGTTCTTGGTTTTCAAGACACCCTTACAGCAAAAAAGGTTTTTATTTGGGTGCGGTGACCGTCACCAAGGCCGGGCGCAGCACGCGGTCGGCGATCAAATAGCCTTTTTGGAGCACCGTGACCACGGTATTGGCTTCTTGCTCAGCAGGCACCACGCTGATGGCTTGGTGGTGGTGCGGGTCAAATTTGGTGCCGGCGATGGGGTTGATTTCGGCCACTTTGTTGCGCTCCAGCGCGCTTTTGAGCTGGCGCAGGGTGGCCTCAGAGCCTTCGCGAATCTGCTCGATGGTCACATTGGGAATGGCCAAGCCGGCTTCCAGGCTGTCCAGCACGGGCAGCAGGCTGTCGGCGAAACCTTCCACGGCGAACTTGCGCGCCTTGGTGATTTCGTCGTCAGCGCGGCGGCGGGCGTTTTGCACATCGGCCTGGGCGCGCAGGTACTGGTCGGCCAAGTCGGCGTTTTGGGCTTTCAGGTTCACCAGTTCGGCGTGGGCGTCGGCCAAGGGGTCGGTGGACACCTGGGCCGCTGCGGCGGTTCCAAGTTCCTCGGGGCTGACCGCTTGCGTGGCGGTTTGGGACATGGAGGGTGAGGCGTTGGATGGGTGGTCTGACATGGCAAATGTCCGCTGGATCGCGGTTTCTTAAGTAACTTCGCCCCTAGTTGGGGGGCGAATGGGGGTTTTCAAGAGTCCTCTGGACCCCGGGCAGCGTTGGGCCTTATTTGACGGCCAACAACTGCACGTCAAACTGCAGGGTTGCATTCGGTGGAATCACGCCACCAGCGCCGCGGGCGCCATAGCCCAGCTCGGCGGGAATGATCAAGGTGCGCTCGCCGCCCACTTTCATGCCGGCCACGCCTTCGTCCCAGCCGCGAATGACCATGCCAGCGCCCAAAGAGAAGACAAAGGGGTCACGACGGTCGAGGCTGGAGTCAAATTTCGCGCCTTTTTCACCGTCATTGAACAACCAGCCGGTGTAATGCACGGTCACGCTTTGGCCTTTTTTAGCCTCATCGCCTTCGCCCACTGCGGTATCGTTGTATTGCAGGCCGGTCGCGGTGGTGTTCATGGGGTGTCCTTGAAAGAGGGGAATGTAAACAAAACAAAGGCCCCGACACGGAGCCTTGTAGACAGCGCAAGATTATGCCATTGGGCCGGCTGGGGGCGGGTGAGGAGCCCCGCCTGGTTGGAAGTCGTCAGGCCTTCACGGTTTTCTGCGTGCCAGGTCGCGCATCAGCGCGCGCATGCCATAAGTCCATGGGGCGGCCAGGTCGCTGGTGGTGACGCGGTTGAACAAGGTGCCCAGTTGCGGAGTGGACACGGCTACGGTGTCACCCACCACGTGGGTAAAACCCTGACCGGGGCCGTGGCGGTCTTGGGTGGGGGCGAACATGGTGCCCAAGAAAAGCATCATGCCGTCGGGGTATTGGTGGTATGGGCCCATGGCTTGCGCGGCCAAGTCCAACGGGTCGCGGCTGATCTGGCTGATGGAGCTGGCGCCTTCCATGACAAAGCCGTCTGGGCCGGTCACCACCATGTGCAGATCGGCTTGTCGCACGTCGTCAAGGCTGAAATGCGCATCAAACAAACGGATGAAAGGGCCGATGGCGCAGCTGGCGTTGTTGTCTTTGGCTTTGCCCAGCAGCAGGGCGCTGCGGCCTTCAAAGTCGCGCAAATTTACATCGTTGCCCAGTGTAGCGCCGACCACCTCGCCGCGGGAGTTGGCAGCCAGCACGATTTCGGGTTCGGGGTTGTTCCAATGGCTGCCGGGGTGCAGGCCCACTTGGGCACCCGTGCCCACCGCGCTCAGCGGCTGGGACTTGGTGAAAATTTCGGCGTCTGGCCCAATGCCGACCTCCAGGTACTGCGACCACATGCCTTGCGCAAGCAGGACTTCTTTGAGCTGCGCAGCTTGCGCCGAGCCGGGCTTAACTTGGCGCAGGTTGTCGCCAATCACGGCCACCACGGCTTGGCGCACCGCCTCGGCTTTGCTGGCGTCGCCGCGGGCTTGTTCTTCAATGACCCTCTCCAGCATGCTGGCGACAAAAGTCACGCCCGCGGCCTTGATGGCTTGCAGGTCGCAGGGGGCCAAAAAGTGCGGTGTGTCTAAGCTGGCGCCATCGCTAGCTTGCAACAAGCTGGGGGTGTCGCCCAGCCACGCGCCTTGGTGCGCCTGCACTTGGGCGGCGGCCCCTTCGACTTCCAGCAAGTCGCTGCATGTGAGGGCCAGCGTCGACAGGTCATATACGCCTTCAGGCGTGACGCGCACCAGCACTGGGCCGGTGCCGGGCAGCCAGAGGCGACCGATCAGCGTGGCATGGGCCGCATCGTGGGGCAAAGCGCTGTGGTTGGCAGTGGTGGGGTTCATCGCGGCGTCTCCGGTGTGTGTGTTCTGCCGCGCTCGGTGTCACGCGTCAAAGGTAAATTCTTTGCAACAATTGGACCAGCGTTTGGCGCTGACTGGTCGTGAGTTTAGAGCTTGCATCGATTTCCAGCTCAGAGGCGGTAGCCTCTGCTTGTTGCATGAGCGACACGCCTTTGGCGGTGGGGTGCAAACCCACGGCGCGACCGTCGGTGGGGTGGGGTTGGCGTTCGATCAAGCCGCGCGACTCCAGCGACTGAATCATCCCGACCAAATTCGGCGGCAAGATAGACAGCGTGGCGCACAGCTGGCGGGACGTCACGCCGGGGTTGTGGTGAATCACCGACATGACCGAAAAGTCCACCGGCTTCAAACCGTACACCGCCAAGCGCTCCAAGAAAACGCCAATGATGGACAGCGCAGCGCGGCGTGCGTTGTAGCCCAGCAGGGTTTGCAGGTAGCGGGTGTCGACCTGCTCCACAGCGGCTGACGGCGGAGTCTTCTTGGCGCCAGCCATCTTCAGACCGCTTGGCACTGGGCGTGGATGATCGCGCAGCGCATGTCGAACTCGGGCAAGACCCAGTGTTGCAGCGCCGCTGCTGGGGCGCGCCAGCGGCTCGCGCAGTCGGTCATATCGTCAGTCAATGCGGCTTCAATGCTTTGCCATGCCCAGTCCATCAAGACCAGACCCACGGCGCGCAAATAATCGTCGGCCAAGCGGTAAGGCAAGGCCGCATCACGCGGCGCCGCTTGCACGATCTTCTGCGTGAGCTCGTGCAGGCGCAGTTGGCGTTGCAGAGCGGCGGGAGGTGTCGGGCGTTGAGCGGTGTTCAAGCTGCCCAGCAAAGTGCTCATGCCGTTGCCGCCATCGGCCAACACCTTGCGCACCAAGAGGTCGATTGCCTGAATCTCGTTCGTGCCTTCGTAGATCATGGCCACGCGGGCATCGCGCACGATTTGTTCAATGCCCCATTCACGCACATAGCCGTGGCCACCTAACACTTGCAGGCAGTCGCTGCCGCCGTGAAAGGCCTGGTGGGTGAAGATGGACTTCATGACCGGCGTGACCAGCGCACACCAGCGCTGCGCAGCGGCTTGTTGCTCGGCGTCTTGGCTATGCTTGATCATGTCGAGTTCGAGCGCGGTGCGGTAGGCCAATACGCGGCCGGCATCGACCCAGGCGCGCTGCGTATCGAGAATGCGGCGCATGGCAGGGTGCTCGGCAATCAGGTCCGCTTCGCCGGCACTCTTTCCTCGACCCGGCGCGCGCATCTGGCGGCGCTCTTGTGAGTAGGCGTCGGCCTTTTGCCAAGCCGCGTCCAGCAGGCCAATGCCTTGCAACGCCACATGCAGGCGGGCGGCGTTCATCATCACGAACATCGCACCCAAGCCTTTGCCGGGTTCGCCAATGATCCAGCCAGTGGCTTCATCAAAGCGCATCACGCAGGTAGGGCTGCCGTGCAGGCCCATTTTTTCTTCAATGCGGTCGCAGTAGGCATGGCTGCGCTGACCGTCCGGGTAAAACTTGGGAACCAGAAACAACGACAAGCCTTTGGGCCCCGGCGGCGCATTGGGCAGGCGCGCCAAGACCAAGTGCACGATGTTGTCGGTCAGGTCGTGTTCGCCGCCCGAGATGAAAATTTTCGTGCCGCTCAGGGCATAGCTGCCATCGGCTTGCGGCCGGGCACGGGTGGCAACCAGGCCCAGGTCCGAGCCCGCGTGGGGTTCGGTAAGGCACATGGTGGCCAGCCATTCACCGGTGGCCACCTTTTCCAAATACTGCGCTTTAAGCTCGTTGCTGGCGTGGTGCTTGATGCATTCGTAGGCACCATGCAGCAGACCGGGCGCCATGGTCCAGCCGTGGTTGGCGGCCGACAGCATTTCGTACAGCATGGCTTCGAGCACAGCCGGCAGGCCTTGGCCTCCATCTTCAGAGCTGGAGGCCAGCGCCGGCCAGCCCGATTGCCAGAACGTTTGATAAGCCGCTTTGAAGCCGGGCGGCATGGTGACCGCGCCGTCTTTGTATTGCGCACCGATCTCGTCGCCATCTCGGCTCAAAGGAGCGATCACTTCGCCCACAAACTTGCCTGCTTCGTCCAGCACCTGCTGCATCAACTCGGTGTCCACCTCGGCAAAGGCGCTCAGTGCTTGCAGTTGGGCGGGCGCGTTCAAGACGCGTGACAAAACAAACTGCATGTCATCGGTGCGGGGTTGGTAGGCGTTCATGCTCAATTTTGGGGTTTACTTCTTGGCGGCACCGAGATAGGTGTCGATCACGCGGGAGTCTTGCGCCAGATCGGCGGCGTCGCCATGCAGACCGATCTCGCCCATCTCCAGCACATAGCCATGGTCGGCCACTGCCAGCGCTGCACGCGCGTTTTGCTCGACCAACACAATGGTTACGCCAATTTGACGCAGGGTCTCGATGATCGAGAAAATCTCTTTGACGATCAGCGGTGCCAGGCCCAGGCTGGGCTCGTCCAGCATCAACAGCGCTGGACGTGACATCAACGAGCGGCCCACGGCCAACATTTGGCGCTCACCGCCCGACAGCGTGCCGGCCTCCTGCAGGCGACGTTCCTTCAAGCGCGGAAACAGATCAAACACATCGGCCAGGCGGTCGCGCCATTGCGCATTGCCCAGGCGCATTTGGCGGTAACCGCCCAACACGAGGTTGTCTTCCACGCTCATGGTGCTGAACAGTTCGCGCTTTTCGGGCACCAAAGCAATACCTTGCATCACGCGTTCTTCCAAGGTCAGTTCGTTGATGGACTGGCCATCAAATTCAATCAAGCCTTTGCCCGGGATCAGGCCCATCAGCGCATTCAGCAAGGTGGACTTGCCCGCACCATTGGGGCCGATGACGGTGATCACGCTGCCTTTGGCGGCTTCCAGGCTCAGCCCGTGCAGCACTTCGGCTTTGCCGTAGCCTGCGCGCAGGTCGGTGACTTTGAGTAAAGGGGTCGACATATTAGTGTTCCGTTCCGAGGTAGGCCGCACGCACGGCCGGACTGGCTTGAATTTCAGCGGGGGTGCCCTGGGTCAGCAAGGTGCCGAACTCCATCACCACCAAGTGGTCGCACACGTCCATCACCAAGTCCATGTCGTGCTCGACCAGCAAGATGCTCATGCCTTCGCCTTGCAATTGACGCAGCACCTGGGCCAGACCTTGTTTTTCTTTGTGGCGCAGACCGGCGGCGGGTTCGTCCAGCAGCAGCAATGCGGGGTCGCAGCACAGCGCGCGGGCAATTTCCATCAGGCGCTGCGGCCCCATGGCCAAGTTGCCGGCTTGCTCGTGCAGGTACTCGCCCATGCCAATGCGTTCGAGCTGGCGCTGCGCTTCTTTCATCATGCGACGCTCTTCGGCCCGGTTGCTGCGCAACATGGCTGACAGCACGCCCATGCGCCCGCGCATATAAGCACCCAAGGCCACGTTTTCCAGCACGGTCATGTCGGGGATCATCTTCACGTGTTGGAACGTGCGGGCCATGCCTTGGCGTGCGATGGCACGCGAGGCCAGGTTGCCAATGCTTTCGCCGCAAAACAACACCTCACCGCTGGTCTTGCCAATCACGCCGGTGATCAGGTTGAAGGTGGTGGACTTGCCAGCGCCGTTGGGCCCGATCAAACCGACGATTTGTCCGGCATGGATGTCAAAGCTGATGTCGTTGACCGCCAGCAAGCCGCCAAATTGTTTGCGCACGGCGCGCACAGACAGCACACTTTCGCCGGGCGCTGGTTTGTGGCGTGCGGGCAGATCCGTGGCATCTTGCCAATCGACCGGCCTGGACGTGCGAGGCAGATGGTCGGTCACCAAGGACCACAGACCGTCGGGCATGTATTTCAGTACCAAAACCATGGCGATACCGAACACAATGACTTCATAGCTGCCGCTGGTGCCAATCAAGGCCGGCAGCGCCACCTGCAAATAATCGTCGAGCAGCTTGATCAGGCCGGCACCCACCAAGGCACCCCAGACATAACCCACGCCGCCCACCACGGTCATGAACAGGTATTCAATGCCCATCTTCAGACCAAAGGCCGAGGGGTTCACGGTGCGCTGAAAGTGCGCCATCAACCACCCCGCTACCGAAGCGAACAAGGCCGCAATGACGAAAATAGTGACCTTGTAGCGGAAGGTGTTGATGCCCATGGCCTCGGCCATTTGCGAGCCCGTCTTGAGTGAGCGGATGGCGCGCCCTGGCCGTGAGTCCAGCAAGTTCAGCAACGCCACGGCCCCGGCCAACAAGATGGCCCAGGTCAGCACAAAAAACAAGCGGCCCTGGCCAATGTCCAAGGTGCCGATGGACAAACTTTTCAAGCCTTGCAAGCCATCGTATTTGCCCAAAGCGTCGAGGTTGCCCATCAGGTAATACAGCGACAAGCCCCAGGCAATCGTGGCCAAGGGCAGGTAGTGGCCCGACATGCGCAAGGTGATGGCGCCCACAATCAGCGCACTCACAGCGGTGAGGCCCAGGCCGATCCACAGCGTCAGCCAAGGCGATAGGTCCAAGTTCAGAGTTAGCCAGGCGGTGGTGTAAGCGCCAATGCCAACAAAAGCAGCCTGCCCAAAGGAGGTCAGTCCGCCCACGCCGGTGAGCAGGACCAAGCCCAAGCAGACCAGGGCGTACAAGCCCACGTAGTTGAGTTGCACGATCCAGAAATCAGGCAGGGGCAGCCAGGCGACCACAGGGATGGCCGCAGCCAGTAGCCACAAATGCAAATTTTGCTTATTCATCTCAATGCGCCTCGTCAGAGTGACCGCTGCGCAAGGAGCGCGCGAGGAGAACGGGCAGGATCAAGGTAAACACAATCACCTCTTTGAAAGCGCTGGCCCAGAAGGCGCCAAAGGCTTCGACAATGCCTACAAACAGTGCGCCTAACAGGGCGCCCGGGTAGCTGGACAAACCTCCGATGACGGCCGCCACAAAGCCTTTGAGGCCAATCAAAAAGCCGGAGTCGTAGTAGACCGTGGTGGTCGGACCGATGAGCAGGCCCGACAAGGCGCCGATCAAGGCGGCCAGCAAAAAGGTCAGTTGCCCGGCGCTGTGGCTGGAGATGCCCATGAGCCGTGCCCCGGTGCGGTTGACGGCGGTGGCACGCAAGGCTTTGCCACGCAAGGAGCGTTCAAAGTAAAGCCACAGCATCACGATCAAGGCCAGCGACATGGTGAACGTGATGATCATCTGCCCTGACAAGGAGATCGGCCCCAACGCCAAGCGCAGGTCCCAAAAGCTCGGGTTGCGAAAGCCCTCGGCGCCAAAAAACAGCAGGCCCAGCCCGGTCATCGCAAAATGCACGCCCACCGAGACGATCAGCAGCACCAGGGGGCTGGCTGCTTCCAGCGATTGGTAAGCCACTCGGTAGACCAAAGGGCCGAAGGCGGTCACGATAGCCACGCTGAGCGCAGCCTGAACGCCCATGGGAAATTGTTGAGGGGCAGCCCAAATGGCAAGCCCGGAGATCAGTGCAGGAAAAGCCAGCGTTTTCAGCGCGGCTTGCAGGGCTCGACCGGCGTGTCCGTTGTGACGCCAGCGCGCCACGCCCTCCATCAAACTGGCCAGCAGGGCCATGATGATCAGCAGCCAGACCGTGCCCGGAATTTTGCCGGTTTGCAGTATCGCGAGGGTCAACGCACCATAGGCCACAAACTCGCCCTGGGGTATGAAAATGATGCGTGTGACCGTGAAGACCAGTACCGTGGCCAAGCCCAGCAGGGCGTAGATGGCGCCGTTGGTGATGCCGTCCAGCAGCAAAATGCTGGCAATCGAGAAATCCATAGTAAACCTTGCGAAGTCTGGTGAGAGAGTGAGTTCAACGGTACTCTGTGCCCGTGCGAGATCGCAAAGGACCAGCCCCCGGCAGGATGCGGTGCATCACTGCGCGGGGAGGCTGTCGCCGTCCAAAAATGGACTTATTCGACCTTGAACTTGCCCTCGACGACCTTGGTCATGACACCGGTTTCCAGGGTGTAGCCTTCGTGGTCTTTGGCCGTCCAATTCATCACGCCATGGGCAAACACGGTGCGGCCCATGGTTTCCAGGCTGTCGCGCACGGCGGTGCGAAATTCCACTGTGCCGGGCTTGGCTTTTTTCAACGCCATGGGGATCACTTTTTCCATGGTGACTTGGAAGTCATAGGAGTGACCGGCAAACTGGTTGCGGGAATTGGCGCCAAACGCTTGTTCAAAGTTGGCGACGAAATTCAGCGCTTGTTTTTTGGAAGGGTGGTTGTCTGCCAGTTGGTCGCCCAACAAAGCCGGACCCGAAACCACATAAGTGCCTTCCACGGTCTTGCCGCCAATGCGCATCAAGTCAGGGGTTGCTGCGGCGTGGGTTTGGTAGATCTTGCCTTTGTAGCCGCGCTCGGCCAGGGCCAGTTGAGGCATGGCTGCGCCAGAGCCAGAAGCCACCACCAAAATGGCATCAGGATTGGCGGCGGTCAGCTTCAGGGCTTGTGGTGTGACGCTGGTGTCCGTGCGGGCAAAACGCTCGGCTTCCAAAAACTTGATGCCTGCTTTCTCCAGCAGTGGTGCCATATTGGCCAACCAACCTTGACCATAACCATCGGCGTAACCCAGGAAACCCACGGATTTAACACCGTTCTTTTTCATGTGTTCCACCACCGCGTGGCTCATCACGTTGAAGCCCTGGGGAAGTCGGAAGACGATGGATTCTTTGTCCCCTTGAGGCGGGGTGGGGGCACCAGAAATTTGCGCTGTTTTAGCGTCGAAAGCGATGGGGGTGATGGCGGCCGATGTGGGGGTCAGGCAGGAGCCAAAAATCACATCCACTTTATCTTCGGTGACGAAGCGGCGCGCGTTCGCTGCGGCTTTGCCTGGATCGGAGGCATCGTCCAAAATGATCAGCTCCACTTTTTCTCCGCCCAAGGTCTTGGGAAAGAGGCTCAGTTGTTTTTGCATCGGGATGCCCAGACCGGAGCCGGGGCCAGTCAAAGCCAGGCTCACGCCGATCTTGATGTCGGCCAAAGCGGCACTGCTGGCCGTTGCAGTGATGGCCATAGCCAACAGGGTTTTTTTAAAGTTCATGCTTGTCTCCTCGGAGGGTGGTGGTGTAACGGAAAAGGTAACTGGAAAGGGAAGGTTAAAAAATGGGGCTGCGTGCTCTGACCATCAGCTGCAAAGCGCTTTGATGTCTTCAGGCACGGGGATGGATTTGATGCGGTCCGCATCGTCCGGGTGTTTGATGCAAAAAGCGCGCACTTCGGTGCCTTCGCACAGCACGGTGTCACCGCGCATCACCACATGTTTGTGCACAAACACTTTGTCGCGCCACTCTTGCACGCTGGTGTGCACTTGAATGGTTTCGCCATAGGTCGCAGGGCGGATGAACTTGGTGTGAATCTCCAGCAGCGGCGTGCCGATGATGCCGCGCGTCTTGACCAACTCGCGCCATGGCAGAACGCCACATTTCACGAAAAAGTTCAAAGACGAGGCGTCCATCCATTTGGAAAAGTTGGGGAAGAAGACGATGCCTGCGGGATCGCAATCCCCGAACATCACCTGCACTTCGTATACAACGGTTTTGCTCATGGCTAGCTTCAACGTGGCGCCATGCGCAGCGCGCCGTCCAGGCGAATGACTTCGCCGTTCAGGTGACCGTTGCTGACGATGTGTGCGGCCAACTCGGCAAACTCTTCGGGTTTGCCCAAGCGAGCGGGAAACGGAATGCTGGCGGCCAGTGAGGCCTGAATCGGCTCCGGCAAGGTGCGCAGCAAGGGGGTGGCAAACAGCCCTGGGGCGATGGTGCACACGCGAATGCCGTGCTGCGCCAAGTCGCGGGCCATGGGCAGCGTCATGCCTGCCACGCCGGCTTTAGAGGCGCTGTAGGCTTGTTGACCCACTTGGCCATCAAAGGCGGCCACCGAGGCGGTGAACACCATCACGCCGCGTTCGCCGTCTTCCATGGGGTCGGCTTTGGCGCAGGCCGCGGCAAACAAGCGTGCTGCGTTGTAGGTGCCAATCAGGTTCACGTTGATGACCTTGGCAAAGTCTTCCAAAGGCGCTGCGTTGCCGTCTTTGCCGACCACGCGTTTGGCCGAGCCAATGCCGGCAATCTGCATCAAGATACGCGCTGTGCCATGGGCGGCTGCGGCTTGTTCGATCGCCGCTTGCATGCTCCCTGGGCTGGTGACGTCGCATTGAACAGCAATGCCGCCAATATCTGCGGCTACGCGCTGGGCGTTGTCCATGTTGACGTCGAGTACCGCCACTTTGGCGCCTAAGCGGGCCAGTTCGCGGGCAGTGGCTTCACCGAGGCCGGAGCCTCCACCGGTGACGAGTGCAGCGTGTCCTTGGATCTTCATGTGTTTTCCTTTGGGGTTAGATAGCTTCGGGGTTTTCGATCAGCAGCGCAATACCTTGGCCGCCGCCCACGCAAGCGCTGGAGATGCCCCAGCGTTGGCCGGAGCGTTTGAGTTCGCGCGCCAAGGTGATAGTCAAGCGCACGCCCGTGGCGGCCAGGGGGTGGCCCAAGGCAATTGCGCCACCGTTGACGTTGAGCTTGGCCAGGTCCAGACCCAGCTCACGGCCCACTGCCAGGGTTTGTGCGCCTTGGGCTTCGTTGATTTCAAAGAGGCCGATGTCGGACAGCTTCAGACCCGTGCGCTCCAGCAGCAAGCGAATCGCAGGCGCTGGGCCGATGCCCATGATTTCTGGCGGCACACCCACGGCCGCTGCAGCGACCAGGCGGGCCAAAGGCTTTGTGCCATGGGCTTTGGCAAATGCGCCCGAAGTGACCACGCAGGCCGCTGCCGCATCGACCAAGGCTGCGCTGTTGCCACCGGTTTGCACGCCGCCTTCGTACACTGGCCTGAGCTTGCCCAGCACTTCGGCTGGCGAGATGCGGGGGTGCGTGTCGGCACTGACCTCGGTGACCTTGCCTTGCAGCTTGATGCCACGCGCTTTATAGCCTTCGAGCTCGAATTTTTCGGTGACCACGGCCACAATCTCACCGGCGAGGAAACCACTCTCTTGCGCGGCCACGGCCTTGGCAAACGAGTCGGAGGCGAACTGGTCCACTTCTTCGCGGGTGATGTTGTATTTCTTGGCCAAGTTCTCGGCGGTCTGGATCATGTTGATGCCGGCCGCCGGGTCTTTCAACGCTTCCCACATATAGTCTTGAAAGCCCACGGGGGCGCCCAGCTTGAAGCCTGTTCGGTGGTTAAAAGCGGCAATCGGGTTGCGCGTCATGCTCTCGGTGCCGACCACCAATGCAGCCTCGCACACGCCCGCTTCGATCTGTTCACCCGCTTGGCGGAACAGTTCAAAGCCAGTGCCGCAAATGCGCTGGGTCATGATGGCGGGCACTTCTTGCGGCACACCGGCATACAGACCGATGTGACGTGGCAAAAAAAACTGGTCAAAGTCGCCTGGCGCCATGTTGCCGGTGATGACCGAGTCGATCTCGGTGGCCGCAATGCCCGCGCGTTTCAAGGCTTCGCGGGCGGCCTTGATGCCCAGGTCAGTCGGCGAGATGTGGCCAAGTGCACCACAGTAATCCACCATGGGCGTACGCACACCTTCGTGCATCCACACATCGGCAAACGCGTTGAAAAATCCTTTGGAAGCCATTGAGTTCTTTCTGTCGAATTAAGCCTGCGGCTTGAGGATGTAGTGCAGCGTGTCAGCGTGCAGGGCCGTGACAGTGTCGTCGCGGTGGGTGAGCACCGAGCGTTGGTTGATCGAGCCTTTGTCGGTGATCTCGCCCTTGTCGATGGTGGGCGGCTCAGACAGCAGGCACAAGCGGGCGATGCGGTTGGCGCTGCCAGTGCCGCTTTGGGCCAATTCGTTCACGATGTCTTGGAACTTGGCGAGCACCGAGGCCGAGGCCAGCACATCGGACATGGGCGCATCCGCGCCCAGGCCGCTCAAGGCGCGCACGGCGGGGGTAGGGAACACCATGGCGCCGACTTCTTTCATGTTGATGCCGGTGAGCACCGCATCCTGAATGTAAGGCGCACCGGCCGCAATGATCTTGCCGCGCAGCGGGCCCACGCTGACAAAGGTGCCTGTGGCCAGTTTGAAGTCTTCTGCAATGCGGCCGTCAAATTTCAGACCCAGGTGCACATCGGTTTCGTCAATCCATTTGACCGCGTCGCCGGTCTTGAAGAAGCCTTCTTCGTCAAAAGCGCCCGCCGTTTCTTCGGCGTTGCGCCAGTAGCCCGGGGTGATGTTGGGGCCGCGATAGCGCACTTCGGTCTTGCCTTGCATGTCCACCAGCTTGAGCTCCAGGCCCGGCGTGGGCACGCCCAGGTCGCCGGCGTGCACATAGGGGTTGGTGACAAAGATGCCAAACGGTCCGGACTCGGTCATGCCCAGGCCCGTGCCCATGACGATGCGCTCGCCCACTTCGCGCTCTTGCGAGGCATACAGGCTGTCCCAAATCGGCTGCGCCAAGGCGGCGCCGGCATAAAAGAACATCTGCACACGCGACAGCAGCGTCTTGCGCAGCAGGTCGTCGGTTTGCATGGCGTTGGCAATCGCCTCAAAGCCGGTTGGCACATTGAAGTACACCGTGGGTGCGATCTCGCGCAGGTTGCGTAAGGTCTCAGCGATCAGTGCGGGTGTGGGCTTGCCTTCGTCGATGTACAGCGTGCCGCCGTGGTAGATCACCATGCCCACGTTGTGGTTCCCACCAAAGGTGTGGTTCCATGGCAGCCAGTCGACCAGCACCAGTTCTTTCTCGGCCAGCACCGGCATGGACTGCGCCATTTGCTGCTGGTTGGCGCACCACAGGCGCTGCGTGTTGATCACGGCCTTGGGCAACTTGGTCGAGCCGCTGGTGAACAAAAACTTCACGATGGTGTCGGGGCCGGTGGCGGCAATCGCCGCGTCAACGGCGGGTGTTTCAGTGGTGGCGCACAGGCTGGCGAAAGAGGTGACCTCACGGCCTTGCACGGTGCCGTCGACCATGACCACTTCCATGTCTGCTTGAACAGTGGCTGCAATGGCTTTGGCGTAGCGTGCGTCAGATGCGAACACCATGCCCGGCGTGACGGTGCGCAGCACATGCTTGAGCTTGTCGTAGTCCACGCTGATCAGCGAGTAGGGCGGCGAGGTGGGTACAAACGGCACACCGGCCAGCATGCAACCCAGGCCGAGCAAGGCGTGCTCCAAGCTGTTCTCGCTCAAAATCACCACAGGGCGCTCAGCGCTCAGGCCGCGGTTGATCAGGCCTTGCGCAATGCTGCGGGCCGTTGCCCAGGCCTGCGCATAGCTGATGTGTTTCCAGTCGCCAGTGGTGCCGTCGGCCAACTTGACACGTCGCGCCATGAAGCTGTGGTCTGGCTTGGTTTTCGCCCAGTGTTGCAACCGGTCGGTCATGCGGTGGGCAAAAGGTTGGAGGTCCTGGTCGGCCTTCAAATAATGTGTGCCGGGCACGCCATCGCGCAGCGTGACGCGGGTGACGCCAAATTGGAGCGAGCGAAATTGGACGGTGTTCATGGGCTGGTCTCAGAATCGTTTTTTTGTATTTTTTGAGGGCAGATCGGAATCAGCTTTTTTGCACCTTGGCGGCCTTGCCATCCAGGAAGGCGCGCACGCGGGCTTTGGCTTCAGGGGCCGCTTGGGCAATGGAGGCAATGAGCGCTTCAGTGAAGAAGCCATGGTCGGCCGGTTGCTCAGCGATGCGTGGCAGGGCGTGCATCAGAGCGAAGTTGGTCAGTGGCGCGTTGGTGGCAATGCGCGAGGCCAGATCAATGGCCTTGGCCAGGGCCGTGCCTGTGGGCACCAAGTACTGCGCCAGTCCCACGCGTTCGCCGTCTTGCGCGTTGTACACGCGACCAGTCAGCATCATGTCGGTCATGCGGGCTGCGCCAATCAGTTTGGGCACGCGCACCGAACCGCCGCCGCCAACGAAAATGCCGCGTGTGCCTTCGGGCAATGCATAAAAGGTGCTGTCATCGGCCACGCGAATGTGACAGGCGCTGGCCAGCTCCAAACCGCCACCGACCACCGCGCCATGCAGGGCGGCGACGACGGGCACGCGGCCTTGCTCGACCGCGTTCAAAGCCACGTGCCAACTGCGCGAGTGGTGAATGCCTTCGCCCGCATCGCGCTCTTTCAGTTCTGACAAATCCAGCCCGGCGCAAAAGTGGTCACCCTCTCCGTGGATCACGGCAGCTCCGACTTCGGCAGGCAGGTTTTGGAACACATCGCGCAGGGCTTCAATCAAGCCGTCGTTCAAGGCGTTGCGCTTGGCGGGGCGGCACAAACGCACCACGGCTACGGCGCCCTGCATCTCCAGCGAAACGCCATGGGCTGCGGCGCGGTCAAAAATGGGCGTATTCAAATCAGTCATGTGCAGTGTCCGTTCTGAGCCCCGAGGTGAAGCCAAGAGAGGTTGATAAAGTTATTGTTGATAACTATATTGTCAGCGGTACGCGCACTTTCTTGCCTGGTGTTTACCCTAGGTGGTGTGGTGGTGAGAGTGAAATTTTTGGTGCTCACCTTGTCTATACTCGGCCATTTCATTCGCAGGAACCGTTCATGATGGGTGTTGTTTGGGACTGCATCCATATGGGTTGGGTTCCTTTTTTGATGATGGCCACGGTCTTGCCTCCCATGCTGTGGCCGGTGTTACGGGCTCGCAGCCCCTTGCGCTTGGCGCAAGCCAAGCCTTATTTCATTCATCTGTGGGCAGGGGTGGCGGTCGGCGCTGTGTCGTCGTGGGTGCTGTGGCCCTTTTTGTTTGGCGATGGCCTGAAGCACGGCTCTACGGCCAGTTTCATTTTTTTGGTTGCACCCATTTATGGCGTGATGACGCTGTTCGTCGCCTATGGTTTGGCTGAGTTGGTGGATCGAATGTTTTTCAAAGGCCGTGCGCTGGCGGTTATTCCCACTTGGGCACGGCGTATGTTCTGGCTGCCGGTCGCGATCCTGGGCATCATGCTTTTGGGACTGTTCACGTCCAGTGCGCACTTGTTGCGTTTGACCTTGCCGGAAGCAGCCACCGATCCCGAGACCCTTAGGCTGCTCGTCAACGCCGACGATCTGCTGGCACCTACGCATCGACGCGAGGCGCGCGACCTGGCCAGCAATCGCTTTTCGCCAGCGGATGTGCTGGAAAAATTGAGTCTGCACGGGGATCCTCGGGTGCGTGCCCAGGTGGCTGTGCATGCGCACACCGACCTTGCAGTGCTGCGTCGATTGAGCCAAGACTGTGCACCTGAAGTACGCCAAGCGGCGCAACCGCGCTTGGATTTGCAGTCGGCCCAAGCAGGGCAAGTTGGGCCGCCGCTCAGCGAGATTCCAGCTTGCACCTCGCCGCTCCAGGTACCCGCTCACAAACCTTGAGGCCGCGCCAGCGGTTTGGGCGGCGGTCATTCCCTCACATGACAAGGGCAGGGCGTTGAATTGGTTAGGATCGACGCATGCGGCTGTGGATGAACACAGCGCGCTCTACTGAAAGTTTTGCATGTTCCGCTCACTCAAACACCCTGGCGTTGTGGCCATCACCCTGGCCGCAGCGGGGATCATGATGATCACTGGCGGCATCCGCATGGCCAACGGCCTGTTTCTCAGCCCGATCAATACCAGTACCGGCTTGGGCATCGTCAGCTTGAGCTTGGCCATGGCGATTGGCCAGTTTGTATGGGGTGCTGTGCAACCTGTGGCCGGGGCCTTGGCCGATCGTTACGGGGCCCGCCCCGTGTTGTTGGGCGGCGTGGCCATGATGGCTTTGGCCACCGCCATCATCCCTTTCATGACCAGTGCTTTCGGGATCACGATTGCTTTGGGCGTGTTGTCGGCCGCGGGCGCAGGCGCTGCCAGTTTCTCGGTTCTGATGGGAGCGGTGGCGCAGCGCGTGCCGGCCGAGTCGCGCGGCACCGCCTCGGGCGTGATCAATGCGGGCAGCTCGCTAGGCCAGTTTGTCTTTGCCCCCGTGGCGCAAAAGTTGATCCAGACCTTTGGCTGGATGGGGGCCATGTGGACTTTGGCCGCCCTGACCTTGATGGCGTTGCCGCTGGTGCGCAAAGTCACCCCTCATTCCCGCGCGTCGCCGGTCAACACCGAACCGGATCTGGGCCTGCGCCAAACGGTGAAAGACGCTTTCAAAACCCCAAGCTACGGGCTGCTGCACGCGGGCTTTTTCACCTGCGGTTTTCACATTGCTTTTTTGGTCACGCATTTGCCTGGCGAGGTGGACCTGTGCGGTTTGCCGCCTGCGGTGGCGAGTTGGTCGCTGGCCATCATTGGCTTGGCCAATATCGTGGGCAGTTTGGTGGTGGGCTCGGCCGTGTCCAAGTACCGCAGCAAGTACATTTTGGCCATCATGTACGGCTCGCGCGCTTTGCTGGTCGGCTGGTATTTGCTGATGCCTAAAACCGAATGGACCTTCTATATCTTTGCCGCCGGTCTGGGCTTGACTTGGCTGGCCACAGTACCGCCCACGGCGGCCTTGGTGGGTAAATTGTTTGGCGTGCGCTACATGGGCACCTTGTTTGGCTTGACGCTGTTGTCTCACCAAATTGGCGGCTTCATGGGCGCTTGGCTCGGCGGCTTGGCCATCACGCGCTTTGGTGACTACTCTTGGATGTGGTACGCCGACATCGCGCTGGCCGTGGCGGCCGCGCTGGTGAATTTGCCGATCCGCGAAGCCCCGGTGGTTCGGCCCGGTGCAAGTCCCGCTGCCGCTTGAAAATTTTGGAGTGAACAGAATGAAACACGAAGACCTGATTGCGATCGACATCCACACCCACGCCGAGGTGAGTTGCTGGAACCCGTTTGACAACTACGGCGAAGAATACGATCGCGCCGCCGACAAATTCTTTGGTAGCAACCGCCGTCCCACCATTGACGAAACTGTGTCCTATTACCGGCAACACAAAATGGGCTTGGTCATGTTCACCGTGGACAGCGAGTCCCAATTGGGCCGCCGACGTATCCCGAACGAAGAGATTGCCAAGGCCGCGCGCGATAACAGCGACATGATGATCGCCTTTGCCAGCATCGACCCGCACAAGGGCAAGATGGGCGCGCGCGAAGCCGAGCGCTTGATCCAAGAAGAAGGTATTCGGGGCTTCAAGTTTCACCCTACGGTGCAGGGCTACCACCCCTACGACAAGATGGCTTGGCCGATTTACGAAGTGATCAACGCGCACAAAATGCCGGCGATTTTTCACACTGGGCACAGCGGCATTGGCTCGGGCATGCGATGCGGCGGCGGCCTGCGCCTGGCCTACAGCAACCCCATGCACTTAGACGATGTGGCGATTGACTTCCCCGACATGCAGATCGTCATGGCGCACCCCAGCTTTCCTTGGCAAGACGAGGCCTTGAGCGTGGCCACGCACAAGCCCAATGTGTGGATCGACCTGTCGGGCTGGAGCCCCAAGTACTTTCCCAAGCAACTGATTCAGTACGCCAACACCCTGCTTAAAGACCGCATTTTGTTTGGCAGCGACTATCCGCTGATCACGCCCGAGCGCTGGATCAAAGACTTTGAAGTGGCCGGCTTCAAGCCCGAAGTGATGCCCGGCATCTTGAAAGGCAACGCCGTGCGCTTGCTGGGGCTGGACAAGGTGTGATTCAGGCACGCTTTGAAATCAACGAAAATAGGCACATTCCATCTGCTTTTGAGACCCCATGACCGACACCCCCGCCATTCCTGACGCTACAACACGTCCCGCCTTGCCTGACCATTTGTCCATCGACCCGCGCAGCCCGCATCATGTGGCGGCGGTGTTTCAGCATGACATTGGCATTCGATTCAATGGCAAAGAGCGTACTGACGTGGAAGAGTATTGCGTCAGCGAAGGTTGGGTGAAAGTGCCCGCAGGCAAGGCGCTGGACCGCAAAGGCAAGCCCTTGCTGATCAAGCTCAAGGGCACGGTCGAAGCCTATTACGCTTAAAAGCGCAGACCCGCCGACACCCGTGTTTGGTTGTCTGCGCTGAAGTTGACCTTTTCGTCGTAAGCCAGCCGCACAAAGGTGCGGCGGTGGTCATAGGTCACTGACGCGCTGCGACCGGTGATGCGCGCCTCACCAGGGCTGCTGCGGCCCTCTTTGTATGCCAAGTCCAGCGTCCAACGGTCTGCTGCGTTGGCTTGCCAGCGCCAGACGCCGTGGGTGATCATTTGATCGGTGGCCAGTCGGTTGTCTTTGACGGTGAAAACAGACAATTGGTGCCCATGAGCCAAATGCGCCCCGAAGCCGAGCGTGACCATGTCGTTCGGGTCAAAGTTCAGGTTGTAGTAGTCGCGCAAATTGGTGCGACCGAAAGCGACCAAGGCATACACAGGTTGCCCGATCTGAAAGCTCAGTGAGCCGCCGGCAAAGCCACCGCTGGCGGCCTGCAGCGAAGGCACCATTTGCCCCCAGTCGAAATTGGCGGTGTACTCGTAGCCCGTTCGGGTTTGCTGGAATTCGTTTCCGCGCTGGTACTGACCGACCCACAATGCGTGCGGACCATTGTTGGCGCGCAGATTTACATCGACCGCATTGTGCTCTTGCGCCGTCGCGTAAAACGAGGGCGTGAGCTTGAACGCCCAGGACTCAGAAGTAGCCACGTCGTTCTGAGCTTGCGCCCAGACCGACGTGCAACACAGCATGCAAAAAATGGTTTTCATCATGCCGTGATTTTATGCTTCTGAGCGTTTAAGAGGCTTACTGGGACATCGCTTCGACAGCGATATCGATGCGCACGTCATCACCCACATAAGGCGCGTACTTACCGGCGTTGAATTCGGTGCGCTTGATTACGGTGAACGCGTTGGCGCCCAGCGCTGGTTTTTTCAGCATCGGGTGCGGCGCAGACTGAAAACCCGTCACAGTCAAGGTCACCGCTTTGGTCACGCCTTTGAGGGTCAACAGGCCTTCAATTTTGGAGGGCTTGGCACCGTCAAAAATCACTTGGGTGGACTTGAAGGTGGCTTGCGGGAATTTGGCGGTGTCCAAGAAGTCTTCGCCTTGGATATGTTCATTGAAATCGCTGAAACCGGTGTTCACCGATTTGGTGTCGATCACGATTTCCACTGAACCGGTTTTGGCTTCGGCGTCAAACACCACTTTGCCGGTGGTTTTGCTGAAGCTGCTCAATTGGGTGGAGTAGCCAAAGTGCGAGTAAGAAAAACGCGGGAAAGTGTGCGAGCCGTCGATGTTGTATGTGACGGGGGCGGCCATGGCGCTGCCTGCGAACAAGGTGGCGATTGTCAAAGCAGCGGCGATGCGGTTGAGTTTTTTCATGAGTTTGTTCCAATTAAAAAATTATTTGCCCGGTTGGGCGGTGAGTTGAAAATTGATTTGAATGTCGTTGGCGACAACGTCGAACTTGGCCCAAGGGCCCTCGCCAATCGTGAAGTCGCCACGCTTGATGGTGAAGCCGCCGCTCAGCACGCCGTTGCTGCCCTGCGTGGTGTGCTTGAGCACAAAAGCCACATCGCGGGTTTGTCCTTTGATCGTGAGTTTGCCGGTCACGTCGTACTGGTTGGTGCCCGCAGGCTTGACCTGGGTCGACACAAAGGTGGCCTTGGGAAAACTCTTCACGTTGAACCATGATTTGCCCACCACTTCATCGTCGGCTTCGGCTGAGCCCGCGTCCACGCTGGCCAGTTCGATCTCGATGCTGGCTTTGGCGTTGGCCGCTTTAGCCGGGTCAAAACTCAGCTGGGGGCTAAATTTTTTGAACTGGCCGTCCATGGCCACGCCCATTTGTTTGTAGTTGAACGCGACTTTGCTCTTGTCAAGCGCCACGGTTTTGTATTCCACCGCATGGGCGGCAGGCAGGGTGCATGCCAGGGTGGCGAGCAAAGCGAAGATTTTCAATTTAATCATGTTTTTTTCCTTGAGGCAGCATGCGGGTCAAAATATCGTCGCGGTCGATCCAGTGGTGTTTCAAAGCCGCAGTCGCGTGGCCGCTGATAAGTAGCACCAAGAGCCAGTTCAAAGCCTCATGCACTTCTTGCAAGCTGTGACCCAGTTCTTTGTTTTTGGCTAACAGATCAGGAATGGGCCACAGGCCCCACCACACGGTCTGAAAACCTTTGGCTGAACTCATCAACCAACCGGTAAACGGAATGGCGATCATCAAGGCATACAGCGCCAAGTGGCCGCCGTGTGCCAAGAGTTGCAGGGTGCGGGGCATGCTGACCGGGTAGGCTGGCGGGCGGTGTGTGATGCGCCACAACAGCCTCAGCCACACCAACGCAAAGACCGTAACGCCCACCCATTTGTGCCAAGAGTACAGCTGCAATTTGTCGGGCGACAAGGGCAAGTCGGCCATGTAAAAGCCCAGGCTCAGCATGCCGATCAGCACGGCGGTCATCAGCCAATGCAAGCCTTTGGCGATGCGGGTGTAAGAGGTCGTGCTCATGGTTTTCCTTTGAGGGATTGAAAGGCGTAACCGTCCATGGCGATCACGCAGTCGCTGATGCCGCGGTGAAAAGCCTGCGGCACAGCGTCCGGTCCTGCAGCGCCCAGGGCAGTGAACAGCGGCAGCAAATGTTCTTCGCTGGGGTGTGCGCGAATGCCTTCGGGGCTGTGCTGGCGGTAGTTCAGCAAACTGTCCAGATCGCCCTGCGCCAAATGATCGGCCAACCAGTCGGCAAACACCTGCACATAAGCGGGCGTGCGATCGCCCTGCATGCGGGCGATGCGCAGATCGCCCAGGTTGTGGGTCACATTGCCCGAGCCGAGGATCAAGATGTTGTTGGCGGCCAAACCGGCCAGCGCCTGACCGATGCGGTAGGCGTGGGCGGGGCCGGCGTGGCTTTGGACGGACAGGGGAATCACGGGCACATCGGCCTCCGGGAACATTTGCCGCAAGGGAATCCAAGCCCCATGGTCCAGGCCGCGCTGGGCGTCAGTCTGCACCTCAAAGCCATGGGCTTGCAGCGCGCTCACGACTTCGCCTGCCGCCTCCGGGCAGCCACTGGCCGGGTAGTGGATGTCGTACAGGGGCGCGGGGAAACCGTAAAAGTCGTGAATGGTTTCGAGCTGGCTGGCCAAACCCACGGTGGGCAGCGCGGTTTCCCAGTGTGGGCTGACCACCACGATGGCACGGGGTGGGGCTAGCAGCTGCGCCAATTGGCTCATGGCCGCTCCGGCTGCGCCAGGGTTCAGTGCGAACGTGGGCGCGCCATGCGGCACAAACAGGACATTGCGCAGGGAGGAGGTGGGGGTCAGTGAGGGCATGGGATGGACTGTAGTGGCTTGTTCTTATTTAATAAAGTATCTAATAGCCAATTATTTGTTGCAAAATAAGCAACAATAAGGACGATGCTATGAACAAGCTCCATGCCATGCAACTCTTTGCCCGCGTCGCCGAGACCGGCAGTTTCACGGCAGTGGCCGATCAGCTGAACGTCGCCCGCTCGGTGGTGACGCGCCAAATCTCTGCGCTCGAAACCGCGCTGGGCGCCAAGTTGATGACGCGCAGCACCCGCAGACTGTCGCTCACCGCGGCCGGGGCCGCTTACCTGGAAAAGTGCCGCGTGATCTTGAACTTGGTGGACGCAGCTGAAGCGGGAGTGACGCAAGAAAAGGTCGAGCCACGCGGTCGGATTCGCTTGGGCCTGCCTTTGAGTTTTGGCTTGGAGCGCTTGATGCCCTTGCTGCTGGAGTTTGCCGAGCAACAGCCGCACATTCAATTTGAGATGGACTTCTCCGACCGTCGCACCAATTTGATCGAAGAGGGGATTGACCTGTCGATCCGCATCACCGCGCAGTTGGCGTCAGGGGACATTTTGCGCAAATTGGGCACCTGCCAGTTGCTTACCTTGGCCTCGCCCGCTTACCTGAACTTGCACGGCACTCCGCGCAGTCCAGATGAGCTGCGCCATCACGAGTGCTTGGCTTATTCGGTGGACTTGAGCCCGAGCAACTGGGCCTATCCGGTGGCAGGGCGAGAGGAACGCGTGCCGGTGCGCAGTCGCATCATGGCCAACAACGGTACCGCCTTGATGCAGGCTGCAGCACGGGGCCTGGGCATCACCCGTCAACCTGATTTCATTGCGGAGCCGTTTTTAGCGCGGGGAGACGTGGTGCCGGTGTTGGAGGCGTTTGATGCCGTGCCCCTGGGCATTTATGCGGTGTTACCCAGCAACCGTTACATCCCGCACCGGGTCAAGGTGTTGATGGACTTTTTGGCGCAAGCGTTGCAAGACAAAGGTTAACCCCTCGTCCTGCATCTGGTTCGTCCTTCAGGTCATTGCCGCGTCGGCATAAATCCCTTGAGCTTGGCGAGGCTTCGCGATCAGCGCTACGCTTTGCGACACAAGTTGGCTGATGCGATGTAAAACCGAAGCCTCCCCGCTGACGTTGATTGCGGGTTGGGAGGCTGTGCTGACTTGAACGGACTCGCCTTCCGCAAACACGCTGGTTTGACCAGCGTTGGCATGGAGTTGTTTGAGCTTGCTGTCCACTTCGGCGTTGCGCAGCTTCAAGGCTTGCAAGCGCAATAACAAGGTGGCGGCATCCATGGCGTCATCGCCTGCGGAGAATTGAGTCAGCTTTTGGCTGTTTTGCATGGCGCGGTCTCTGTACGAAACTTCGGCTTGAGCCATGTTCGTCAGGCCGCCTTTGCCCCCACGGCTCTCGATGGAGATATCAGAGTTGGCCCCTGAATCCAAAGAGGTCGCCGTGCCCGTCAGAGATTCGTAATCGCTCATGCCCTCGACGCCCATGCCCTGACCCAACTGCAGTTGGGACGAGGACATTTCAATGCCCCCACTGGCATCTAAGCGCTGAATATTGGCGGAAAAATGGGACTGACCGTCGACGTACTGGATGTTATCTGTAGCATGTTCGTACCCATCGACGTACTGAATATTATCTGTTGGGTGTTCGGAGCCGCCGACGAATTGGATATTGTCTTCGCGCTGTCCTGCTGTAACTTTCTGAATGTTTTGTAGATTGTTGGCATTATTCGACATCACATGCACATTGTCTTTGCCTCCAGCGTTTTGGGACACACTGGCAATGTTGTCTTCCATGGTGCGGTGAATCACGGTGCCAATACCATCTCCCTCGCCCGCATGGGCTGCATTGAAGGCGGCTTGGCTGGCTTTGTACTTGGCTGAGCGAAAGACCTGGGCTGCAGCGCTATCGGCAAAGTCATTCAGGTCAAACGACTTCACATTTTTGATGTGCAGGGTTTCGTAGTAGCGGCGGAAGGTCTTTTCGCTGTAGCCGAAGGCGGTCAACATGCTAACGAACAGTTTTTTCTCAGCCGGTTCGACGACCCCATCGGACAGCAAAGTGTCGCAGACGTTGGTCAGAATCAGCAGTTTGATGCTGGGGTTCAAGTTGGGCGCCACCTCAGCCAGGAATTGTGCGTTTTTGACCTTGAGCACATACTTTAAGGCCACCGATTGGAGCCCCGTAAATTCACCAATAGCGGCTTGCAACCGGCCAATTTCTTCGGTGCCGATATTGCCGTCCGAAGCCATCATGTAGACGATGCAAGCGGCTAGTGCCAAATGGTTGCTGATGGCGCCTTTGGGGCCCATTGCCGCGGCCAAGTTATAACGACCCAGTGCCGACTTGTCGTTCTTCAGTTGAATCGTTTTCAAGTACGGCTCAAAAGCCGCTTCATCAAAGCCAAAGGCCTCGCAGATACGCGAGAACAATAGCAACTCTTGTTCATCCGCTTGACCATCCGCTAAGAAGGAGTCGCAGACATTGGTCAAAATACACAGCTTGTCCAGGCCGCTCAAGCTCTCAGCGGCTTCCCGCAAAAACGTATCGATTGGCACTGACTGTACATAGCTGGCGGCGCAAGCCAAAAGTTCGTCATTACCCCCCAGTACCGATTGCAACTGGCTGCTCTCAGAGTCTTTGATTTCGCCGTCGGAGGCCATCATGTACATCAGCGCCGCAGCCAGCACCAAAGGCGGCGACAAATCAATGTGGTCAAAATGGATCTGTTGCGTCAGATCAATCTCGCCTTTGAATTGATTCAGAAGTTGGAGGTTGGGGTTTGCGGTGGTCATGCCGTCAAGATAACCAAACGCAGGCTGTTATTGGATGACGTTTATGTCATAAGTGCCAAGCTTAGTCAGTTGTCATTTGCATGCGCTTGAATGTAATAAGTGACATATTTAGATGGCAATAATATTTATGTCATTTTAAAATTTAACATGACGATTTCGTTATGTTCATTGCATTGACTTCATTCAGTGGCGCCCGCAGTTTGACGATAACGCTTTGTGAGAGGGTTGACTTCAGGGTCAAAGTAGCATGATGCAGCTTTGCAATTTCACTGCAAATACTCAGCCCTAGACCGGTACCGCCCACTTTGCGAGCGCGTGCAACATCCCCACGGTAAAATCGGTCAAAGGCCTTTTCATTCAAGTCGTCGGGAATGTTTTCGGATGGATTTTCGATGGCCAATTCCAGCATGTGGTCATCACTGCTCAGGGTGAATGTGATCCAGCCATCAGGGATGTTGTATTTCACTGCATTGCTGTACAGGTTGTGAATCAGTTGTTGAATCAGGGACCGATCGCAATGCCAAATCACATGGTGTTGAATCGATTTTTTGATGCGTACATTGGGATGGTACAAGGCAGACTCTTCAGCGAGTTCGTCTATAAACTCACTGAGCGCAAAGTCGCTCAGTTCCTGCTCAATCATCTGGGCATCGGCTTTGGACAACAGTAAAAGTTTTTCGCTGATTTCAATCAAACGCTCAATTTCATCGGACATGCTGCGCAGGCGGACTTGCAGCGGTGAGCCTGTAGGCACACCTGCAATCAGATCTTCGGCCTGGCCGCGCAAGATAGCCAAAGGGGTGCGTAATTCGTGCGCAGCGTCGGATGAAAAGCGTTTGGCCTTAGTAAAGCTGTTGTGTAAGCGGTTCAGCAGGTCGTTGTAAACGGTGACGAAGTCATCAAACTCCTGATAAGGCGTTGTGACGATGGGTGCATTTTTCAAAGATTCAGGCTTTAGGTTTTTAAGAGAAGCTTTCAAAGCTTTGAGTGGTCCGACCGTGGCACTGACTAAAAAATGCGCCATCAGCAATCCGGCCAGCAACAGCAGTGGGATAAAAAGGGGCAATTGCTGGTCGCGAACCTTGTAGATGGCTGACAGGACATGTTGGAAATCCTGTTCACGCATCAGGATTTGAATTTCAGGGTGGACCGTCAGTCTGGCAATGTGCCACATTTCCCCCCCCATGGTGTTGACGACCAATTGAACAAGGGGTTCTGTGCTGAGATTGGCGCCTGACCAAAAGTTGTTTTCTCGGGCGATCAAGATGCAGGAGGAACGGTCACCCCATTCCCCAACGACTTCACCATTTCGACACAGCGTGATTTCGCCCGAGAGCCGGTTGAAAAGATAATTTTTAAAAAATGGGGAGTTGCATTTTAAAAATTCGCTTTGGCTTTCGGTGACGTGAGCACATCGCGTCAGTCCGGCCTGCATGTCTATATGAAGTTCTTGGAGAAACTGGTTGCCGGATCTGTATTGCGCAAACGACCGGCTCATTAAAACCACCACGACGGCCATCGTCAAAATGATGGCAAACTGCCGCAGTCGCAAGGACCGCGTCATGTGTGCGCTCCCGCCTTGACCCGATAACCCACTCCTCGCACCGATTCAATGGCCCCGTAGTGGTCATTCTCGCCGCCACTCAACTTTCGTTTGATTCGCTGTACGCAAACGTCCACCACATTGGTCTCTGGGTCAAAGTTGATGCCCCAAACGTTCTTCAGTATTTGCTGTCGCGAAAAAATATGCCCTGGCGTTTGCATCAGGTATTGCACCAAGGTGAACTCGCGTTGACTGAGTAAGGCCTCCTTATCGAACCATCGTGCTTTGCGGCTAATCAAATCCAGTGTCAGATGGCTGGCGGTGAGGGTTTGAGCGGAAGACGCAGGCTGTCCGCGCCCTAGAATGACCTTCATTTTGGCGAGCAGTTCTTCCACAAAAAAAGGTTTGGGCATGTAGTCGTCGGCGCCCACTTCGAATCCCAGTAACCGGTCGCTCAAATCCACTTTGGCGCTCAAAATGATGACGGGAGTGGTGTTGCCCTCCTGGCGCAGCTGCTGCAACAACTCCAAGCCATTGAGTTTGGGCAGCATGAGGTCCAAAAGCACCAAGTCGAAGTTGTCTTTAATGAGGTGCTTCAGCCCGGTGACGCCATCGCTCACGTGCTCGACTTGGTAGCCCGCATTTTGCAATCCGCGCACGACGAATTCGGCGATCTTTTCTTCGTCCTCGACGAGCAAAATTTTGGGGCTTGGCGCTTTCATGGCTGTATTCACTGCGTTCCTCTGAAAGGGGTTATTCGGGTATTCAGGTATAGGCCAGTGGGGCCCGGAATCTGACGATGACCGTTGAATGAGGAGTGACTTCGATGGTCAAGGTTCCTTGGTGCAATGTGGCAATCTCATGGCAGATACTTAAACCCAGGCCCAGTCCAGCGATGTCTCGGTTTCGATCAGAATTGCCGCGGTAAAATCTATCGAAGGCTTTTTGCGGTAGATCTTCAGGGATGGAGGTGACTGTATTTTCCAAGCTCAGTTCCAATTCGTCGCCATCGCGGTGCAGATTGAACTTGATCCATCCCTTGGGGGTGTTGTATTTCACCGCATTCGTGTACAAGTTGTGAATGAGTTGCTGAATCAAGCGTTGATTACAGTGCCAGACCAGATGGACTTCAATCGACTTTTTGACCATCAGTTGGGGGTGGTAGTCCAAAGAATTTTGGGCAAGTTCCTCTAGAAAAGTACTGATGTGAAAGTCGTCCAAATCATGGGTGATCAACTGCGCATCGGCCTTGGACAATAGCAGTAAATCTTCACTCATGGCGATCAAGCGTTCAATTTCATCGGCTATTTTGCGCGCGTGTATTTGAGCCTCTGAGCCGACCGGCAGTTTGCCCATCAGTTGCTCGGCATTGCCGCGCAAAATGGCCAAAGGGGTGCGCAGTTCATGCGCCGCATCTGAAGAAAATCGCCTGGCTTTGATGAAGCTGGCATTCAATCTGCGCCACAGATCGTCATACACTGCCACAAAATCCTGGAATTCTCTGTAGGGGGAAGTGATCGGGTCCGATTCGCCCAGATTTTGGGTGTTCACCCGTTTCAATGCGGCCTGTAAGGACTCAACGGGCGACATCGCGAAGCGAATTTGAATGAGCGTGGCCCCTATCAGCAAGGCCAGCAGGATGGGCGCGACAAAAATCAAAGTATCGTCTCTGATTTTCCAGATGTCTTGCAGGTAGCCTCGCAGAGACACTTCATTCAGAAAAAGCTGCGTCTCTGGGTGGCCTGTGAGCCGCACAGCATGCCATGTGCGTCCATTCAACGTATTGATCACGCCTTGAACTTGCTTGTCATTGACAAACATGGGCGCCGCCCAAAAGGCTGAGTCGCTTTGTGCGCTGGAACAAGGCGGGTCTTGTTCTAGGGGGTTGGTTGAGGCGCCTTCTTGGCAAAGCACGAATTCATCTGACAAATTCCTGATCAATCTTTCATTTGCAAAGGTTCTGTAACAACCCAAAAAAAGATCCCGATGCTCGATGGTGTAGTAACACATTTGAATGCCGTTCTGCATTTGCAAGTGCAGGGTCGTTTCAGTTTGCTGCTTCACCAAGGTAGTGGCAATCAAGCGATTGACCAAAAGAACGACGCCGGCAATGCACATCATGCCCAGGAACAGCCGCAGTTTGAAAGAGCGTTTCATGCGGACGCTTCTGCTTTGACCCTGTAACCCACGCCTCTGACCGATTCAATGGGTCCGTAGCGGTCGCTGGCATTGCTGCTGAGTTTGCGCTTGATCCTTTGCACGCACACATCCACCACATTGGTTTCAGGGTCAAAGTTGATGCCCCAGACGTTTTTCAATATCTGCTGTCGGGTGTAAATGTGTCCAGGTGTTTGCATGAGGTATTGCATCAGGGTGAATTCCAGCGGACTGAGCACCGCCTCCGCCTCAAACCAAAGCACTTTGCGGCTGACCAAATTGAGTGTCAGGTGACTGGCTGTGAGGGTTTGGGGCGGCGGTGCATATTGCTTTCGCCCGAGGATGACTTTCATCTTGGCGATCAGTTCTTCGACAAAGAACGGCTTGGGCATGTAGTCGTTGGCGCCTGTTTCAAAGCCAAGCAAGCGGTCGTTCAAGTCGACCTTGGCGCTCAAAATGATCACGGGCGTTTTGTTGCCGTCCTGGCGTAATTGCTGCAGCAGTTCCATCCCATTGAGCTTGGGCAGCATAAGGTCCAGCAGAACCAAGTCATAGTTTTTTTTAAAGATGTTTTTCAAGCCACTGACGCCATCGGCCACATGCTCGACCTGATAGCCTGCGTTCTCCAAACCTTGCGTCACAAATTCAGCGATCTTGTTTTCGTCCTCGACCAATAAAATTTGGGGAGTTGGGGTTCTCACTTGCAAGTTCATGGCACAGCTCCAAAGAATGACAACTGGCTCAAGATGGTACACAGCCAATAATCGATTAAGTCATTAATGGTGATTTCAACAATTTTTCATTCTAGGGGTGATATTCACAAACGGGATTTGTTGCCCCATTACATTTTTGTCATAAGTCCAATTTCAGGCCATCAACGCCTTATTTCGGCCGCGCTGCTGCCGATACAAGAGGTATCGGAGTTACAACCTGGAATTTGCCATGTCCTCAGTTTCTTTTTTAAATGGATCGCTCAGGCCACTGGATGTGCTTTTGTCCAAACCGGAAGCGGTGCAACAAGAACCTGCTATGAAGCGGCCCACAGCGGCGAAGGCGCCTGACCCGCCCAAGCCTGAGGCGGTTCAGTCTGTTGTGGCGGCATTACCTAGCACGGTGGACATGCGCTTTGAATTCAATGCCTTGACGCAGGCCTGGATGCTGGCCATGACCGATTCCGGCACCGGCGATGTGGTGCGCAAAATCACCCTCAAAGGCTTTTCAGGCGGCAGCGCAGGCTTGCACCAGTCCGGTCATTGGGTCGACAAGGCGGTGTGATCTGCCTGAAGCCCTGAGATCGGTCATCTGTCTGGTGTTCAGGCCACCAGCCCAACCGGCGCCATGCTGCCCCCCCAGCCCAGCAAGGCCGAGACTGCAATCACTTCCATCACGCTGCGTTTGTAGCGCAGCAGGGCCAACGCCGCAGCAAAGGCCATGACCAGTGCAACGACGTCCACACCCCCCAGTAAACGCTCTGCGCTGTAGCCCTGGGGCCAGAACACGTGGACGCTTAAAAACAGCGTCAAGTTCAGCACCACGCCGACCACGGCGGCGGTGATGGCGGTCAGCGGTGCCGTCAGCTGCAGCTGGTTGTGGGTGGACTCCACCAAGGGGCCACCGGCCAAGATAAAGATGATCGAGGGCAAAAAAGTGAACCAGGTGGCCACGCAAGCGGCCAAGGCCCCGGCAGCAAACAAGTGATCGGGCCCGAAAAAGGCACCTGCATGGCCGCCCAGGTAGCCGACAAAGGCCACGATCATAATCAGCGGGCCGGGCGTGGTTTCGCCCAAGGCTAACCCGTCAATCATTTGCGTGGCAGTGACCCAGCCAAACTGTTCAACCGCGCCTTGGTACACATAAGGCAATACCGCATAAGCGCCGCCAAAGGTGAGCAGTGCGGCCTTGCTGAAAAACCAGGCCATCTGCGTCAGGGTGTGGTCCCAACCCCAGACCCAGATCAAGCCGGCCATAGGCACGGCCCACAGCACAGTGCCGATGCCCAGCACCTGCATGAGGCGCCGCAGCGTGAAATGGGTGTGGTCTTGGCGCGGCGTGTCGTCGTCAATCAGTGCCGGGCCATGGTCGGCACGCTTGCTGCCATGGCCTTGGGCTGCGCTGAACACCCCCGGTCGCATCCGGCTGATGGCCCAGCCGCACAGGGCCGCAGCGAAGATGATGGCTGGAAACGGCAGGTTAAAGACAAATTGCGCCACAAACGAGGCCATGGCCAAGGCCCACAATGCCGGGTGCTGCAGCGCTCGCGTGCCCATGCGGTGCGCGGCTTGCAACACGATGGCCGTGACCGCGGGTTTGATGCCATAGAACAGTCCAGCGACCCAGCTGACCTGGCCGAAGCTTGTATATATCCAGGAAAGGCCGATCAATATCAACAGCGAAGGCAGGACGAACAAGGCCCCCGCCATCACCCCGCCCCAGCTGCGGTGCATCAGCCAACCGATGTAGGTGGCCAGCTGCTGCGCCTCGGGACCGGGCAGGACCATGCAGTAATTTAGGGCATGCAGATAGCGGCGCTCCGAAATCCAGCGTTTGCGCTCCACCAGCTCTTGGTGCATCAGCGAAATTTGTCCGGCCGGACCGCCAAAACTGAGCAAGCCGATCTTCAGCCAAAACCAAAAGGCTTGGCGCAAAGTGACGGGATCAGGCGCTTGGGCGGAGTTCATAATCCCATTGTCGCAGGCGCTGAGGAGTATTTTGGGATACATCAGTTGGACATATTGAGGGATATCAAGGGTTATTTGGCCGATTTGGCATGGTTTTGTGACTTGCTGTATACAATTAATCGCATTGCAATACCCCCTGCGCGACGCCTTGTCGCATTCTTGGTCAGTCCTATGGTTGTCACTTTGGAAGAAAGTAGTTCGCAAGCGGTCAAAGCGCAGCTCAAGTTGCGCGAGTTGATCTTGGCCGGGGCCTTGCCTGCCGGTGCGCGCATTGCCGAGCTGACTTTGGTGGACCTGTTGGGCGTCTCGCGCACCCCCATTCGCGCCGCGCTGATTCGGTTAGAGCAAGAGGGCTTGCTCGAGGCCTTGCCCCATGGCGGGTATGCGGTGCGTACCTTTTCGGAGGCCGAAGTGTCTGACGCGATTGAGTTGCGCGGCACGGTCGAAGGTTTGGCTGCACGTCTGGCCGCGGAGCGCGGTGTGGACCCGGAAGTCATGCGGCGGGCGCAAACCTGTTTAGACGAGATCGATGCGGTGCTGACGGATGCCGCTTTGTCGGACAGGACCTTCTCGGCCTATGTGCTGATGAACCATCAGTTCCATACCTTGCTGGGGGCCATGTCGGGCAGCCGTGTGCTGGTGCGCGAGATCGAGCGCGTGGCCAGTCAGCCGTTTGCCTCGCCCTCGGGGTTTGTCGGCGTGCAGTTCAACTCGCCCCAATCGCGCGACATGCTCATCATGGCCCAGCACCAGCACCGCGAGGTGCTCAAAGCAATTGCCTTGCGCGAAGGTGCTCGCGCAGAATCGCTGATGCGCGAGCATTCGCGTTTGGCACAAACCAATTTGAAAGCTGCCATTCGAAGCCCCCAAGCGGTGCCTGTGCCCGGTGTGCAACTTATTCGTAAGTCGGGCTGACGCCCATTTCCCTCACCTCAACCCCCTTGATTTTTTTGGAGACCCTCAGCATGCAAAAACGATTTTTTCTCCGCACTGTCGCCGCAGCGGTGGTGTTGGCTGGCGCTACCAACGTCTTGGCTCAAGACAAATTCAAGATCGGTTTGATCTTGCCCATGACCGGACCTTTTGCCTCCACCGGCAAACAGATCGAAGCCGCTGCGCGCTTGTACATGGCGCAAAACGGTGACACCGTGGCTGGCAAAAAAGTGGAGCTGATCGTCAAAGACGACACCAGCGCCCCTGACGTGACCAAGCGCATCGCGCAAGAGTTGGTGGTGAACGACAAGGTCAGCGTGCTGGCCGGTTTTGGCCTGACGCCTCTGGCCTTGGCCACCGCGCCGATTGCCACCCAGTCCAAGACGCCTTTGGTGGTTATGGCGGCGGCGACCTCGAGCATCACCGAAGCCTCGCCTTTCATCATCCGCACCAGCTTCACTTTGCCGCAAGCGGCCGTGGCGATTGCCGATTGGGCACCCAACAACGGCATCAAGAAAGTGGTCACGCTGGTGGCCGATTACGGCCCGGGCATGGATGCTGAAAAGTATTTCAAAGACCGTTTGACTTTCAACGGCGGCCAAGTGCTCGACACCTTGCGCGTGCCCATGCGTAACCCCGATTTTGCACCTTTTTTGCAAAAAGTGCGTGACCTCAAGCCCGACGCGGTTTATGTTTTCGTGCCCTCGGGCGCTGGTGCGGCGCTGATGAAGCAGTTTGCCGAACGCGGCATGGACAAGGCCGGCATCAAGCTGATCGGCACCGGCGACATCACCGATGACGATATCTTGAACAGCATGGGCGATGTGGCCAACGGTGTGGTGACCTCGCACCACTACTCGGCTTCGCACAACTCGGCGGTGAACAAAAAATTCGTGGCTGCGTTTGAAAAAGCTAACAACGGCTTGCGCCCCAACTTCATGGCGGTGGGCGGGTATGACGGCATGCGCGTGATTTACGAAGCCGCCAAAGCCACCAAGGGTGCCGGTGGTCAAGCCTTGCTCGACGCGATGAAGGGCCAAGTGTTTGAAAGCCCCCGCGGCCCGATGTTCATCGACGCGCAAACCCGCGACGTGGTGCACAACATCTATATTCGCAAGGTGGAAAAGGTCAACGGCCAGCTCTACAACCAGGAGTTCTCGACCCTCAAGGACGTGAAAGATCCGGGCAAAACCAAGTAAACATGCTGACTATTCTTTTTGACGGCATCGCCTACGGCATGCTTTTGTTTATCTTGGCCGTGGGCCTGTCGGTGACGATGGGGTTGATGAATTTCATCAACCTCGCGCACGGCGCTTTTGCCATGGTGGGGGGCTACCTCACGGTGGTGCTTACACAGCAGTATGGCGTGCCGTTCTTGTGGTGTCTGCCCATCGCTTTTGCCGGTGCTGGTTTGCTGGGCGCGGTGTTGGAACGCACGCTGTACCGGCCGATGTACAAAAAACCGCACTTGGATCAGGTGCTGTTTTCCATCGGCCTGGCATTCATGGCCGTTGCGGCCACCGACTACTTCATGGGTTCGCAGCAGCAAATCATGCAGCTGCCTGATTGGTTGCGTGGGCGCACCGAGTTGTTTGACGGCGAGCGCTATGCCTTGGGCATGGGGCACTACCGCTTGTTCATCATCGCTGTGTGCGCTGCGCTCACCGTGGGCTTGCAGTACATCTTGGCGAAAACCCGCTTTGGCAGCCGTTTGCGCGCTAGCGTGGACGACGCGCGCGTGGCTGCAGGTTTGGGCATCAACGTGAACTTGGTGTTTGCCGCCACTTTTGCGGTGGGCTCGGGTCTGGCCGGTTTGGGCGGCGCCTTGGGCGCCGAGGTGCTGGGCCTGGACCCGACCTTTCCCCTCAAGTTCATGGTGTACTTTTTGATCGTCGTTGCGGTGGGCGGCACCTCGTCCATCACCGGTCCTTTGTTGGCCGCCTTGCTGCTGGGCATTGCCGATGTGGCGGGTAAATATTACGTGCCTAAGTTAGGGGCCTTCATTGTGTATTCGCTGATGTTGATGATTTTGTTGTGGCGCCCGCAAGGCCTGTTTGTCCGCAAAGGGGGCAAGTGATGGACGCTATGCAACACAGTTTATTGACTCCTTCGCGCTTCAAAGCCTGGGAGCCCTTGCTTTGGCTGACGGCCTTTGCCGCGCCATGGGTTTTGCCCGGTCACGCCTTGATCGTCAACGAGATCGCCATCGTGGCCTTGTTCGCCTTGTCGCTCGATTTGGTGCTGGGTTACGCCGGTGTGGTCTCGTTGGGTCATGCGGCTTTTTTTGGCTTCGGCGCCTACGCTGCGGCCTTGTTTGCCAAGCTGGTCATGCCCGACCCAGTGATGGGTTTGCTGGTCGGCATGGCGGCTGCAACGTTTCTGGGTGCCATGTGTTCGTTCACCATCTTGCGCGGTACGGACTTAACCCGGTTGATGGTCACCTTGGGCGTGGCTTTGATTTTGCTGGAGCTGGCCAATAAGCTGGACTGGTTGACAGGTGGCTCTGACGGGCTGCAAGGCGTGATCTTGGGGCCAGTTTTGGGCCGGTTTGAGTTTGACCTGATGGGGCAAACCGCGGCTTGGTATTCCTTGGTCGTGCTGCTTTTGCTGTTTGTGTTGGCCAGGCGCTTGGTGCATTCACCGTTTGGCGCCACGCTCAAAGCCTTGCGCGACAACCCCTTGCGCGCCATGGCGATTGGCATTGCAGTGCATCGCCGCTTGGCGGTGATTTACACCTTGGCCGCGGGTGTGGCTGGTGCGGCTGGCGCCTTGCTGGCGCAAACCTCGGGCTTTGCATCCCTGGACTTGTTTGCATTGGACCGTTCGGCCGATGTGATGTTGATGTTGGTGATTGGCGGTGTGGGTTGGTTGTATGGTGGCGTGTTGGGCGCTGTGGTGTTCAAGCTGCTGCACGATGTGATCTCGAGCATCACGCCGCAGTACTGGACCTTCTGGATTGGTTTGTTTTTGGTGGTGCTGGCGCTGGCGGGGCGTGACCGTTTGCTGCGCCCATGGTCGTGGTTCGGCGCCAACAAGGCCCGCGCCTCAGGGGCATCGGCATGAGCGCGCCTGTTGTTTTGAAAACCGAAGGCTTGTTGAAAAAGTTTGGCGGCATCACCGCCACCCAAGACGTAAACCTGTCGATAACGCAAGGCGCCAGGCATGCCTTGATCGGCCCCAACGGTGCGGGCAAAACCACGCTCATCAATTTGATGACCGGTGTACTGGAACCTACCGCGGGACGCATCACCCTGTTGGGCGAGGACATCACCGAACTGCCCCCCCATCAACGGGTGCACAAGGGGCTGGTGCGCACCTTCCAGATCAACCAGTTGTTTGCCAGCATGACGCCGCTGGAAACGCTGGCCATGGTGGTCTCGCAGCAGCAAGGCTCGGGCGGGCGCTGGTGGCAGCCCCTGGGCGCCAACCGCCACGTGGTCGAGCGCTGCGAAGAACTGCTCACACTGTTTCGCCTGACCGAGGTGATGAACCAGCGTACCGAGGTGTTGGCCTACGGCAAGCGCCGCTTGCTGGAAATGGCGATTGCCCTGGCGTGCGAGCCCAAGGTCTTGTTGCTGGACGAGCCGGTGGCTGGTGTGCCCGCGGGCGAGCGCGAGGAACTGCTGCACACCGTCGCGGCCTTGCCGGCCGATGTGTCGGTGATGTTGATTGAACACGATATGGATTTGGTTTTTGATTTCGCCACCCGCATCACCGTGCTGGTGAACGGTGCCGTGCTGACCGAAGGCACACCGCAAGAGATTGCCAACGACCCCCAGGTCAAGTCGGTGTACCTGGGTCATGGCGAGGAGTTGGCGCATGGCTGATTTACTGCAAGTGATGGCATTGAGCGCCGGTTACGGCGAAGCCGTGGTGCTGAACGGCGTGAGTTTTTCTTTGGCCGAGGGCGAAACCCTGGCGCTCTTGGGGCGCAACGGCACCGGTAAAACTACTGTGATGGACACGCTGGCGGGCGCCACCCGTCAACATGCCGGGCAGATCCTATTGGGCGGCGTGGCTTTGCACAGCTTACCTTCGCAAGAGCGCGCCGGCGCCGGCATTGGCTGGGTGCCGCAAGAGCGCAATATTTTCAAATCGCTCACCGTGCACGAAAACTTGAGCGCCGTAGCCAGACCCGCGCGCGCCGCACGCGCAGGGCGCAGCGCACCGGCGTGGACGCCTGAGCGCGTGTACGACATGTTTCCACGCCTGGCCGAGCGCAAAACCAATTTGGGCACGCAACTGTCGGGCGGCGAGCAGCAAATGCTGGCTGTGGGCCGGGCCTTGGTACTGAATCCGCGCTTGCTCTTGCTGGACGAACCCTTAGAGGGCTTGGCCCCCATCATTGTGGAAGAGCTGCTGCGTGCCATTGCCCGAATCACCCGCGACGAAGGGCTGTCGGCCATCATCGTGGAGCAGCATCCGCAAGCAATTTTGGCCATCAGCCACCGTGCGGTGGTGCTGGACCAAGGCCGCGTGGTGCACAGTGGCGCGGCGCACGAGTTGCAGGCGCAGCCTGCCTTGTTGGATCGTTTGCTGGGCGTCTCGCGCGAGCACGCTGTACAGACCTAATTCAGAAAGCTGTTTTTATGTTCATCAAAAATACCTGGTACGTGGCCTGTCAGTCGCATGAGTTGACCGACAAGCCCTTGGGCCGCAAGGTCTGCAATGAGAGCATTGCTTTCTTTCGTGGCCCAGACAACCAGCCCGCGGCGGTGCAAGACTTTTGCCCGCACCGCGGCGCGCCTTTGTCTTTGGGCAAAGTGTGCGAAGGCAAATTGGTCTGCGGCTACCACGGCCTGGAGATGGGCTGCGACGGCAAAACTGTGGCCATGCCGGGCCAGCGGGTGCGGGGCTTTCCGCCCGTCAAAAATTTTGCTGTGGTCGAGCGTTATGGCTTTGTCTGGGTCTGGCCGGGCGATGCGGCTTTGGCCGACGAAGCGTCCATGCCGGTGTTTGAGTGGTTTGACAACCCCAACTGGGCCTATGGTGGCGGGCTGTATCACATCGCTTGTGACTACCGCTTGATGGTCGACAACCTGATGGACTTGACGCATGAGACCTATGTGCATTCCACCAGCATCGGTCAGTTAGAGATTGACGAGACCCCGTGCAAAACCACGGTGGATGGCGACAAAGTGGTGACCACCCGCTTTATGGAAAACATCATGGCGCCGCCGTTTTGGAAAATGGCTTTGCGCGCCAACGATTTGCCCGACGACCAAGTGGTCGACCGCTGGCAAATTTGCCGCTTCACCCCGCCCAGCCATGTGCTGATTGAAGTGGGCGTGGCGCTCGCCGGCAAGGGCGGCTATGACGCCGCGCCCGAGCACAAGGCCTACAGCGTGGTGGTGGACTTTATTACCCCCGAGACCGAAACCAGTATCCATTATTTTTGGGGCATGGTGCGCCAGTTCAAGCCGCATGACCAGGCGCTGACCGACCAGATTCGCCAAGGGCAAGGCGGCATTTTTGCCGAAGACATGGAGATGCTGGAGTTGCAGCAAAAGAACTTGTTGGCCAACCCTGATCGCGCTTTGCTGATGCTCAACATCGACGCCGGCGGCGTGCAATCCCGCCGTGTGATTGACCGTTTGCTTGCGCAAGAGCAGGTCGGAATTGCACAAAAGGAAACCGCATGAGTACGCTCACCACTGCATCTACACCCGACACTGACTTTGAAGTCGAGATCGCCAGCACTGGCCAGATCTTTCCGGTTCCTGCGGGTCAATCGGTGTTGCACACCTTGATGTTTGAAGGCTTTGATATTCCATTCGCCTGCGAAGAGGGCGTGTGCGGCACTTGTTTGACGGGCGTGAAAAGTGGCGAGGTGGATCACCGCGACCATTACCTCACCCATGAAGAGCAAGCCACTCACACCCAATTTATGCCTTGCTGCTCGCGTGCCCGCAGTGCCAAGTTGGTCCTGGATTTGTAATTCGATAGACGCAGGGCCTTTTTAATTTGAACGCGATGCTTGATATCCTGGCCATCACGGGCCCGATTTACTTGGCCATTGGCCTGGGTTATGTGGCCACCCGTTGGGGCGTTTTTGAGCGTGCTGATATGCGGGTGTTTGGTAAGTTCACCCTGAACTTGGCTTTGCCCGCGCTGCTCTTCAATGCCTTGTCGCAGCGCAGCGTGGCCGAAATTTTGAATGGCCAGTACCTGTTGGCCTATGCGCTCAGCACTTTGGTGGTGATGGGCTTGGCCTTGGTGTGGTCGCGCCATGTGCAGCGACACAGCCTGAGCTACAGCAGCATGATGGCCATGGGCATGACTTGCCCGAACAGTGGCTTTGTGGGCTTTCCCATCATCTTGTTGACCTTGGGCCCGGTGGCAGGTATCGCGTTGGCGCTGAACATGGTGGTCGAAAACCTGTTGCTGATCCCGCTCTTGCTGGCCGTGGCCGACAGCGATGGCGGTGCGCATGGGCAGTGGCGCAAGGTCTTGCAGCAAACCTTGATCGGCTTGATCAAGAACCCCATGATCATCGGCATTGCAGCGGGTTTTTGTGTGTCTTGGTCGGGTGTGCACATTCCCACGCCTTTTACGCGCACCGTCACTTTGTTTGCGCAAGCCAGCGGCGCCCTGTCCCTGTTTGTGATCGGCGGCTCATTGGTGGATTTGAAAGTGCAAGGTCTCAAAAGGCCGGTGGTGCATATTACGCTGGGCAAATTACTCCTGCATCCCTTGGCCATGCTGGTCACCTTGTGGTGGGTGGTGCCGGTGGACGACCCGGCTTTGCGTGCGGCGGCCTTGATCACGGCCGCACTGCCCATGCTGGGAATTTACACGATTTTGTCGCAACGGCATGGCCACGAAGCCACCAGCGCCGCAGCGCTGCTGGTGACCACCGTGGCCTCGTTCTTCACGCTCAGCGGTCTGCTTTGGGTGCTGCAGCACGTGTCGCTGTGAGCGCGGTGTCCCCGGTGCGTTTGGTGGCTTTGTCGGCCTTTGCCAGCACGGCCTCGATGCGCATGTGCGACCCCATGCTGGTGGGTTTGGGCCAAGAGTTTGGCGTGACCACGGGCGAAGCCTCGGCCGTGATTGCCGCCTACGCTGTGTCCTACGGGGTGTTGCAAATTTTTTATGGCCCCTTGGGTGACCGATGGGGCAAGCTGAGCGTGATCGGTGCCTCGTCTCTGGTGTGCATGCTGCTCAGCTTGCTGACCGCTTTGGCCCCCAGTTTGCATCTCTTGGTGATGGCGCGTGCTGCGATGGGCGCGGCTGCAGCCGGCATTATTCCGCTGGCCGTGGGGTGGGTGGGTGATCAGGTGCCTTATGAACAGCGCCAAGAAGCCTTGGCAAGGCTCATGGGGGCCTCCATCACCGGGATGATGATGGGCCAATGGTTTGGCGGCTTTGCCTCGCAGCATTGGGGCTGGCGTTATGCGTTTGTGGTCGTGAGTGCGATCTTTGCTGTGGCCCTTTGGCGCATGTGGCTGCATTTGAACCGCCAGCCGCGTTTTGTGCCGCCTGAACATCCTTTGCCCATGCTGCAGTACTGGCAGCACATGGCGCGTTTGCTCACCGAGGCGCGTGTGCGCTGGGTGCTGGGCGCTACATTGGCTGAAGGCGCGTTGATCATGGGCACCTTGGCTTTTATGCCCAGTCGCTTGGTCGGGCATTTTGGCCTCACGGTGGCGCAGGCGGGGGGCGCCATGGTGCTCTATGGTGCCTCGGGTTTGCTTTACAGCCAGTTGGCGCGGCAGAGTCTGGCGCTACTGGGTGAAAAAGGTTTGGCCTGGTGCGGTGGCAGTTTGATCGTCTTGGGATTGAGTACCTTGGCACTGGCCGATGCGGCGCCGCTGGCCGTGGCCGCTTGCGGTTTCTCGGGTCTGGGCTTTTACATGATGCACAACACTTTGCAAACCCAGGCCACGCAGATGGCCCCGCAGTCGCGCAGCATGGCTGTGACGCTGTTTGCCTGCACCTTGTTTTTTGGCCAAACCATGGGCGTGGCGGCAGTGGCCCGCAGCCTGGACGCAGGCTGGATGCGCGAAACCTTGTTATTTTCGGCCTTGGGTGTGGCAGTGTTGTGCCACGTGATTGCCTTGGGTGGGCAGGGCAGAGTCAAAACGCGCAGTAGCACAAAGCCCCTTGGCTGAGTCCGCGTGAGCTGCTCTGCGACAGTGAAAATTTGACCCTTGTTGTCTACTTCTGCGCAGGCTCGGGACTGCCCAAGTGCAGGCCGTCCGTGCATGGAGTAGCTTTGTTTTCTCGCATATGGGAGCCAATATGAGCCGCACTCTTCAATCGCAGGTTTTGATCGTGGGCGCAGGCCCGGTGGGCTTGACGCTTGCCATGGATCTGGCCAGCCGAGGCATTTCGGTCTTGATGGTGGAGACGCGCTTTCGCGGCGAGCCACCGAACGTCAAGTGCAATCACGTGTCTGCGCGCTCGATGGAGATTTTTCGTCGCCTTGGCGTTGCGACCACCTTGCGCAATGCCGGCTTGCCCGAAGACCACGCCAACGATGTGTCCTATCGCACCACCTTCACGGGTGAAGAGCTGTCCCGTATCCCTATTCCCGCACGCAGCCAACGGTATACCGCAACCGGTGGTCCGGACACCTGGTGGCCCACCGCGGAGCCACCGCACCGCATCAACCAGATTTATTTGGAACCCTTGTTGTTTGCACATGCGCAGGCCATGGATGGCGTGCGCATCCTCAGTCGCACGCGTGTGGATGACTTTACGCAGGACGACGATGGCGTTCAGGTCAGGGCCACCGACCTGGAAACGGGTGAAACGCTGCAATTGCGATGCGACTACATGATCGGCTGCGACGGCGGAAAGTCGGCGGTGCGCAAAGCCATTGGCGCCACCCTGTCAGGCACGGATGTTGTGGGCCGAGTTCAGTCGACTTTTTTCCGTGCACCAGACTTGCTGGCCCGGGCGAAGCATCGACCTGCATGGGCGACCTTTTCGCTCAACCCGCGTCGCTGTGGCAACGTCTACGCCATTGACGGGCACGAGACCTTTCTCATGCACAACTACCTTAACGCGGGTGAAACAGATTTCGAGGCGGTAGACCGTGATTGGGCGATGCGCACGATTTTGGGCGTTGGTGCGGATTTCAATTACGAAATTATTTCTAAGGAAGACTGGGTTGGACGCCGCTTGGTAGCAGATAAATTCCGTGATCGCCGTGTTTATATTTGCGGTGATGCGGCGCACCTTTGGATTCCGATGGCCGGCTACGGCATGAACGCCGGCATAGCTGATGCCATGAACCTGTCGTGGTTGTTGGCTGGACGGTTGAACGGTTGGGCGACGGAGGCGGCATTGGCCGCTTACGAGGCCGAGCGCCAGCCGATCACCGAGCAGGTGTCCAAGTTCGCCATGAACCATGCCATTGCACTGCAAAAGGAGCGAGAAGGTGTCCCTGTCGGTATTGAAGAGCCCGGTGCGGTCGGGGCTGCCGCCCGGGCCGCGGCCGGCAAGGCCTTGTACGACTTGAACGTCAAGCAGTACTGCTGTGGGGGTCTGAACTTTGGTTATTTTTATGACCACTCGCCGTTGATCGCCTATGACGGCGAAAGTCCGCCAAGCTACACCATGGATCAGTTCACACCCTCCACGGTCCCTGGCTGCCGCACCCCCCATGTCTGGTTGGACGATGGTCGCTCACTCTACGACGCCATGGGCCCGGAGTACACCTTGCTGCGCTTGGATTCCGCCGCCGATGCACAGCCCCTCATCCAAGCGGCGAAGGCCCGAGGCGTGCCCCTCACTGTGCTGGACTTGAAATCGAGTCAAGCAGCAGGTCTTTATCGTCATGCGTTTGTGTTGTCCCGTCCCGATCAGCACGTTGCATGGCGCGGCGACTGCATTCCCCAAGATCCGCTGGCCTTGATTGACCTTGTGCGCGGCGCGCACATCGGTTGAAAGTGACCAACACCTTGAATCGCCGCCTTTGGTTGAAGCCCATGGCCGGCGCAAGCGCCATGGGGGCCAGGTTTATATACTGGGCACTATCGTGGTGGCCAACAGTGGCCACTTCATCATTGTCCGTATTTATAAAATTTGCACATGGAAATCAAGGTTAACTTTCTGGACAAGCTTCGTCTTGAAGCCAAATTCGACGACTTCACGGTGGTCGCTGATCAGCCGATCCGATACAAAGGCGATGGCTCGGCCCCTGGTCCTTTCGATTACTTCTTGGCCTCGTCTGCATTGTGTGCGGCCTACTTTGTCAAGTTGTACTGCGTCACGCGCAATATCCCGACCGAAAATATCCGCTTGTCCCAAAATAATATCGTGGATCCGGAGAACCGATACCAGCAGATATTCAAAATTCAAGTGGAGTTGCCGGCAGACATCCAAGAAATTGACCGCCGAGGAATTTTGAATTCGATTGAGCGTTGTACCGTGAAAAAGGTAGTGCAAGCTGGGCCCGTGTTTATCATCGAGGAAGTCGAAAACTTGGATGCCGATGCGCAGTCTTTACTGACGTTGCAGCCGACGGCTGATGGCCGCACCTTTATCGCAGGCAAGGATCTGCCGTTGGAGCAGACCATCTCGAATATGTCGGGCATTTTGGCCGCCCTAGGCATCAAGATTGAAATTGCTTCGTGGCGTAACATCATTCCCAATGTCTGGTCGCTGCATATCCGCGATGCACATTCGCCAATGTGTTTTACCAATGGCAAAGGCGCCACCAAGGAAAGCGCCTTGGCGTCGGCCTTGGGTGAATACATTGAGCGGCTCAACAACAACCATTTTTACGCAGGTACTTTTTGGGGCGAAGACCTTGCCAATGCGAGCTTCGTCCATTACCCGAACGAGCGCTGGTTCAAACCAGGCAAGAAGGATGCGCTGCCCGCTGAACTCCTCGATTCCTACTGTCTGCAAATCTACAACGCCGATGGCGAGTTGCGTGGCTCGCATCTGGTCGACACCAACTCTGGCAATGTGCAGCGGGGTATTTGTTCGCTGCCGTATGTGAGGCAATCGGATGGCGAGGTGGTGTACTTCCCGTCGAACCTGATCGAGAACCTGTTCGTCAGCAATGGCATGAGTGCCGGCAATACGCTGGCCGAAGCGCAGGTGCAATGCCTGTCTGAAATTTTTGAGCGGGCGGTCAAGCGCGAAATCCTAGAAGGTGAAATTTGTTTGCCCGATGTGCCGCACGATGTGTTGGCCAAATACCCCAGCATCCTGGCTGGCATTCAAGGCTTGGAAGCGCAGGGCTTTCCGGTGCTGGTCAAAGATGCGTCGCTGGGCGGGGTCTATCCGGTCATGTGCGTCACGTTGATGAACCCACGCACCGGCGGTGTGTTTGCCTCGTTCGGTGCGCACCCGAGCTTGGCAGTGGCGCTGGAACGCAGTCTCACCGAGTTGCTGCAAGGCCGCAGTTTTGAAGGTCTGAACGATTTACCTCAGCCTACCTTTGAAAGCAACGCGGTCACGGAGCCCAATAACTTCGTTGAACACTTTATCGATTCCAGTGGCATCGTGTCATGGCGGTTTTTCAGCGCCAAGGCAGATTTCGAATTCGTAGAGTGGGATTTTTCTGGTCAGGGTGAAAACTCCAACGCCCAGGAAGTGGCCACCTTGTTGGCCATTCTCGAAGACATGGGCAAAGAGGTGTACACGGCGGTGCATGACCAACTGGGCGCCATCGCTTGCCGGATTTTGGTGCCCGGTTACTCCGAGATTTACCCCCTAGAGGATTTGATCTGGGATAACACCAACAAGGCGCTGTTGTTCCGCGCCGATATTTTGAACTTGCATCGCTTGAACGATGCCAGCTTGGGTGCACTGCTTGAGCGCTTGGACAACAGTGAGCTGGATGAGTACGCTGATATTGCCACTTTGATCGGCGTCGAATTTGATGAGAATACCGAGTGGGGTCAGCTGACCGTTCTCGAGTTGAAGCTATTGATCCATCTGGCTTTGCAGCAATTTGAGGAGGCACAGGGGCTCACGGGCGCCTTCTTGCAGTTCAACGACAACACGGTCGAGCGCCGATTGTTTTACCAAGCCGTGAACGTGGTGCTGGAAGTGTTGCTTGATGCCGAGTTGGAACTAGAAGACTATGCGGTCAATTTCCGCCGTATGTTTGGTGACGCGCGGATGGACGCTGTCATGGGGTCTGTGGATGGCAGCGTTCGCTTCTTCGGGCTCACGCCAACGAGCACGAAACTCGAAGGGCTCGACAGGCACCACCGCCTGATCGACAGCTACAAAAAACTGCACGCAGCGCGTGTCCATGTGGCGTCTGGCACTGGCAAAGTCAACGCGGTTTAAACGCTGAGGCTTTTCAATGGCACCTGCAGCGTGTGGGGATTTACGTCCTTGTAGCAAACCAACCGGGACTTGATGCGAAGCGCTTAAGCCCGATAAGCCCGTACAAACGCAGCTGCCTGCGCTCGCACTTGTTCTGCGCTGCGCCCCGGTGCGTACAAGGCCGAGCCCAAACCAAAGCCGCTCGCCCCTGCTGCGCGGTAGGCGGCCATGTTGTCTGGTGTGATGCCACCTACCGGCATCAGAGCGGCTTCTTTGGGAAGCACGGCGCGCAGGGCTTTGACGGTGGCGGGGGAAATCATTTCTGCGGGGAATAATTTGAGGCCATGTGCACCTGCCTCCAAAGCGGCAAAGGCTTCGCTGGGCGTGGCCACGCCGGGCAGCACCACCATGCCCAGCGCCAGCGCTTGTGCGACCACGACGGGGTTGTAGTTGGGCGAGACGATCAAGCGGCCGCCGGCGGCGTGTACATCGTTCACTTGCTGCACGTTCAGCACCGTGCCGGCGCCGATCAAGGCTTGCGGAAATTGCATTGTCAACGCGGCAATGCTCTGCAAAGGCTCGGGCGAATTCAGCGGAACTTCAATCAGGGCAAAGCCGTTGCCCACCAGCGCCTGGCCAATGGCCGGGGCTTCAGCGGGTGTGAGGCCGCGCAAGATGGCAATGAGTGGCAGTTGGGCCATGGCCTGGGCCAGAGCTTGCGTTGCGTTGAAGGGTTTCATTTGGAGTCCGTTGACGTGGCGTCAAAACAAGTGAGGGGTCAGTCCAAAGGACGTCAACCCAGACGAAGCCAGGGCAAACAGTCCGGCCCAGGTGGCTTCTGCGCCCCAGCTTTGGCTGGCGATGTTCAGGTGCTGCAAGGCTAAGGTATAGCGCAGCGTCAAGGTGGCGCTGCCGATCAAGATCACCGGTCCGGCTTCGTTCGATATGGCTTGGCTGCGCAGCTCTTCACCAATCAACAAGCCCGACAGGTAACTGGGCAAGGCGGCAGCGGGCAGGCGATCGAACAAGCCCAGCGTACGCACAGCGAACAGCCTGTGCAGCAGGCTGCCTGCTTGTTGGCTGTGTTTAATGCCTTGCAAAAAAACGTCGGGATCAAACGCACCGTTCAGGTCCAGGGTTTTGGCCAAGATGGAGTGCTGACTCAGCAAGGCATAAATCTCGCCCGTCATTAAAGTACTGAACTGCGTCACGCGCCCGTTGTGCACCTGCACCCATTTGCTGTGCGTGCCGGGCAGCACCAGTGTGGCGTTGTCACGCCGGGCCAATTGCAGGGCGCCATAAATTTGCACTTCTTCGCCTCGCATCACATCAGGGGTGTTGAGCGCGTCTGCGGTTATGCAGCTCAAGCCCGGCACCAGTGCGATGCGGCCAGTCTCTAACCACAGCAGGTGCTGGCCGAGTTCGGCAAAACCGGCGGGGCAAGGGCAGTAGGGCGCTTCTTGCCAGCCTTGGCGGCTGCCGGCCATGCCCGAGATCAGGCAACGGCGATGAGGTTCGGCCATCCAGTCGCCAAAGCGCTGTGCAAACACGGCCGCAAAGCCACCGGCGGGCACGGTCAAAATCCCTTGCGCAAAGGCGCGCTCTTGCAGCACCTCGCCCCGCGCATTCAGCAGAGCGCCGCGCAAAGAGCTGGTGCCCCAGTCAACCATCACCCATTCGGTGGGCGAAAAGGGGGGGGTGAAATGAGAAGACATCACAGCGCTGCGGAATGAGTTCAAAGCAAACCGCTCGCGTGGACATCGGCCGCACGCGGCAGCGAAGCCACGGCGCCAAAGCCTTGCACCGTCAGGGCTGCGGCCACATTGGCGTAATGTGCTGCGGCTTCCAAGCGGTCACCTGCCGCCAAGCGAGCCAACAGATTGCCGCTGAAGCAGTCACCTGCGCCGGTCGCGTCCACCGCGATCACGCGATGACCGGTCACGGTGCTGCGGGCCGCACCAACAGCGGCGCTCACGATGGCGCCTTCGGCACCGAGTTTGAGAACCACCTGGCGCGCGCCTTGGACATGGCACCAATCCACAATCGCCTGTGCATCGGTCAGGCCAGTCAGGGTGACCATGTCGTCGTAACTGGGCAAGAACACATCACACAAGCCAATGGCTTGGCGAATGCAGGCTTGTGCGCGAGCCAAGGGCCAGAGCTTGAGGCGCAGGTTCGCATCAAACGACACCTGGGTGCTCGCCGCGCGGGCCAAGGCCATGGCGGCAAAGACCGTGTCGCAAGCGCTGGCGGAGATCGCCATCGAAACTCCCGACACATGCAACCACTGCGCTTGCGCAATGCATTGGGCTGGCGCGCCGCTCAGCCACGCTGCGTCCATGCGGCTGGCGGCTGAGTGGGCGCGCAGGTAGCTGAACTCATGGCCTTGTGGGCCATGGCTGACAAAGTAAATGCCAGAGGCCGCGCTCGCATCTTGCGTCACGGCGTGGGTGTCCACCTGCTCCTGCGCCCACAGCCCTTGCAGGCTGTGACCAAAAGAGTCCGCGCCCACGCGGGTCAGGTAAGCGGTGCGCGCCCCGGCGCGGGCTGCGGCAATGATGGCGTTGCTGGTGTCGCCGCCAAAACCTTGCTGGTAATGCGGCTCGCCTGCGCGGGTTTGGTTGAACTCGACCATGGCCTCGCCCAAGGCCACCACGTCCCACCGGCGCTCTGACTTCAAAGGGCCAGGCCTTTCAAAGCATCGGCGGGATAGCCGGGGCCTTGGCAGTCTTCAATGTATTGCTCGATGATGGCTTCAAACGATGCATCGGGTCGCAGGCCCAAAGCATGGGCACGCTCGGCGGTGCTGCCGCGCGACCAATTGGCCACAATGCCGGCCACTTGCTCGTTGCGCTCAAAGCGCACGCGTTGGCGCACGGCGGGGCCGCCCACGGCTTCCAGGGCTTGTAGCATGTCGCTGACTTTGACGTTCAAGCCTGGCAGGTTCAACGCCAAGCGACCACCCATGGCCTCGCGGCTGGCTTCGAACACGGTGATCAAACCCTTGACGGTGTTGCCCGGCGACGACACGGGGTGCGAGACGCTTGCGTCCACCGGGCAAATACTCTCCACCCCAGCCAATGGCTCGCGGATGATGCCGCTGAAAAAGGACGAGGCCGCGCCATTGGGTTTGCCGGGACGCACGGTCACCGTCATCAAGCGGGCCGAGCGTCCGTCGATAAAGCCTTTGCGGGTGTAGTCGGCCAACAGGTATTCCAGCATCAATTTGTGCGTGCCGTAGGACGTTTGCGGCGAGGGCAGGGTGTGGTCGGTCACCAGATCGGGCAAGGGGTTGGACGCGTCGGGTCCGTATACCGCCACCGAGCTGGCAAACACCATGCGCGGCACATTGCCGGCATGGCGCAAGCCGTCAAGCAAGGCACGGGTGCTGTCTAAGTTGGAGCGCAGGCCCAAGTCAAAGTCTTGCTCGCATTCACCGGAGACGGCCGAGGCCAAATGAAACACGCCATCAAAGCCGCTGGCAAACAAGGCCTCCTGCTCTAGCATGGGGCCGGCATGGTGGCTCACGCGGGGGTCGGCTTGCAGGTCGGCGGGTGGGGGAAACAAGTCGGCAATCACCACAGAGGTGATTGTTTGGCCGCAGAGTGTGCCTTGCTTCAAGATGGTGCGGGCCAAGCGGGCGCCCAAGAAGCCGGCACCGCCGGTGATGAGGATTTTCATGGTGTCAATTCAGTCAAAAGGTGTTTCGCCAGTGGGTAGATCAATGGTTGTCTTTGGGCACAAAGGAGCCACGTTGGCCCACCAAGAAGTCCAAATCGGCGCCTTGGTCGGCTTGCAGCACGGTGTCTACATACAGCTTCCAGTAGCCTGAGCTCAGTGGTGGCTCCGGTGCTTTCCACTTCGCCAAGCGCGCGGCCAGTTCTTTGTCGCTGATCAGCAGCTGCAGTTTGCGTGCGGGTACGTTCAGCTCAATCATGTCGCCGTTTTGCACCACGGCCAGAGGGCCACCGGCAGCGGCTTCGGGGGTGGTGTGCAAGACCACCGTGCCATAGGCTGTGCCGCTCATGCGAGCGTCGCTGATGCGCACCATGTCCGTGATGCCCTTGCGCAGCACCTTGGGCGGCAGCGGCATATTGCCCACCTCAGCCATGCCGGGGTAGCCTTTGGGGCCGCAGTTTTTCAGCACCAAGATGCAGGTTTCGTCGACGTCCAGGTTTTCATCGTCGATGCGCGCATGAAAGTCGGTGCTGTCTTCAAACACCACGGCACGTCCGGTGTGCGTCATCAGGGCAGGAGTCGCGGCGCTGGGCTTTATCACGGCGCCACGCGGAGCCAGGTTGCCACGCAGAATGGCGATGCCGGCTTTTTCTTTGAACGGCGCGTCAAAAGTTTTGATCACGCGCGGGTCGTAGTTCACAGCATCGGCAATGTTCTCGGCCACGCTGTGGCCACTGACGGTGATGATGTCTTTGTGCAGCAGGTGCTCAATCTCTTTCATCACCACGGGCAGACCCCCGGCGTAGCAGAAGTCTTCCATCAGGTGTTCACCAGAGGGTTGCAGGTTCAGCAAACAAGGCAGCTCGCTGCCCAAACGCTCAAAGTCGTCGATCGTGAGTTTCAGACCCAAGCGGCCAGCAATCGCGATCAAGTGGATCACCGCGTTGGTCGAGCCGCCAATCGCCGCCAGCGTGCAGATGGCATTTTCAAAGGCCTCGCGGGTCAGCACCTGAGAGATTTTCTGGTCGGTGTGCACCATCTCGACAATGCGGCGCCCGGCGTTGCGGGCCAGTACATTGCGGCGGCCATCGACCGCCGGGTAGGCGGCGTTGCCGGGCAGGCCAATGCCCAAGGCTTCGACCATGCTGGCCATGGTGCTGGCGGTGCCCATGGTCATGCAGTGGCCATGGCTGCGGTGCATGCAGCTTTCGGCTTCGAAAAAGTCGGCCAGTTTCAGGGTGCCTGCACGCACTTGTTCGCTCATGCTCCACACGCCGGTTCCCGAGCCGAGTTCTTGGCCACGCCACTTGCCGTTGAGCATCGGGCCGCCAGACACGCCAATGGTGGGCAAGTCCACGCTGGAGGCGCCCATCAGCAAAGAGGGGGTGGTTTTGTCGCAGCCCATCAGTAGCACCACGCCGTCAATCGGGTTGCCACGAATACTTTCTTCCACATCCATGCTGGCCAGGTTGCGGTACAGCATGGCGGTCGGGCGCAGCAAGGTTTCGCCAAGAGACATGACCGGAAATTCAAGAGGGAAACCACCAGCCTCATAAACCCCAATTTTCACCTGCTCCGCCAAGGTGCGAAAGTGCGAGTTGCAGGGGGTCAGTTCGCTGAAGGTGTTGCAAATGCCGATCACCGGGCGGCCATCAAATTGGTCGTGCGGCAGGCCTTTGCCCTTGAGCCAGCTGCGGTAGGCAAAGCCATCACGGTCTTGGCGGCCAAACCATTGTTGGCTGCGCAGGTCTTCGGGTTTTTTGCGGGGATTTTGGGTCATGTCGTTCTGGGTTGAATGAGGGAAAACTAGGGGGTGAAATTAAAAATACTATCGTATGATGATAAGAAATTGCGCCTCCAATGTAAACCCTTTGGACACCCGTGCAAACCCCTAACCCCCGATTGTCATTGAATGGAAATAGCTTCATGAGTCAGACCGAAATTTTATTGGCTTCACGTGTGCCACCGTTTTTGATGGCCAGTTTGGAAAGTCATTTTGTGGTCCATCAACGTGACCCCATGCCTTCACCCGAGGTGCTGGCCCGCATTCGCGCCATTGTGGGCGGCGGAGAAGCCAAGATCGACAAAGCTTTGATGGACCAATTGCCTGCGCTGGAGATGATTTCCATCTGCGGTGTAGGCTATGACGGTGTGGACGTGGCCGCCGCCATCGCACGTGGCGTACCGGTCACGCACACCCCCGAAGTGCTGAACGACGATGTGGCCGATTTGGCCATTGCCTTGATGTTGTCCATTGGCCGCCAATTGCCTCAGTCCGATCAGTTTGTGCGCGCCAATCAGTGGGTGAATGGCCCTTTCCCTTTGAGCCGCAAAGTCAGTGGCGCCAAACTGGGCATTGTGGGTATTGGCCGCATTGGCCAAGCCATTGCCAAGCGGGCTGCCGCCTTTGACATGCAGATCAGCTACACCGCACGCAGTGCGAAAGCCGACATTCCTTACGCCTATGAGTCGGATGTGGTGCAGCTGGCCGCCAAGGTCGATTTTCTGATAGTCATCACGCCCGGCGGAGCGGGTACCCGTCACTTGATTAATGCGCAGGTCCTCAAGGCCCTGGGTGCAGACGGCTATTTGATCAATGTGGCGCGTGGCTCCGTGGTGGACGAGGCCGCTTTGATTGAGGCCTTGCAAAACAAGGCCATTGCCGGCGCTGCGCTCGATGTGTATGTGGACGAGCCCCGCGTGCCCGAGGCCTTGCGCCAATTACCCAATGTGGTGCTCACCCCGCACATGGCTAGCGGTACCGCGCAAACGCGCAAAGCCATGTCGGATTTGGCCTTGGCCAATTTGCAAGCGCATCTGGCGGGTCATGCCTTGCTGACCCCCGTGCCTGAGTGTCGCGCACGTTAAGAAGCTAGGGTTTTCCTGAGACCGTTTTCTTTTTAATCATCATATGATACGAGTTAATGAAGCCACTCTATTTGATTAAAAACGTGCACGGCACGACGGTCGATTTGCTGGGTCATGCCATAATTTCGGGTCGTTATGCCATCGGCGCCAGCCTGCCGCCTGAGCCGCTCTTGTGCGAAGAACTGGGCGTCAGTCGCACGGTGGTGCGCGAGGCCGTCAAGTCGTTGGTGGCCAAAGGCCTGATCATCACCGGGCCCAAGCTGGGGACCCGCGTCCTGCCAGAGGAGCATTGGAATTGGTTTGATCCCGATGTCATCACCTGGCAATCTCAAAACGGCTTGACGCCTGAGTTTTTAAAAGACCTGCAAGATTTGCGTCGCGTGGTGGAGCCTGCTGCCGTGCGCATGGCGGCCGAACGCGCCACAGCGCAGGATTTGGACGAAATTGAAGTTGCCTTTGCGGGCATGAAAAAAGCGGTGGAGTTCGGCGGCGATTATGTCACCTTCGATTTGCGCTTTCACCAAGGGTTGATGCGCGCCTCACACAACCGCATGTTGATACAAATGAGCAAGGCCTTGGGCGCTTTGCTGCGCACCAGTTTTGAGATTTCGACCAGTAAAAAAGATGGGCCAAAATCCTCTTTACCCATGCACCGTGAGGTGCTGGATGCGGTGATCGCCAAAGAGCCTGTGCGCGCCGAAAAGGCCATTTTGAAATTGATTGATGGCGCGCGCGATGATATTCAATTGATTCTCGGATCGCGCAAACGCTTACCCAAAATCACCCGGCCGGCTTCGCAGCTCAAAGCGGCTTAATCCTTTCCCCTGTCGTTTTCATCACCACTTTTATTTTTTCAACGAGGAGACAAACCATGAAGATGAAGTCCGTACTTTGCGTGGCCATGACGGCTGCCGGTCTGTTGGTCGGGGCGCAAGCTTTCGCCCAAGAGAAACTCACCGTTTGGTGGGTCAAAGGGTTTTACAAGGCTGAAGACGATGCGCTGTTTGCAGCCATCAAAAAATACGAAGCCAAAAACAAGAACGTCAAGATCGAACTGTCACAGTACCCGATCCAGGACATGATTCCTAAAACTGTGGCGGCGCTGGACTCTGGCAGCCCCCCTGATGTGGCTTATGCCGACACCTATGACTTTCAGACCACCGCGTCGTGGGCCTATGACGGCAAGTTAGAAGACATCTCCAGTGTCATTAACCCCATCATTGGGCGTTTTGCACCGAACACGGTCGAAACCACTTTCTTGTTGAACAACAAAGAAAGCAAGCGCGCGTATTACGCCTTCCCAATCAAGCAGCAGACCATGCACATCCAGTACTGGGCTGACATGCTGGCGGATGCGGGTTACAAAGAGTCCGATATCCCTACGGGTTGGAAAGACTACTGGAACTTCTGGTGCGACAAGGTGCAACCTGCTTCGCGTCAAAAGACCGGCTTGCGCACCTTCGGCATTGGCCAACCTATGGGCGTGGACGCCACTGACTCGTTCTTCTCGTTCCTGACCTTCATGGACGCGTACAACATCAAGTTGGTGAACGATTCGGGTAAGTTGTTGGTCGACGATCCAGATGTGCGTAAAGGCATGATTCAGGCTGTGACCGATTACACCGCGGTGTATTCCAAGGGTTGCACGCCACCGTCGTCCACCAGCTGGAAAGACCCCGACAACAATGTCGCCTTCCACAACCGCACTACGGTCATGACCCACAACGCCACGATCTCGATCGCCGCGAAATGGCTGGACGACATGAACAACGCGGCTTTGACGGATGCGCAACGCGCTACCGCCAAGAAGAACTACACCGAACTGATCAAAACTGCAGGTTTCCCTAACAAGCCAGATGGCTCGAAGATGACCTACCGCGCGGCGATCAAGACCGGCGTGATCTTCAAGGAATCCAAGAACAAGGCGCGCGCCAAAGACTTTGTGGCCTTCATGTTGGCCGAAGAGAACATCACACCTTATGTGGAAGGTTCTTTGGGTCGCTGGTTCCCTGTGACCAAGACAGGTCAGCAAAGCAAGTTCTGGCAAGGCGATGTGCACCGCAAGGCGGTTTACAACCAGTTCATGGCCGGGACTTCGACTTTCGAGTTCACCAAGAACTTTCGCTTCACACAGCTGAACAACGAAAACGTTTGGGCCAAGGCGATGAACCGCGTCCTGAACGAAAAAGTGCCAGTGGACAAAGCTGTAGACGAAATGATTGCCCGTATCAAAACGGTCGCCGGCAATTAATTTCATAAGTTGCCGCGCCTTCTGGCCCCGAAAGGGTGTCAGGGCGGCGCGGCCTTTTTTTCTGTTTGATGGTTTCCAACATGTCCAATGCAAGCGTAGCTTTGCCTGCGGTTTCAGCGCCAGTTCGCAAGAGCTCCACTCAATGGGAGTTCTGGGGACGCATGCTGGTCGTACCTTATCTGCTGATTTTCTTTATTTTTGTGCTCTTTCCTGTGGGCTATGGTTTGTGGCTGGCCAGGCACCCGGAGAGTTACGTCAAGCTGTTTGACGACCCCATATTTTTTCGCACCGCGATCAACACGGTGATATTTTTGGTAGTGGGCATCAACATCAAAATGGCTGTGGCCATGGTGTTATCGGGTTTCTTTATGCAAACCCGCTGGTGGATCAAAATCATTTCACTGATTTTCATCTTGCCTTGGGCCGTTCCTTCAATCCCCACCATTTTGTCGGTGCGCTTCATGCTCAACCCCGAGTGGGGTGTGATCAATTCGCTGATCTTCCGCCTGACTGGCGCGGATGGCCCCAATTGGTTGAACGATCCTACCCTGGCCTTGAGCTTTTCCATGCTGATGCACATCTGGAAGTCCTTGCCGTTTTGGACCTTGATCTTGGTGGCCGGTCGCATGTCCATTCCCACGGAGCAGTATGAAGCCGCTTCAGTAGACGGCGCCACCAACTGGCAAAAGTTCAAGTTCATCACCTGGCCTTCGATGCGCACCCTGTATTTGACGTCGACGATTTTGTCGATGATCTGGACACTGGGCGACTTCAATTCGGTGTACTTGCTGACCGGCGGTGGCCCGGCTGACTTGACGCATGTGCTGGCCACTTTGGGTATCCGCTATCTGCGCCTGGACCAGGTGGACTTGGCGATGGCGTCCATTGTGGTGGCCTTGCCCATGGTCTTGCCGCTGGTATTTTTCATGATGAAACGTTTGTCGAAATAAGGAGACCATCATGAAACGCATTACTTTTAAATCGGTCGCCACCGAAGCCAAACTGCTGCTGATCGGCATCCCGTTGACGATCTGGACTCTGATCCCGATCTACCACATGGTGTTGTTCTCCATTTCCCCAAGGGACTCGGCCACCTCGGGCAAGCTGTGGCCTGACCACCCTACCTTGCAAAATTTTGACTTTGTCTTTAACCAAAAGCATTTCTACTTGGATTACTTTTGGCTCCAGATGGGCAACTCGCTGTTGATCGCCACCGCGGTGGGTTTGTTGACCTTGATGGTCTCCACCTGCGCGGCCTTTGCCATCAGTCGCCTCAAGGTCCCCGGTGGCCGCACGGTGATGAATTTGGCCTTGTTCACTTACTTCATTCCGGCGGCATTTTTGGCCGTGCCCATGTACAAAACCATGGGCGTGTACGGTCTGCTCAATACCCAATGGTCTTTGATCTTGGCCATGGTGACCATCGCTTCGCCGTATTGCATTTGGGTGCTCAAGCAAGCGTCTGACAAACTGCCTTTTGAACTTGATGAAGCGGCTCGCATGGATGGCGCCTCACCGATGCAGTTGTTTCGTTTGGTCTATCTGCCCTTGATGGTGCCGTCTTTGGTGGCTGTGGGCACCTATGCCTTGCTGCTGGCCTGGAACGAGTACCTCTACGCCTTCTTGCTCTTGTCCAACGACAAGGACGTGACCCTGTCGGTAGCGCTGGGCAATTTTTTGTCAGCCGACGATTCGCCTTGGGAGTTGCTGATGACCACGGGGCTGATTTACGCCCTGCCGCCTGCGGCGATTTACTACACCTTCAAACGCTACATGGTGTCGGGCCTGACGGCCGGCGCTGTGAAAAGCTGACTTTCACCTCACGATTTGCAAAGACTATATGGCTACCGTATCCTTTAAAAACATCAAGAAGTCGTTTGGTAAAACCGACATCATCCACGGCATCAGCTTTGACATCACCGACGGCGAGTTCGTCGTCTTGGTAGGGCCTTCGGGTTGCGGCAAATCCACGTTGCTGCGCATGCTGGCCGGCTTGGAAGAAATCAGTGGCGGAGAGATTTTGATCGATGACAAAGTTGTCAACGATCTGGAATCCAAGGACCGCGACATTGCCATGGTGTTTCAAAGCTATGCGCTGTATCCGCACATGACCGTGCGCGACAACATGGCGTTCAGCTTGCTGTTGCGCAAGGCCGATGAGGCCAAGACCAATGAGCGCGTGGCCCATGCGGCCAAGATTTTGAACTTGGAGCATTTGCTGCACCGCTTCCCGCGTGAGTTGTCTGGCGGTCAGCGCCAGCGTGTGGCCATGGGCCGGGCGATTGTGCGTGACCCCAAAGTGTTTTTGTTCGATGAACCCTTGTCGAACCTGGATGCCAAGCTGCGCGTGGCGATGCGGGCCGAGATCAAGGCGCTGCACCAGCGTCTGAAAACCACCACCGTCTATGTGACCCACGATCAAATCGAAGCCATGACCATGGCCGACCGGATCGTGGTGATGCACGACGGTATCGTGGAACAAATTGGCACGCCGCTCGATTTATTTGACCACCCTGGCAATTTGTTTGTGGCGCAATTCATCGGCTCACCTTCCATGAATGTGGTGCAAGGTGTATTGCATTTGGCTGGCGGCCAAGCCCATGTCACGGCCCAAGGCGCGTCTTGGCCCGCTAGTGCTGTGGCAGGTGGCAAAGATGGTCAAGCCGTGCATTACGGCATACGCCCCACCGACATCACCTTGGCGGGAGCCGGGCAGGGCATTGCAGCCGAAGTCGTGGTGGTGGAGCCTACCGGGGCTGAGACCGAGTTGCTGGTGAAAGTGGGCGAGTTCACTTTGGTCGTCACCTTGCATGGCCGCACCGATGCCCAGCCGGGCGAGACCGTGTACCTGCACATTGACCCTGCCAAAACCCATTTGTTTGACGCCGCGTCTGAGCAGCGTTTGGTTTAAGCATGACACAGGCACCATTTCGGGTGGTGGTGATGGGGGTCAGCGGTTGCGGCAAAAGTACCTTGGGGCACTTGCTTGCCGCGCGATTGTCCGTTTCGTTTGTGGAGGGCGACGACCTGCACAGTGCCGCCAACGTCGCCAAAATGGCGGCGGGTCAACCGTTGACCGATGAGGATCGGGGCGGTTGGTTGTCTGCCTTGTCGCAACGCCTGAGCCAAGCCGTGTCGCAAGAGCAAGGCTTGGTGGTCGCTTGCTCGGCCCTGAAAAGAAATTACCGCGACCAGTTGCGCCAAGGTGCGCTCGAGGTCCTGTTTGTGCATTTGCAGGGCAGTCCTGAGGTCTTGACCCAGCGCCTGCAGCAACGCACCGGCCACTACATGCCGCCTACATTGTTGCAAAGCCAATTGGCGATCCTGGAGCCGCTGCAGGAGGACGAAGCCGCTTTGACATTGGATATGCAATTGCCCCCTGAGCAGCAATGCCATCAAGTCATGCAGTACTTGCAAACCCTTTGCCCCACCCCTCTAGGTACGGTCTGAACTTTATTCACACACCATGATCACTGCTTCCACATTTCGACTTGACGGCCGTTTGGCATTGGTCACAGGCTCTTCTGCTGGCATTGGCTTGGCCCTGGCGCAGGGTTTGGGCCAGGCCGGCGCCGCGGTGGTACTCAATGGGCGCAATGCCGATGCGCTGTCCAAAGCGGCTGAGGGGTTGCGCGCCAAGGGGCTGACGGTGCATGAGCGCGCTTTCGATGTCACCGATGCCGAGCAAGTCAAAGCCCAGGTGGCCGATATTGAAAGCAACATCGGTCCACTGGAGATTTTGATCAACAACGCCGGTATTCAGCGGCGCGGTCCTTTGCATGAGTTTGCCCACAGCGATTGGCAAGACATCATGCAAACCAATTTGAACAGCGTGTTCTTTGTAGGCCAGACCGTGGCGCAGCACATGATCCCGCGTGGCCGTGGCCGCATCATCAACATCTGCTCGGTGCAAAGCGAGTTGGGGCGTCCTGGCATCGCGCCCTATATGGCCACCAAGGGCGCGGTGAAGATGCTGACCAAGGGCATGGCCATTGACTGGGGCCCGTTGGGCTTGAATGTGAACGGCATTGGTCCCGGTTATTTCAAAACCGAGCTGAACGAAAAACTGGTCAACGACCCGACCTTCAGTGCTTGGCTCACCAACCGTACACCGAATCGCCGCTGGGGCGAGGTGCAGGAACTGGCAGGAGCTGCAGTCTTCTTGGCCAGCGATGCGGCCAGCTTTGTCAATGGCCACATTCTGTATGTCGACGGCGGTGTCACCGCTCAACTCTAATCACGCCTTATCAGGATTACTTATGCGCGCTATCGTTTGTCACGCCCCCGAAGATCTGCGGATCGACACCCAAACCACCGAGGTCCTTGGCCCGGGTCAGTTGCAAGTGCGTGTCGCTTTTGGCGGCATTTGCGGTTCTGACTTGCATTACTTTCAGCACGGCGGGTTTGGCACCGTGCGCATTAAAGAGCCCATGGCCTTGGGCCACGAGGTCTCGGGCATTGTCTCTGCGGTGGGAGAGGGCGTCACTGCTTTTCGCGCCGGCCAACGCATCGCCATCTCACCTTCGCGCCCTTGCTTTGCCTGCGCGTATTGCCAAAAAGGCCAACACAACCATTGCATGGACATGCGCTTTTACGGCAGCGCCATGCGCTTTCCGCACATCCAAGGTGCGTTCCGCGAAAGCCTGATCATTGAAGAGCATCAAGCCCATGCCTTGAGCGATCGCTTGAGCCTGTCTGAAGCGGCCTTGGCTGAACCTTTGTCGGTCGGCCTTCACGCCATCCAGCGCGCCGGCTCGGTGTTTGGCAAGCAGGTGCTGGTCACCGGTTGCGGCCCGATTGGTGCCTTGTTGATTGCCGGTTTGCGCCGCGCTGGTGCGGCCCGCATTGTGGCGGTCGACTTGGCCGATGGCCCCTTGGCCTGTGCCCGTGCCATGGGTGCCGACGAGACCGTGAACCTGATCACCCAGCCTGACGGCTTGGCGGCATTTGCGGCCAACAAGGGCACCTTCGATGTAATGTTTGAAGCCTCTGGCAGCGACAAGGCCTTGCGCAGCGGTCTGGACGTAGTCACGCCACGCGGCGTGATCGTCACCATCGGCTTGGGTGGCGATTCCACCTTGCCTTTGAATCAACTGGTGAGCAAAGAGCTGGAGTTGCGTGGTACCTTCCGTTTCCATCCCGAGTTTGCGGTGGCGGTGCGCTTCTTGAACGAGGGGCTGATCAACGGCAAGCCCGTGATCTCGCATGTGATCAAGCTCGACCAAGCTGAGTCGGCCTTTCGCTTGGCCGCTGACAAGAGCCAAGCCATGAAAGTGCAAATCGATTTTGGCGCCGAAGCCACAGTCTGATCTTCTCCCTGACCTGATCCTCTTCTGATTGCCCCGTATGACTGATTTCAAAAAAACTGTTCTCTTCACCGACACCGATGGCCGCGCCAAATTCCGCGAGGAAACGGTGGCATTGACCGAGGGCACGCCGCAGAGTCAACTCTCCACCTTGATGGCTTCTGGCGGCTACCAACTGCGCCACAGCCCGACCGGCTTTCGCAGCCAGTTCCACTGCTCGGGTCACAACCAATGGGTCTTCATTTTGAACGGCCACATGGAGATCGGTTTGCAAGACGGCACCAGCCGTGTGTTCAGCCGGGGCGACCATTTCTACTCAGCCGACACCTTGCCTGCCGGCGCCACGTTTGATGCGAAAGTGCACGGCCACTGGAGCCGCCAATTGGGCGACGAGCCCTTGGTGACCTTGTTCGTGCGCGGCTGATTCGTGCGCGGCTGATGCAGACGGCTGCTTCTGAACGTCATTGACACTGTCAGTTTTTTTGGATGGCTGGAGTCGACCTGCAGCGGTTGATAGACTTCGGGGCCTAGTGTCTCAAATGTCGCGTTTGCGGTCTTCCGAAAAAATCAGGCTACGAATGTAGTCGCCTCATAGCGGTCATTGTCAATCACTAGCGGAATACTCCAAAGCAGCCGTTGGAATGGATAGCGTTTTACCCGTCAATTTCGGGGAGGATTAACGACCATGCGCTGCATTTGCAGTTTGGTCAAGTATTGGCAGGACAAGGCCCAAAGGAGTCCTTCAAGAAGGTTGATATATTTTTTTAAATTTCAAAAAAATTCTTGAAAGTGATATCTTTTTTGCGGCTGAATTACCTGGGATTCAGGAAATGAAATTCAAATCAATCCGCTATAGGCTCCACCGTCTAATTGAAGATTTTGACCCGTAATGAATCCTGAAGTCACTGCGCAAAAAAATGCACAGGCTGCACCAAATTCTTTGGGATCTCCCATTCGGTTGATAGGCAAAGTCGACGCAATTTGAGCTCGTGCTTCATCGCGTGTGATGCCTAATTCCTTCATCATGCGTTGGGCCATAAACTCCTGCCTTGGCGTGTCAAATCGCTCCGGCAGTAGGTTGTTGATCGTCACATTGTCGATGACGGCCTCACGGGCCAGTGCTTTAGACAAGGCCGTCAGCCCTGCACGGGCTGCAGTGGACAATCCCATCGCTGCGTGCGGTGTTTTGACCATGGCCGAGGTGATATTGATGATGCGCCCGAAGCGCCGCTCGCGCATGCCAGGGATCACTTCACGCATCAATAACGCCGCCGAAAGCAAGTTGCTTTCCAGGGCGTCTATCCAGGCAGAGTGGTCCCAGTCGGCAAGTTGGCCTGGCGGCGGTCCTGCGTTGTTATTGACCAAAATGTCTGGCTCTGGACAGGCCAGCAGCAAGGCGCTGCGGCCCGAATCGGTGTTGAGGTCTGCTTGTACAGGTGTGACTATTGCCCCGGTGGTCTGACGCAAGTTTTCTGCAGCAAGGGCCAATTTGTCGAGGTTGCGGCCATTGATAAAGACTTCGCAGCCCTCTTGTGCCAAGGCCAACGCGCACGCATAGCCCAAGCCCTGTGACGATGCGCAGATGATGGCTTTTTTGCCCTTCAGACCGAGATCCATAGTCGTATCCTTGGGTTCAGTTTTGCAGATTGGCGAATGATTTACCTTCGCTCACTAGCTTTTGCAGCAACGGTGCGGGTTGCCACCAAAAGCCATATTCAGCGTGCAGTCGTTCAATGTCGGCCAGCACCCTGGCCAGACCAATTCTGTCTGCCATGAACATCGGCCCGCCTTGATGCGCTGGAAAACCGTAACCCGTCAGGTATGTGATGTCGATGTCACTGGGCCGCAAGGCGATGCCTTGCTCCAGCAGTTTCGCGCCTTCGTTGATCATGCCGTAAAGGCAGCGTTTGACGATCTCGGCCTCGCTCATCTCGCGGCGCGGCAGACCCATGCGGGCTGACTCTTCGGCGATGAATTGCTCGACTTCAGAGTCCCGGTGCGGAGTGCGGTCACTGGCCTCGTAGCGGTACCAGCCTTTGCCGCTTTTTTGGCCCAAGCGACCCAAGTCGCAAAGCTTCATGATCAGATCGTTCCAGCGACGATCGTTCGGGCGAGTGGCCATTTGCGCTTTGCGCGTCTGGTACCCCACGTCATTGCCCGCCATGTCGTGCACCGCAAAGATACCCATGGCGTATCCGAATTTCTTCAGTGCTGCGTCCACCTCGTGGGGCAGCGCGCCGTCTTCCACCAGAAAGTGCGCTTCACGGGTGTAGTTGCGAAACAGCGCATTGCCAATAAAGCCCGGGTAGATGCGCGCCAGTACCGCAATTTTGCCCATGCGACGGCCCAGATCCATCAAGGTGGCAATCACGTCGGGCGCGGTCTGCGCGCCTCGCACGACTTCAAGCAGGCGCATCACATGGGCAGGGCTGAAAAAGTGCGCGCCGACCACGTCTTGCGGACGGCTGGTCACCGCTGCGATCTGGTCCACATCGAGGCCCGAGGTATTTGTGGCCAAAATGGCACCGGGTTTGCACAACGCATCGAGCTGACGAAAGATGTCCTGCTTGAGGCCCATGTCCTCGAACACGGCCTCAATCACCATGTCCGCGTCATTCACGTCTGCGATCTGCACTGAGCCGGTGATCAGTGCAACGCGCTGGTCCATTTCAGCCTGTGCGAGCTTGCCACGCTTGACGGTGGTGGCGTAGTTATCCTTGATCCGTTGCAAACCGCGCTCAAGCCCCTGGGTGTTGGCGTCGATGAGCGTAACTGCAATGCCAACGCTCGCAAGTGACATCGCGATGCCGCCGCCCATGGTGCCCGCGCCGATGACCGCCACACGACGCACGGCCCGCAGCGGGGTACTGGCAGGGATGTCGGGGATGTGCGCCGCTTCGGCGGCTGCCGTTTTGGCGTGGGCCAGTGCGCGTGCGCGTTCGTCATCGCTGACACTGAAGAAATCAAATTCTTGCACGCTGTTCATGACTGGTTGTCCTGGATCTTTTTGGCTTTGCCTTCGACGAATTCGCGCAGACGGGCCTCGGCTTCGGGCGGGCGTGCTCGGGCCGAGTTCAGTTGCTCGACAAACAGACCGTCGTCGTGCGTCATGTCGTGGATGCGCGGCAGCACATTGACGATCATCCAGTTGGTTTCCACGCTGTTTTTGGCAATGCGATGGGCCAGCTCTTTGGCCTTGGCCAGCGCCTCACCCGCTGGGGTCAGGTAGCGGATGACTTTTTCCTGCAGACCTTCGGCCGCCGTCAGCAGACGGCCCGTGAGCATCATGTCCATCATCACCGTGGTGCCGACCACGCGTTGGATGCGCACTGTGCCGCCGCCACCCACAAAAATGCCGCGCTGGCCTTCGGGCAAGCCAAACAAGGCCGACTCGTCGCCCACGCGCACATGGGCAGCGGTGGCCAGCTCCAGACCGCCGCCAACCACAGCGCCGTGCAAGGCTGCCACAAAGGGGATAGGGCCACGTTCGATCAGATCAAACACTTCGTGCCAGTTGTGGCGCTTGCGCTTGCGGGGCGGCTTGATCTGACCAGTGGCGCGAGCCAGGGCTTCGGCTAGGTCCAGACCGGCGCAAAAGTTGGTGCCGTGGCCAAACAGCACGGCCACGTCGGCCTCTTCGTGTGCCCGCAGCACGGCGGCGCGCAGCTCGTCAATCAGCGGATCGTTGATGCTGTTGCGCTTGTCGGGACGGTTCAGGCCAATCAGGGCGACGTTGCCGTCGAGTTCGTAGGTGATCAAGTGTTCGCTCATGGGGGTTTCCAATGGGTCAAGTCGAAAAAAAGGGGTTAAAGGTCCAGTACCAGTCGCTCGCCTTTGGCGCCGGAACAGCAAACCATCATGCGGTCGTTGGCTGCTTTCTCTGCATCAGTCAGTACCATGTCGCGGTGATCAGGCGTGCCTTCCAGCACCTTGACTTCGCAGGTGCCACAAATGCCTTGCTGGCAAGAAAATGGGGGTTCCACTCCTATGGCCAACAAGCCTGCCAGCAGGGTCTGACCTGAGCTGATTTGTAGCGTGCGCTGGCTGCGTGCCAGCGTCACGGTATAGCTGCCGTCGGTAGCTGCCAATTCTTTGGCGGCAAAGTACTCGCGGTGAACGCGCCCGTTTGGCAAGCAGGCGGTGGCTTGTTCATAAGCCGCCAGCAGGGGGGCCGGTCCGCAGGCATAGACATGCGCGCCCGCGGGCATGTCTGCAATCACCGCGTTCAGGTCCAGCATCTGGCCGCCAGGCTCCTGGTCAAAATTCAGCCGCACATCGGCCTCGGATTGCCCCTGGTAGCTGGCCAGCATAGGCAGAAAGCCCGCATGCGACCGGGTGCGTGCAGCGTAATGCAAACGCCAGGGCGTGCCCAGTGCCTGCGATCGGGCAATCATGCTGAGTAGCGGTGTGATGCCGATGCCGCCTGCGATGAATACATTGAAAGGGGCCGATTCGTCCATGGCGAAAAGGTTGCGCGGCGTGCCAATGGTGAGCACCGTGCCCGTGCGTATTTGTTCGTGCATGTGACGCGAGCCGCCTCGGCTTTGTGCGTCCAGGTTCACGCCGATGCGGTAGCGGTGGGTTTCCTGTGGGTCGTTGAGCAGCGAGTAGCTTCGCCGAAGGCCACCGGGCAGGTGCAAATCGATGTGGGCACCTGCCGTGAAGGCCGGCAATGAGGTGGCAGGGTCCAGCGGCACCAGCTCAAAGCCCAGTATGTTTGAAGCTTCGTAGGTAGTGGCGCGCAAGCGGACTTGGAGGGTAGAGGTGGCAGTCACAAGTTTCGAAAGGCTGATTCAGAGGGCTAAAGATCGATCACGTTGATCGGCTGGATCATCACGCCTGTGGCCTCGGCATGGGCGCGCTGCACCCACTCCGGTTGTCCGGCGTGAAAGATGGAATGGTTAAGTAGTCTCGCCCATTTGGGGTGGCGCTGGTATTCGGCCAGTGGCAGACCGTTTTGAAAGAAGTCGCGCGAGTCGCTGGGTAAAAAGACGCGCTTGTTGGTGCTGGCGTCGCGCAGCACGCCTTTGGGGTCGCGCCCGACTTTCACGTCGTCGATGTCTTCAAAAAGGCGTCGACGAATCATGGCGATACCCAGGTCGCTGGCCCCCAGGTTTTCTTGAGTGCGATCGGCAATGCGGCCTTGCCCCACCCAGGCCACGATGTCCTGGTTTATCACATGGCTGGTGATCCAGCGCCCGGCGTCGTCCTTGATCGGGCTCGTCCAGCTTGGAATGCTGGTTTGCACATAAGGCTCGCGTTCACGAGGCACTCGGATGAACGACCAAGTCACGCTCAGGGTGTTCTCGTCGTCCACCGGCACACGCCACTCAAAGTGGTCACCCAGAAAAAAGCCGTTGGGCCACAGGCACACACGGCCGATTGTCCACATCGGGTGCTGATCGCTGGTGTCTTCCGATATGCGCTTGTAGATGAAACCGTGTTCGAACTCTTCAAACGCCAGCTTCAGGTGTTTAGGCGCATAGCCACCAGTGTGCCCGCGCAGGCGCCGACTCCAGTTGGCGTGCATCCACTCAAAGTGCACCGGATCGATCGAATTTTCCTGGGTTTGCAGCCAGTTGCACGGCACCTCGGCAAACACAGTTTGCACAAAACCCTCGGGCCAATGAAAGGGCTCCCAGTCGGGCAACTCTGGTGCAGGTTGCGGCCCCATGTATGCCCACAGCAAACCGGCCAGCGGCTTTACCTGATAAGCCTTGATCTGGATCTTGCATTTTTGACGAGCCTGTGGATTGACCTGCTCTTCATAAGGCTGCGCCACGCATTGCCCTTGGGCGTTGTACTGCCAGCCGTGGTAGTTACAGCGGATGCCGTTGTCTTCAACAAAGCCATAGCTCAGGTCGGCGCGGCGGTGCGCGCACTGGCGCTCCACCAGGCCATATTGCCCGCTCAGGTCTTTGTAAAGCACTAGGTCTTCGCCCATCAGGCGCACGGCCTTCACTGGGTTGCGCTCAAGTTCGTCGATACCTGCAATCGGGTGCCAGTGGCGGCGCAGCACCTCGCCCATGGGCGTGCCGGCGCCGACCTGGGTCAGTTGCTGGTTTTTTTCCTTGCTGAGCATAGTCAGGGCATTTTGTAGGGATCACTCAGCCTTGAAGCCCGAAGCCTTGATGATGGGCTCCCAGGTGGCGAGCTCCTCGCGTTGGGCTTTGGCCATCTCTTCGGCGCTGCGATAGTGGGGCTCAACCGCCAAGCGCGTCATCAGAAAGTCCTTGACTTGCGGGTTGGCCAAAATTTTCTGCACAGCCTGCTGCACGCGCGCGATTTCTGACTGTGGCGTTTTGGCGGGGGCCCACATGGCTGTCCAACCGTCGCCGGACGAAACCGCAAAGCCCTGCTCGGCGAAGGTCGGGATGTCGGGCATCATCTCTGAGCGCTTGTCACTGAAAATGCCGATCACGCGCAGCTTGCCAGTTCTCTGATGCTTGATCAGTTCGTCCATCAGCGAGATGCCCGAGGGTACATGTCCTCCCAGCAGGTCGGTGATCATGGGAGGGGTGCCCTTGTAAGGGGCCATGGGCAGGTCAATGCCGGCGAGTTTGGCAAACTGAACACCCAAAAAGTGGTTCTGGCCGCCTGTTCCGGGGGTGCCAAAGCTGGCTTTGCCAGGGTTGGCTTTGACCCACTGCACAAATTCCTTGGCGTTTTTCACACCCAGATCGGCGTTCACTGCCATGCCCAGCGGGTAGGACACCAGACCGGCAACCGGCGCAAAGTCGCGCCAGATGTTCCATTTGAGTTGCGGGCCAAATACCAGCGTCTGAAAAGTCGGCGTGGCGTTCGGCGCAATCATGTAAGTCAGGCCGTCGGGGTTGGCGTTCATCAGCGCATCGGCGGCCAGGCGTCCACCCACGCCCACGCGGCTTTCAATGATCACCGGTTGGCCCAATTGTTCGCGCAATTTTTCGGCGATGTAACGGGCGATCGAGTCGGTGCCGCCCCCAGGTGGCAAGCCCATCAGGATACGGATGGTCGGCTTGTCCTGCGCCCTGCTCAGTGCGGGTGCCAGCAAAGTACTGCTTGCCAGTAGCATTTGTCGTCGTGAAATGGGCATGCTTGTCTCCGGTGTACGGGGCCTGTTTAGGGGAGTTAGGTCCGCCTTCTGCGTGCGGAACCTGTTGCGGTTCATTTGTCGGCCAGCGTGCGCCAGTCTGTGCCTGCGACCACAACGCCGCCTACTGACTGAATGCTCGGGTAGTTCAGCTCAGGGTGGTATGCCAGCGTTGGTGCCTTACCTTCAATGAACTCTTTGGCTGCCTTAATCAGCAACTGCCGCACACGGATTACGGCTCCATCAGCCGAGCACAGTTGCTCATCGGTGCGGTCATAGGTCGGGCCCTGGCTCAAAAACATTGCAAAATCTTCTGTGCCCAGATGCTGCGGAAAGCCGGTTTTATGTCCACGCTTCATGATGTCGCGGTTCTGACCCCAGTTGTCTTTGGCCTCACCGGGCGGCAGCGGCGGAAAGTTCCACACATCGGGCGAGGCTGACATCACGGTCATGCCTAAATCGCGGTGCGGGTTGTAGTGCACAAACCAGGCGCGGTGCGTCACATCGTCCACCGGGGTGGAGAAAAACACCGTGGTCGGGCCGTTGGCGTCGGGCGGACAAATGATGCCAAACCAGGGCATCACGAAGTTGTTGACCCGGGCATAGACCTTGTCATCGGGCAAGCTGCGCAGTGCAGCATAGCGGTAACCGTAGGGACGGTCTTCAAATTCCAGCTTAGGGGCCAGTGCCTTGGTCATCAGCATGCGTTCGTTGCCGCCGCCGGACGTCAGTTGAGTGGTCGATTCGTGCAGCACGCCCACATGCGAAGAGTCCATGGAAGCCTCAACGCCTTGCACCCAATTGGTGGGCACTTCCACGCTGGTCACTGAGCGCTGGTGTACGGGCAAATCCACAAACGGCAATGCAGGGAATGGCGGCGGTGTCTCGCCTGTGCCCAGCCAGACCCAGACGATACCGCCTCGGTCCACCGTGGTGTAGCGGTTGATGCGCACATGCTTGCAAAACTGCGTCTGGTCACCGGCGTGGTTGGGCGCCTCGGTCACTTCGCCTTTCACGTTGAATTTCCAGCCGTGGTACAGGCAGCGGATGCCGTTGTCTTCGTTACGGCCCAGCGCCAACGAGGCTTTGCGGTGCGGGCACTGCTCGTCAATCACCCCGGCCGTGCCGTCGGTCACCCGAAAAGCGATGAAGTTCTGGCCCAGCAAACGGATGCGCACGGGCGCACCATCGGCTTCCAGTTTGATGGAGGGCACGGCGGGCAGCCAGTAATGCTGGCGGACCATTTCGCCCATCGGGGCGCCATGTTCAACACGGGTCAACAGTTCGTTGTCTTCTTTGCTCAGTGCCATGGTGTTTCCTAAGAGTCAGGGGGTCAGCACTGTTCGTCGGTGCGAAAAGCTTTGCTATATACGCGGCGGCAGTTGCATTCAAAGATGTCGGCCTTTTGCGCTTCGGTCAGCCACTCGATGCTCTCAATCACCGGCTTCATATCGTCGTAGTCGCGGCCACTGATCGGGTCGCGAGAGCTGCCGGTGCCGGGCTTTTCAGTGCCAAATAAAACGTTGTCAGTGCCGGCCACTTTGAGCAAAAGCTCAATGGCTTCCTTGCTGTAGTTGCAGGTGTCGAAGTACAGCTTCTTGAGTTGTTCGTCGAAAGTTTCCTTGTCGCCTTTGCGTACGGTCCACGACCGGAAACGGCCCATCTGGTACGGAATGGCGCCACCACCATGGGCGACCACGATCTTCAAGTTCGGGTACTGATCGAACGTTTTGGCACCCAGCAGTGAGATGATGGCAATGCTCTCTTCGTTGATGAATTTGAGCGTGTACGACTCGCGCGCGCTGCAGCTGCCTGCGGAATGGATCAGGCCTGGTACGTCGAGTTCGGTCATGACGTTGTAAAGCGGATGCCAAAAGGGATCGCCCAGGCCTGGCGGTGTGGGCCCAGCGCCTTCCGTGGGGTCCGGGTTGATCAAGCAGCCCACAAAACCCAATTCGTTGACACAGCGGCGCAGCTCGGGGATGGCCCGCACATCAAGCGCTTCGTCCATGTACTGCGGCAAACCGGCCACGCCACGAAAACGGTCTGGGAACATCTTGACGAATTCGGCAATCAGGTTGTTGCAGTGGATGGACCACAGCTCGGTCACGCGACCGGGCTTGACCGAATGCATCTGCAAATAGGGGCGTGGCGAGATGAACTGAATATCAGTTCCCACCGAGTCCATGGACCGCACCAGCTCCTCGGCGGCTTTGCGCACCGAGGCTTCAGGTATTTTGGGCAAGGTATTAGGGTTGGCTCGGCCACCGATGAGTTCGGCCATGAAGCGGAAGCTCTCGGGGGGCATGACAAGGTGGGCGTGGGAATCAATGATCATGGGGGTCTTTCTGTGAGGCTTCACAAAGCCGGTGTGACAAAGGCGGTGACTTCAAGCTGGAGCACCATGCCGTGTTGCAGGTCCTGCAACACGATGTGCCGTGCGGGTCGGTCTAGTGGGTCAGGAAATCGCGACAGCCACTCGGTGTTGATGGCTTCCCTGGCGGCGTTGTCTTTCAAGGTGATGTGCAGCTTGGCCACATGGGCCAAGGTGGCACCGCCAGCCGCCAGTAGCGCGTCCATGTTGGCAAACGCCATGCGCACTTGCAAGGATGGGTCGGCGGGTAATTGCCCTGTAGCGGGATCCTTGCCTGAAATGCCGGAGGAGCAAATCAGCGGACCAACGCGGGCACCTAAGGGGATCGGGGCGTTGTGGCCAGCTCCAGGAATGTCGAGGGAGCGTTGAGATGAAGTCATGAAGGAATCCAAAGTTCAAGGAAGGTTGTTCAGTGGTCCGCCGCATCAGTCTCAAAGAAGCTCATGGGCATGCGTGCCAAAAATTCAGAAAACCCGCTCGAACCTGAAGGTACATGCAACAACATCGCACTAGCGGCCAAGGATTCATCGCCATCTTGGATGGCGCGAGCAACCTGTTGGTGCTCTTTCAGCGATTTGCTGATTTGTGTTTTGGTTTGAAAGTCACGAATGCGGTAGCGCTGGATTTGACGACGGGCGTTGCGAATCAAATCCGCCAAATAGGGATTGCGACTTGCTGAGTAAATTGTTTCATGAAAATAGGTGTTAGCCATGGAGTATTCAGCGTGTCCGCCTTGCACCGCCGCGTCCTGGCAGCGTTCTATGGCCTTATCCAGAGCTTTGCGCAACGCATCATCAACACGGCGTGCAGCTAGTTTGGCGCACAGGGCTTCAAGTTCACCCACCGATTCCATGATGGACCGAACCTGACTGATGGTCAGGCGCGAAACTGTGACACCTTGGCGCGGAGCAATGCGCACCAGTTCACGTGCGGCCAGTTGTTGCAGTGCTTCGCGCACGGGAGTGCGAGACACATTGAAGCGCGCGGCCAAAGCGCGCTCATCCAAGGTTGTACCTGGCTGCAGGTTGCCGCTTTCAATCTCTTCTTGCAAAACATTGCGAATTTCGTTGGCTCGTCCACCCCGTGGACGGCTTTCTTCAGCGATCAAGTTGCCTTCTAAGTCGATGTTTTCGATGGGAGGGGAAGAGTTAGGCGTGTTCATGGATTTAATTATGCAACAAATCATCTGTGGCATGCAAATAAAATTTCAAGAAATCAGGATGAATTCCGTTTTAGGCCATGCTTTTCCTTGAACTAAAATCATACAAGCTATTGTTATTAAATGATTTTTTTATAAATAGTGTCTTTTCTTGCTATTAAGAACTGGCGTTATGGTTCTTTGCGATACTTTTGCAGACGATCGGTATAAACCCTTAAAGCCTGTGAAATTCGCTTGTGGTGTATTGATATATATGTTTTTGTATGCCAGAATCAAATTTAAATTAAGAAATAAAGCTCCGTGGTGTGCAAAATTTCTAATTCTGATTTGTTACAAGGTTTTTTATCCCATGTCCCACTCGACCGCCTTGCCTGCGGATGCCATGAATGGCGTTCAGGATGTACATCACATCATCCATCCACGTTCCATCGTGATCGTGGGGGCCTCTGCAGACCCACGTTCGTTTGGTGGTTTTGTGCAGGGCAATTTGGAACGTTTTGGCTACCGTGGTGATTTGCACTTGATCAGCCGCAGTAGCGAAGAAATCAATGGCCGTCCTTGTGTCAAAACGGTGGATGAACTTCCTCAAGGCATTGATCTGGCTGTGTTGGCCATTCCCGAGTCGGGCGTACTGGACGCAGTGAAGGCTTTGGCTGCTCGTCATTGCAAGGCGGCCGTACTTTTTGCATCGGGTTACGCAGAGGCTGGAGAGAAAGGTCAGCACAAGCAGGCTGAACTCGCGCGTGTGGCTCAAGAAGTGGGGATCTTGCTGGTGGGTCCCAATTGCATGGGGTTCACCAACCTGGCTGCAGGCATTCCGGTCACGTTTGAGCCTTTGGTTGCGCGCGAGCCTGAAACACGTCCCGGTGTGGGCGTGGTGGCGCAAAGTGGCTTTATGGCGGCCAACCTGCGCGATGCTTATTTGGGTCGAGGCGTGCCAGTAACCACAGTGTTTTCGACAGGTAACGAGGTGTCGGTATGCGTTGAAGACGTGCTGGCCGCACTGATCGGCGATACGCAAACACGCGTGATCACTGTGTATGTGGAGCAGATCCGCCGCCCCCAGGTCTTTTTGAAACTGGCCGCCCAGGCGCGCGCCGCTGGCAAACCACTGGTGTTGTTGATGCCCGGACGAAGTGCACGAGCCCGCGAGGCCGCGCAGTCGCACACCGGCGCATTGGCTGGTGACCACGCCACTGCCACGGCTCTCTTGCTGCGCGAGGCGGTTGTGGTGGTGGAGTCGCTCGATGAATTGCTCGACACCACGGTGGTGCTGCTGCGCTACCCGCACCCACCTGTCGGAGGAACCGCATTCATGACTGGCTCAGGCGCGATGAAGAATATTGCACTGGACTTTGCGGATGATCTGGGTCTGGATTTGCCCGAGTTGACGACCGCCACGGTGAACCAACTCACGGCTATGCTGCCTGCTTACGCCGTGGCCGAGAACCCACTGGACTACACCACCATCGGCATCCGCCAGCCTGGCCTGATTGGCGAGTTGCTGCTCACCATGCTGGATGACGAGCGCATCGGCAACATTGTGCTGGCTATTCCTGTCGGCCCCACTATGGCCCAGCGGGACAAAGCTGACCACATCATCCCCACCATAGGTAAAGCCACCAAACCTGCCGTGCTGGTGTTGACCGGTGACAGCAGTCCCGTGGAGCCTTTCTTTTTGGAGGCGATTCAGCAAAGCGGTGTGCCCTTGTTTCGTTCGGCAGATCGCGCCTTGCGTGCTATGCGCCGTGTTGCGCAATACGGTGAAGCCTTGCAGCGTGCGACACGTGCACAGACCACCACAAACCAGGCGATTCCATTGCCCGGCGCCGTGCCGCCCAACGGCATCTTTGCTGAATATCAAGGCAAAGCCTGGCTGGCCAAAGCAGGCCTTGCGGTGCCGCATGGCGCATTGGCTCAAACGGTCGATCAAGCCGTCAGTGTGGCCCAGCGGATTGGCTTTCCGGTCGTGCTCAAAGCGCAAGCCAGTGAACTGCCGCACAAGAGCGATGTGGGCGGCGTACTGGTGGGCTTGGCCGACGAAGCTGCGCTGCGCGCCGGGTGGGAGAAGCTGTTCGCCAGCGTGAAACACCACCGCCCCGAGCTGGTACTGGATGGCGCGCTGGTCGAAGCCATGGGGTCGCGTGGGCTTGAGCTGGTGGTGGGTGCCAAACGCGACGAGGACTGGGGGCCCGTCGTACTGGTCGGCTTGGGGGGCATCTGGATTGAAGCGCTCAAGGACGTACGTCTGATTCCTGCCGACATGGCCGAAGAGGACATCCTCGTCGAGCTGACCCGCCTCAAAGCCGCCGTAATGCTGCAAGGCATTCGCGGCGCAGCAGCGGTCGATGTTAAAGCCATTGCCCGCGTGGTAGCACAAGTGGGCGCGCAAATGCTGGCCAATCCCAACATTACAGAAATCGACATCAACCCCTTGGTAGCCTACCCGCTGGGTTCCGCCATTCCCGCGCTGGCGTTGGATGCCCTGGTCGTGGCACGAGTGAAGTGAGACGGACATGCAATTGAATTTCACCCCCGATCAAGAGGCCTTTCGCCTGGAAGTGCGCGGATTCGTCAAGGTCCACTTGCCGGTCGATATCCGCCGCAAGGTCGAGCTGGGCCTGCGGCTTGAACAGGCTGATTACGTGACCTGGTTTCGCATCTTGCAAGCACGTGGCTGGCTCACGCCCGGTTGGCCGGTGCAACATGGCGGTCCCGGCTGGGACCATGTGCAACGTTTTATCTTTGATGAAGAAACCCTCCTGGGCGGCGCGCCGCGCATCATCGCCAGCGGCATTCAGATGCTCGCCCCCGTACTGCTTGCTTTTGGGACCGAAGCACAAAAGCAGCAATACCTGCCCGACATCCTGAGCAGCAACACTTGGTGGGCGCAAGGCTTTTCCGAACCCGGTGCCGGCTCCGATCTTGCGGCGGTTCGCACCACCGCCGTGCTGGAGCCCGATGGCCAACACTTTGTCGTCAATGGCCACAAGGTCTGGACGTCTTATGCCCACTGGTGCTCGATGATGTTTGCGCTGGTCAAAACCGACCCGAATGCCGCTAAACCGCAAGAAGGAATTTCCTTTTTACTGATCGACATGAAAACGCCCGGCCTCACCGTGCGGCCAATCCGCATGCTTGAAGGTGGCAACGATCTCAACGAGTGCTATCTTGACAACGTGCGTGTACCCGTGGACAACCTAGTGGGTGAGCTGCACAAGGGTTGGTCCTATGGCAAATACCTGTTGGGCCATGAGCGCACCGGCATCGCGGGCATTGGCTCTTGCAAGCAGCAACTGGCCCGTGCACGTGAGCTGGCTGAGCAACAAGGCCTGGGCGACGATCCCTTGTTGCAAAACAAGCTGACTCAGTTCGAGGTTGAGTTGATGGCGCTCGAGTTCACCGCCTTGCGCCTGCTCAGCGCCCACCAGCAAAGCAAGACCCCCAGCGTCGAAGCCTCGATGCTCAAGGTGCGAGGCACCGAATTGCGCCAAGCGATTTACGAAATCCTGGTGGATATCGCCGGACCCGATGCCGTGCCGTTTTCGGCAGAAGCACAGTTTTTGGAACACCTGGACGCAGCTGCGCAGGACGAAACCCTGGTCACGCTGGCGGCCAACTGTCTGGATTCGCGCAAGGTCACGATTTATGGCGGCACGAATGAAGTGCAGCGCAACCTGATCGCCAAAGCCACGCTCGACGCGTATTGAAAGACAGACATGGATTTTTCATTCAACGACGATCACCTGGCTTTGCGCGAAGCTGTGCAGCGTTTTTGCGCGGGAGAATACACCGCCGAACAACGCGGTAACGCCGCCACACCGGCTCAGTCGCAGCGGCGCCGCGCCGCCATGGCCGAACTCGGTTTGCTGGGCCTGCCCTTCAGTGCCGATGTCGGCGGCAGCGAGCTAGGTGCGATTGAAGTCATGCTGGTGTCACAAGAACTGGGCAACGCCTTGGGCGATGGGGCCTTCGTAGCCAGCACCGTCATGGCCGGACAATTGCTCACCCGTCTGGGCAGTGTCACGCAACAACTGCAATGGCTGCCCGGTCTGGCCAGTGGCCAAAAGCAGATGGCCGTAGCGGTTTACGAAGCAGGTGCCCGCTATGACTGGCAGCGCACCGAAACCCGGGCCACGCCTTCGGGCGCAGGCTGGGTGCTCAATGGCCACAAGACGCTGGTGTTGCAGGGCGATAGCGCGGATGTGCTGCTGGTTGTGGCGCGCACCGCAGGTGGCGTGACCGATCGCGCTGGCTTGTCGGTGTTTGCCGTCGATGCCGCGGCCCCCGGTGTGACAGTGCAGGGTTTTGATACCTTGGATAACCGCCGTGCCGCCCATGTGACGCTCAAGGATGTGCAATTGGACGCTGACCGGCTGTTAGGACTACACGGGCAAGCCGCTGATTCAGTTGAGGCAGCTCTGGATGCGGCCACTGCGGCCTTGTGCGCCGAAGCAGTGGGTGCGGTCGATGCGCTGCTGACACATACAGCCGAGCACTTGCGCACGCGCAAACAGTTCGGTGTCTCACTTGCTAAATTTCAAGTCTTGCAGCACCGAGTCGCTGACATCGCCATTGGCCTGGAACAACTCAAGTCCATGGCTTGCGCTGCGGCCATGGCGATGCAGGCCGATGATTTCGTTCAGCGCTGCCGTTTGGTGTCGGCTGCCAAAGTGCTGGCCAGCCAAAAGGGCCGCGAGATCGGTTTGGCTGCTATTCAGCTGCATGGCGCCATGGGCATGACCGACGAATGCCGCGTGGGCCACTACGCCAAGCGGCTGATGGTGATTGGTCAGAGCCTGGGTGATGCTGCCTGGCATTTGAAACGCCTACGTTCCTTGCATCAAGTATGAGTTTTCAACACGTCATTCAGAATTAATGGAGATAAAAATGAAACGTCAAACAGTTCTCAAACTAGCGACCATGGTGATGTTGAGCCTCGGTCTAGGTCAGGCCGCGCAGGCACAAGACAAAGCACCGATCAAAATCCTGGTGGGCTTTCCGCCTGGCGGTTCCACCGATCTGGTGGCACGGTTGCTGGCAGAAAAAATGGCCGTTGTACTTAAACAACCCATCATCGTGGACAACAAACCCGGTGCAGGTGGTCGTATGGCCGCGCAAGCACTGAAGGCCAGTGCGCCAGATGGTTTGACCTACATGATCGCCCCCAATGCCACACCCGTCATGCAAACCTTGCTCTACCCCCTGGATGTTTTGAAATATGACATGCTCAAGGACCTTACGCCCGTGGCGGTGCTGGTGTCTTACCCACTGGCCATTGCCGTGAATACGCAATCGGGGGTGAAAAACATCAAGGAATACGCGGCATGGGTCAAGGCCAATCCAAAGGAAGGCTCATTTGGTACGGCCGGTGCAGGCGGACACACCCACTTTTCAGGTTTGCAACTCGGCAAGGCCATCGGTCAAACTTTACAGGTCGTTCCTTATCGCGGCAATGGCCCCATGGTGACTGACTTGCTGGGCGGACAAGTGCCGGCGGGCATCATGACTGCGGGCGATGTACTGCAGTACCAAAAAACAGGGAAAGTGCGTGTTTTGGGTCAGTTTGGAGCCACACGTTCACCTTTGATGCCCGATGTACCCACCCTGATCGAACAAGGATACAACTTAGACACGGGAGATGCTTGGACGGGAATGTGGGCGCCCAGTAAAACACCAGTGGCCGAACTAGATCGTGTGCAAAACGCACTGAAGCATGTGCTGGCGTTGCCTGAGGTGCGCGATCAGTTGATCAACAAAGCAACTCTCCATCCCGACTTCCGATCTGCTTCTGAAATGGACTCCTTGCAGCGTAAGGAACTGCATTACTGGGCGCCCATCATCAAAGAATCGAATTTCAAGCCAGAGTCTTGATGGCGCATTGACTTCAGTTACACGTAAAGGAAATTTTAATGAGCTTGAATGGAAAAGCCTGCATCGTTGGCGCTTATGAGCACCCGATTCGATTGGCTGAAAATTTGTCAGTGGTTCGACTTCATGCCGATGTGGCCAAGGGTGCTCTCGAAGATGCAGGACTGACCAAGAACGACATCGACGGCTACTTTTGTGCCGGTGACGCGCCTGGATTGGGCGCGACAACGATGGCCGAGTATTTGGGCCTTAAATTGCGCCACGTCGATTCGACCGAGTGCGGAGGCTCTGCTCCTATCTTGCATGTTGCACATGCAGCTGAGGCCATTGCCGCAGGCCGATGCAACATTGCCCTTATCACTCTGGCGGGCAGGCCGCGTGCGCAGATGATGGCCGCTCAGGCTGCAGCCAAAGAGGGGCGGCCCAGCAAGTCGCCCTTGTCCCTGAAACCACCAGACCCCGATGCGCCCGAACTGGCCTTTGAGTTGCCCTATGGCCCAGCCACGCAAAATCTTTACGCATTGGTGGCCAAACGACACATGCACGAGTTTGGCACTACCAGCGAACAACTGGCCTGGATCAAGGTTGCAGCATCGCACCATGCACAGCACAACGTCAACGCCGTGCTGCGCAATTTGGTGACGGTCGAGGAGGTGGTTAACTCACCGATGGTGAGCGATCCGCTGCACCGTCTGGACTGCTGCGTGATGAGCGATGGCGGTGGCGCCTTAATTGTGGCGCGTCCTGAAATTGCGCGAGAGCTCTCGCGCAAAAACGGACGCCCGCTCGTCATGGTGCGCGGCACCGGCGAAGCGCCTAAACATGGCATGGGTGGTCAAATTGACCTGACCTATTCGGCCGCTGCCTTTTCGGGTCCGGTCGCTTTTTCCGAAGCAGGTATCACCCCGGCCGACATCCAATATGCATCGTTGTACGACAGCTTTACCATCACCGTGCTGATGCAGCTGGAAGACTTGGGCTTTTGTAAAAAAGGCGAAGGCGGCAAATTCGTGATGGATGGCAACCTGATCTCGGGTGTGGGCAAACTGCCCTTCAACACCGACGGAGGTGGCCTGTGCAACAACCACCCTGCCAACCGGGGGGGGGTGACCAAGGTCATCGAAGCTGTGCGTCAATTGCGTGGCGAAGCCCACCCGCTGGTGCAAGTGCCTAACTGCACCTGGGCGCTCGCCAATGGCATTGGCGGCGCACTGGCCTCACGCCACACCGCAGGCACTTTGATCTTGGAAAGGGTTTGACCATGAGAAAAATTTCAGCCCCTCGCGTGCTGCCCGAGTCGTTGCCTTTCTGGCAAGCCGCTGACGAAGGTCGCTATCTGGTCAAAAAATGCCAGAGCTGCGGTCAGGTGCACCATTACCCGCGTGACATTTGCCCGTTTTGCCTGAGCGTCGACACCGTCTGGCAAGACTCGCCCGGCACCGGTGTGGTGTATTCATTCAGCACCATGGGCAAAGACGATGCCGCCTACACCATGGCCTATGTCACGCTGGATGAGGGCATTACAGTCATGACTAATTTGGTCGATTGTGATCCTCAGAAAGTCAATATTGGTCAGAAAGTTCGCGTGGTTTTCCAGCCCACCGAAGGTGGCCACGCCGTGCCCATGTTCACGCCTGTTTGAAGGATCCACCTATGAACACTGAACGCAAGGGCCCTCTGTCGCGCTTCACCATATTGGATGCCACGCGGGTACGAGCGGGTCCCACGGCTATTCGCACATTCGCCGATTTGGGCGCACGCGTGATCAAACTCGAAATACCCCCCGGTGCGCCCGGAGGTGACGACATGATCGGTAGCCGTGACCACAACCGCGCAGACTACGAAAACCTGCATCGCAATAAAGAAAGCCTGACGCTCAACATGAAAGAGCCTGAGGGCAAGGCCATTTTGGAACAGTTGGTGAAAGAGGCCGATGTCTTCATCGAGAACTACCGTCCCGACGTGAAGTACCGCCTGGGCATTGGCCCAGAGGAACTTCGCCGCATTAACCCGCGGCTGGTCTATGCCAGCATTTCAGGTTTTGGTCAGGACGGCCCTTACGCAAATTGGCCTGGATTTGACTCGATAGCGCAAGGTATGGGCGGCCTGATGAGTGTGACGGGCAAGCCCGGTGAAGGTCCGATGCGTGCGGGCATTCCGATTGCCGATTTGTGTTCAGGGCATTTTTGTGCTCAGGCCATCATGGCCGCTTTGTTGGAGCGCGAAGTCACCGGCGAGGGCCAGTGGGTTCATACCTCGCTGCTGGAATCTCAAATCGCCATGCTCGACTTCCAGGCAGCGCAATGGCTGATTGACCACAAAGTGCCCCAGTCCACCGGCAACGAGCACCCTTTGACCGTGCCCACCGGCGTTTTTGAAACCAGCGATGGTTACCTGAACCTGGCGGCCATTGGTCAAAACATGTGGAAGCGCTTGTGTGTGGCACTCGAGGTGCCTCAGCTGATCGACGAACCGGGCTTTGGCTCGGACCCCGAGCGGGTAAAAAACCGTTTACGTGTGAACGCGGCCGTCGGTGCGGCCTTCAAAACCCGCACCACGGCGGCCTGGACTGAGATCTTGCTGAAAGCTGGAGTGCCTTGTGGGCCGATCTACAGCATCGACAAGATGTTTGACGATGTGCAGGTCAAGCACCTGGGCATGGCCCGCAAGATGCAACACCCGGATTTAGGAGAAATCGAAGTCGTCAACTTGCCGATGCAGTTTTCGCGTCATCCGCGCGACGAAGGTCCGATGAAAGCTGCGCCGTACCAGGGTGACCAGACCGATGCGATTCTGACTGGCCTGGGTTACAGCGCAGAGCAAATTGTGCAACTGCGCACCCAATTCGTCGTTTGAGCGGTAACGCAGAAAGACAACACCATGGCAAAACTCGTCGCCGCATTTGGCTCTTCACACAGCATCATGCTGGTATCGCAACGTGAAGACTGGCAGCACGGCTTCAAGGTGATCGACACCAAAAACGCGCACTATTACGATAAGCAAGGGCGAAAGACCGACTACGACGCGTTGCTGGCGGCGGCGCCACCGGGCACAGAGGCCATGGTCACGTCCGAGAAGATGGACGAACGCTTTGATGCCAGCCAGATCGCGATGGATGCCCTGCACGAACGCATCGTGGCAGCTCGTCTGGACGTTCTGCTGATCGTGGGTGATGACCAAACCGAGCTGTTTCGCACCAGCAACAACCCGGCCATGGCCATTTTTTATGGCCCCACCATCCGCAACACGGCGCGTGAACCGGCCGCCCCGAATGACCCCTGGCCCAAGACCGCTCGCATGTGGAGGCATGAGCCCGAAGTGGACCGCGAATACCCCATCAAAAGCGATCTGGCTGAGTGGCTGATTCGCCAGCTGTGCGACCGTGACTTTGACATCGCTGCCATGGACGGTCTGGAGCCCGGGCAGTCCGAAGGGCATGCTTTCCAGTTCATTCACCGTCGATTACTCAAGGGCCATGAACTACCAGTCATCCCGGTGATCCTGAACACCTTTGACCCACCCAATCAGCCGACGCCGCGCCGATGTGTGGCTTTGGGCAAAGCATTGCGTGAGCTGATTGCGCTGTGGCCGCAAGACCTGCGGGTGGGCGTGATTGCTTCTGGGGGGCTGAGTCACTTTGTGGTGGACGAGGAACTCGACCAACAGGTGCTGACGGCCATCCGCACCAAAGACAGCGCGGCGCTGGCGGACTTTGACCCTCTGCGCCTGCAAGCGGGCAGCTCCGAAATCCGCAATTGGCTGGTTGTCGGTGAAATGGCCAAAGACCTCGATCTGGAATGGGTCGAGTACGTGCCCGGTTACCGCACCCCTGCGTTGACCGGCACGGGCTTGGCTTTTGCCGCCTGGAAAACAATTTTTTAAAACCTGATCCGGAACCCTCTGACATGACCGATCCCCAAGTTCTACGTCTGCGTCGCCTCGATGTGTGCGCCGTCTCTGACGCTCTCGATAAACTGCAACTGCCAGGCGTAGTGACCGGCTTGCCCCAGCGCAGCAGCGCCCCGGGTGGCGTAAGCCGCATCGCGGGCCGTGCCGTGACCATGAAGGTCGGGCCCGGCACACCGCCAGCGGGTCCCACCAAACACTTGGGCTGTACCGCCATCGAGGAGTCGGGCGCTGATAACGTGATCGTGGTCGAGCAGCGGTCGGGGGTGGAGGCCGGTTGCTGGGGCGGCTTGCTGACGCTGGGCGCCAAAGTGCGCGGCGTGGCGGGTGTGATCGCCGACGGCCCGCTGCGTGATGTGGATGAAGCCATCGCCTATGAGTTCCCGATTTACAGCCGCAGCCTGACCTCGCGCACCGCACGCACCCGGGTGGTGGAGCTGGGTACGCAGGTGCCGGTGACCATTGGCGCGACAGTGGGCGGCGAAGTCGTTGTTCACCCTGGCGACTATGTACTGGGCGACCGCAGCGCTGTGATTTTCATCTCGCCCGAGCACATCGAACGTGTGCTCGAAGCCGCCGAGATGATCGTGGCCAAAGAAGCGGCCATGGCCAAAGCGATTTTGTCAGGCACACCCATTGGCGAGGTCATGGGTGGCAACTATGAACACATGCTGGAGAACTGAAAAATGAGCACTCAAGATACCAACGTGGCACGCGCCGCGAAACTCGACACCGCTACCTTGTCGGACGCGCTCGACAAACTGGGCATCATCGGCCAGTGCTACAAGATCAAGCCGCGTGACACTGAATTTCGTATGGCCGGTCGCGCTTGGACGCTCAAATACGGCCCAGCAGGCAAGCCTTGCGGCACGGTGGGCGATTACATCGACGATGTGGCACCGGGTAGTGTCATCGTGCTCGACAACAACGGCCGCGACGACTGCACCGTGTGGGGCGACATCCTGACCGAAATTGCGCACCGCCGGGGCATCGCAGGCACCGTCATCAACGGCATCAATCGCGACACGCACCTGTGCCTGACTCTGGGCTACCCCATCTTTTCCAAAGACAGTTGGATGCGCACCGGCAAGGATCGTGTGCAGGTCGAAGCCACCGGCATTCCGGTCAATATCGGTGAGACGCGTGTGGCCCCTGGCGATATCCTCAAGGGCGACACCGACGGCGTGGTGGTGATTCCTAAAGAACACGAGGATGAAGTACTGAATGTGGCCGAAGAGATCGAGGCGGCAGAAAACCAGATTCGCGCAGCTGCCCGAGGCGGTATGCGACTGGATGAAGCACGCAAACAATTCAAGTACCACCAACTGCAAACACGGAGCGAGAAATGAACAAAGTCAACCCGGCGCTGACCACGCGCACCGATGTGCCTCGTTTAAGTGCAGCGCTGCTGGCACAGGCGCGTACTCTGCCCACAGCCACGTTGCATGAAGCAGGCAAGAAGATTGGTGCGTTGCCCTCGGCCATCAAGCCGGTATCTGCCGACTTCAAGACCTGCGGTCAGGCGCTCACCGTGCATTCACCCGGCGGCGACAACCTGTGGTTGCATCGTGCGCTGGCGATTTCGCAGCCTGGTGATGTGATGGTGGTGTTTGCCAACGGCGCTTACGAGCATGGTTACTGGGGCGAGATCATGGGCACCATGGCGCAGACACGGGGCCTGGCTGGATTGGTCATTGATGCTTGTGTGCGCGATGGTGCACTGATCGCCGAGATGGGCTTTCCTGTGTTTTCTCGGGGATTGTGCATCCGTGGCACGGGCAAGGACTTTGGCGCCACAGGCTGGATCAACCATCCGGTCATGATCGGCGACATCACCGTGCATGCGGGTGATCTGGTGGTGGGTGATGGCGATGGCGTGGTGGTGATTCCCCAGACCAAGGCCGCTGAGGTCGTGGCCGCCGGTGTGCGTCGCGAGCAAGAAGAAGCGGCAATCTGTAAACGCTTGCAAGCCGGCGAGACCAGCTTGTCAGTGTATGGTTGGGCTGCGTGATTATTTCAGGAAACCATGATGGTTAAGCGCCGTAACTTCACTTTGGCTGCAGCTGGACTGGCCGGCATCCGCGCATTGACGCTGAGCGGCCACGCTCAGGCGCAAACTCTGAACAAGACAGTGCGCATTTTGGTGGGTTTCCCGCCAGGAGGCTCAGCCGATTTGCTGGCCCGGGCATTGGCTCAGCAGCTGGGCAATTACGGCACACAAGTCATTGTGGATAACAAGCCTGGTGCTGGTGGACGTATTGCACTGGAGCAGCTCAAAAGCGCAGAAGCCGATGGCTCGGTACTGGCTGTGACTCCCGCGTCGATGATGGTGGTTTATCCGCATATTTACCGCAAACTGAGCTATCAACCGTTGCAAGACTTTGCACCCGTGGGCAAGTTGGGTTCGGCCCAATTTGTTTTCACCATCGGCCCCCAAGTACCAGCTTCGGTCAAAACTCTGGGTGAATTTGTGCTTTGGGCCAAGGCCAATCCAACTTTGGCCGCTTATGGTTCATCCGGCGCTGGCTCAATCCCACATTTCACCGGAGTGGCTCTGGCTAAAGCCGCAAACATTGAATTGATGCATGTAGCCTATAAGGGCGCTGCACCGGCCATGACAGATCTACTGGGAGGTCAGGTGGCGGCCAATGTCGGCGTCATCTCGAATGCATTGCCTCACATCGTTTCGGGCAAGCTGCGTGCACTGGCTGTCAGTGGTCCTGTTCGGAGCACTGCTCTGCCCGATACACCCACCATGGCTGAGGCCGGCTACCGTGCTGCGCAAGCAGTCGAATGGTTCGGCCTGTTTCTGCCAGCCAAAGCTTCTGGTGATGTGGTCACCCGTTTGAACGCTGCCTTGCGCGAAGCTCTGAAAGCACGACCACTTCAAGACGCCTTAGCCAAAGCCTCATTTGAAATAGCGGCCAGTGAAAGTGCGAAAGAGTTCACCCAACAATTTCAGTCGGACCTGAATCGTTGGGGTGAGATGGTTAAACTTTCCGGCTTCTCACCCGAAGATTAAGACTCGGTTTCCTTTTCCTTTTTAAAAGTTTCGAACCCTAATGTCAGATCTTTTTGCCTCCCCTAGCTCACCGGTCCTGCAGATTGCAGACGGTGTTGCTACCATTACTCTGAACCGTCCGGCGCAACGGAATCGACTGGAAAACAGCGATTTAAAAACCTTAATGGAACACTTCGAAGTTGTTAATCGTTCTGCCGATGTGCGCGTTTTGCTTCTGACGGCCAACACATCAGGGCAACCCAAGCCAGTTTTTTGTGCGGGGTATGACATTGGCGGGTTCAGTGAAATGAGCCAAGATAAAACTCCATTTGAAAAAGTGCCCGATGCTTTGGCCATCCTCAGGCCTGTCACAGTTTGTGCTTTAAATGGCAGCGTGTATGGGGGCGCCACAGATTTGGTGTTGGCTTGTGATCTTCGACTTGGCTTGCAAGGCATTGAATGGCGCATGCCAGCGACAGCACTGGGCCTGCATTACTATCCCAGCGGTTTGCAGCGTTACATCAGTCGTTTTGGGGTCTCGGCAACAAAACGAGCCTTTCTATCAGCGAGGCCTTTTACGTGGCAAGATTTGGAAAAACTAGGCTTGTTTGAAGAATTCTTGACCATGGATGATTGGCATTCCAAATTGGAATCATTAACTCAAGACATCCTCGCGTTGGCTCCCCTGGCAACGCAAGAAACCAAAAAGTCTTTGAACGAAATCATGGCCAGCCAAATGGATTTGAGGGTCATACATGAAAGACAGCTTCTCACAAGTAAAAGCGCAGACTTTCTGGAAGGACGGACAGCTTTTATGGAGCGCCGTAAACCCGTCTTCAAAGGAAGTTAATCATCAGGTGATCCTGTTTTAATCCCGATGACTGCTATGGAGGAAAACCGTTTTGGAGGCAGATTTTCCAACCACGCCTAACGCGACTGAAAAACCAAAACTGACCTTGTAAAAAGCTACTTACCGACATAGAAGGTTAGCAATAAGTTTTTTGATGTTAGTTCAGCAGCGCGCAGGGTTCACCAAAGCCGACATGAAAGCGCAACCCGACGGTGGCTCGCTTCCAAGGCCGGCACGAGAATCCCCGTATTTCAGGCGCTCGCTCAGCCTCAGAATTGCCGCAATGGGACAAACAGCATTTGTAGCGCGACATAACCGGCATGGCGCATGCATCAACAAAATGCTAATCAAGGGACATGTCAGCGATTTTTTGGATCGTTGCAAGCAAATCCGAGTCTTGGAATTGATGTGGACGACGCCTTGGAAATATCGGAAGAAATGGATATTTGAGGCTGTCTAAATCAGCGGCAACGGTTGGCGTTCTGGAATCACACTGGAAGTGACCAAAGCAGTCATTCCGAATGACTGCTCATCGAGTTTCGAAAAAGTGGCTGGGATTGGGTAATGACCGCTTAGGGCCTGGAGTCGCCGGTGGCGTACCCACCTCAAATGCCGACCCCCGGCCCTTAATCCCGTGTCCTGCGCTGCCTGATCAAAATATGTAATAAATACGATATAAGATTTACAAATACATCCGTTACGAATTCCAAAGAGACATAATCGCGCCCATCGCTGACCCGGAAAATATCAGGTCAGCGGTACATCGCCGACGGGCGCGAAGTCATTCTTAACTCTTTTGGAGAACGCAATGGATACAGGAAACATCACGCGCTGGATAGACCAGGCGCAACCCATCTTGATCGCCTTTGGCCTGAAGGCCTTGGGGGCGATTGTGGTTTTTGTGGCGGGTCGTTGGCTGATCAATATGGCCACGGGTTTACTGGGTGCGGGCATGACCCGACAAAAACTCGACCCCACAGTGCAACGCTATTTGGTGAGCTTCATCTCGGTGGCCTTGAACATCATTTTGGTCGTGGCGATTCTGGGTTACTTTGGCGTAGAAACCACGTCGTTTGCAGCTTTGGTCGCCGGTGCTGGTGTCGCCATTGGTGCGGCCTGGAGTGGCTTGCTCGGCAATTTCGCCTCGGGCATATTTTTATTAGTGCTGCGTCCCTATCAGGTGGGTGACTATGTGGCTATTGGCGGCATAGAAGGCACGGTGGTGGAACTGGGCTTGTTTGGCACCACCATCAACACGCCCGACAACGTCAAAACCATTGTGGGCAACGGCAAGATCATGGGCGGTGACATCAAGAATTTCACGGCCCATCCGTTTCGCCGCGTCGATTTGGCGGCCCAACTGGCCGGCAGTGCCGATGTGCACAAGGCCATGGCCTTGTTGAAGGAGGCCGTGTCCAAAGTGGCGAACATCAATGCCGCGCAGGGCGTGGATGTGGAGATTGCCGAGTTTAACGAGTTTGGACCGAAGTTGGCGGTGCGCCCTTATTGCCACACCGATCACTATTGGCAAGTTTATTTCGATACCAACAAAGCCATTGCCGACACCTTGGGCGGCGCGGGTTTCCCGGTGGCCACTAGACCCGTCAAGGTATATCCGGTCTGAGCGTAACGAACGAATGATTCCTAAAGGTGCACACTTACACGGCCCGCTCATGAAAAAGGCCGCTTTCGCGGCCTTTTCAATTTTTGGGATCAGCGTGATTGATCAGCGACCGAACGATCGTCCGCCGCCACCGCTGCGGTTGCCACCACCACCGCCGTAGCCGCCACCACCACCACCACCACCACCGTTACCGCCGCCGTAGCCACCACCACCGCCACCGCCGTGGCGACGCGGTCCACCGCGACCTGCGGCCAAGCTGTCAATGCTGGTGCGTGTGGGATCCGGTTGACCACCGGCGTTGCCGTTGCTGCGGCGCGGTTGATCGCGGCGCGAGGCAAATTGGTTTGTCATCAAAGGGTCGATGTGGCGGGGCAACTCATCGCCATCGCGACGTGGGCCGCGGTCACCGCGTGGTGCGGCTTGACGCGGTGGGCGGTTGTCGCCCCGGTTGTCGAATCGGCCTTCTGGGCGCGGACTGTCGTTGCGGCCACCTTCAAAACGCGGAGCATCGCCACGGTTGTCACCGTCGCCACGGAGTTCACCACGACCATCGCCACGGCCCTCATTGCGACCATCACCTCGGCCGCCGCCCTGTGGGCCGCCCCGGCGTGATGGAGGAGGGCCACTGCGTGCAGGACGTGGACCCGCTGAGCGTCCACCACCGCCGCCGCCTTCGCCTTGTGGCGCTTTGGATTCGCGGATGCGTTGCATCATGTCGCCACGTGCGGCTTTGGCTGCAGCTTGCATCACGTCACGGCTCGGTGGGCGACCGGCGCCGCCCCACAGGGTCTGGCGACCCATGGCAATAGGCTCGGCCTTTTCACCTGGCTCAGGCCCAAAGCCTTCAAGCAGTTCCACGGCAATTTCTTGCTTGGTGAAGCGTTCGATTTCCATCATGAAACCTTCTTCGTCCAAGCAGACCAGGCTCACCGCCTCGCCGCTGGCACCGGCACGTCCGGTACGGCCAATGCGGTGGACGTAGTCTTCAGACACGTTCGGAATTTCGAAGTTCACCACATGCGGCAAGTCTTCGATGTCGATACCGCGGGCAGCAATGTCAGTGGCCACCAAGGCACGGATCTCACCGCTTTTGAAGCCAGCCAAGGCCTGGGTGCGTGCGGTCTGGCTTTTGTTGCCGTGCAGCGCCATGGCTTTGATGCCGTTTTTGGTCAGGTAGTCGGCCACATTGTTGGCGCCAAACTTAGTGCGGGTGAACACCAGCACCTGGCTCCAGTTGTGCTTGTTTATGATGTGCACCAGCACTTCTTTTTTCTTGCCGCGACCGACCGGGTGAATCACCTGGGAAATGCGTTGCACCGTGGTGTTGCTGGGCGTGACCTGGATGCTTTGTGGGTTCTTCAGCAAGTTGGCTGCCAGTTCACGGATCTCGTCCGAGAAGGTGGCCGAGAACAACAGGCTTTGTTTGTCTTTGGGCACCATGGCCAAGACTTTTTTTACGTCATGGATAAAACCCATGTCAAGCATACGGTCGGCTTCGTCGAGCACCAAAATCTCAATGCTGGACAAATCCAGAAAGCCTTGGCCGGCCAAGTCGAGCAAACGGCCGGGTGTGGCGACCAGAATGTCAACGCCGCGTTTGATGCGGTCGATCTGGGGTTTCATGCCCACGCCACCAAAAATCACGGTGGAGTTCAGTTCGGTGTATTTGCCATAGTCGCGCACGGACTCTTCGACCTGGGCGGCCAGTTCGCGGGTGGGCGTGAGCACCAAGGCGCGAATGGCTTTGCCGCCAAATTTGTTTTTGCCCGCCTCGCTCAGCGTGAGCTTGTGCAGCATGGGCAAGGTGAAGGCTGCCGTTTTACCGGTGCCGGTTTGTGCGCCGGCCAGCAAGTCCTGGCCTGCCAGGACGGCCGGAATGGCTTGGGCCTGAATGGGCGTAGGAGTTTCGTAGCCTTGCTCTTGCACGGCTTGGAGGATGGCCGGAGCCAGATTCAAATCAATAAAGTTCATTTAAGGAGCGCTGATTCCAGCGCAGGGCATCGGTTTGTCAGGCTGTTGATGACAGCCGCCAGTCAAAGACCGATAGGATTCACAGGTGGGCATGGAAACCACAAACAGAACGTTCGGGTCAGACCCCAGCAGAAGTGCTGATGTTGCGGCAACTGGAGGCGGCAACGTTTGTATTGTCGCACGAAATTGCAATGTGTGGGCTCGCCCTGTGCGCCTGGCCTTGGGTACACTCAAAAACAATGACCGCTCCATCCTCCTTTTCGCTTCAACCCGGCTTCATGGTGGTGCATGGCAACCGGCTGGAGGACCTGCGCGATCTGGCGGTGGACTTTGTCAAACACCGACCCTTGCCACCCCTGCAGCCCGAAGTCTTTTTGGTGCAAAGCAATGGCATGAAGCACTGGCTGGAGTTGGCGCTGGCCGACGAGTCGGCTTTGGGTATTTGCGCTGCCACCCGCATGGAGTTGCCTTCGGCCTTTTTGTGGCAGATGTACCGCAGCGTGCTGGGCGCGCAGGCGGTGCCCATGCACATGCCGTTTGACAAGTCCGCCTTGGTCTGGCGACTGCTGCGCCTGCTGCCCGAGGTGGCCGTGCAAGACACTGTGTACCAGCCCCTGGTGCGTTACCTGGCCAGCGACAGCGATGGCCGCAAGCTGTACCAGCTGGCGCAGCAAGTGGCAGACGTGCTGGACGGTTACCAAAGCTACCGCGCCGATTGGCTGGCCGACTGGGCGCAAGGCCGCGATGTGCTGCAGGCCAGCGCCGGGCCAGCCCAACCCTTGGCCGAAGACCAAGTCTGGCAAGCCCATTTGTGGCGGGCCTTGCAAAACGATGTGGGCTTGAGCCAGGCCCAAGCCTCCCGATCGGCGGTGCATGCGCAGTTCATGCAGGCGCTCAAAACCTTGGCCCCTTCGGCTCGGCCTGTGGGTTTGCCGCACCGCGTGGTGGTGTTCGGTATTTCGGCCTTGCCCATGCAGGCGGTTGAAGCCCTGGCGGCGCTGGGGCGTTTCAGCCAAGTGCTGATGGTGGTGCAAAACCCGTGTCGCCATTACTGGGGCCATGTGGTCGATGGGCGGGCCGGCTTAAATCCTCGCACGCGCCAGAAAACCAAATCCGGCGTGCCGGTGCAGGCGCTGCCCACCGACCTGGCCGTTTTGCATGACCAGGCCCATCCCTTGCTCGCGTCCTGGGGCAAGCAGGGCCGCGACTATTTGCATTTGCTCGATGGCTATGACCAGCCCGAAAGCTATGCCCAGGTGCTGCAAAAAATCGAGGTGTTTGAGCTGCCGCAGCCCAAGCCAGGCCAGGGTCTGAACCAGTTGCAGCAATTGCAAGCTGACATTTTGGACTTGGAGCCCTTGCCCGCTGCGCCGCAGCCCGAGCCTGCAGATGACGGCGCAATCACGCTGGTGACCAGCCATTCGGCGCAGCGCGAAGTCGAGGTTTTGCACGATCACATCTTGGCCTGGCTGGACGCTGAGCCCGACTTGCAAGCGCGCGACGTGATGGTGATGGTGCCTGACATGGCGCAATTTGTGCCGCATATTCAGGCAGTGTTTGGACGCTTCGCGCCGGGCACGGCGCGACACATTCCGTTTTCGGTGGCCGACACCACGTCGCGCGAAATGCCTTTGGTCCAAGCCTTGGAGCGCTTGCTCGGCCTGCCCACCTCGCGCATCAGTCTGGCCGATTGGCTGAGTCTGTTTGAAGTCGCGGCCGTGCAAAAGCGCTTTGGCCTGCAAGCTACCGATGTGCGTGTGCTGCAAAACTGGCTGACCCGCGCCGGTGTGCGCTGGGGCTTGGACGCAGCCCATCGCAAAACCTGGGGCGTGCCTGAGGTGGCCGGTATCGATCAAAACACCTGGGCCTTTGGCCTGCGGCGTTTGCTGATGGGCTACGCCACGGGCCAGGGCCCGGCCTGGCAGGGCGTGGAGCCCTTGCCCGAGGTGGGCGGCCTGAGCGCCCAGTTGCTGGGTTGTTTGGCGCAATGGGTGCAAGCCATGACGCACAGCTTGCAGGCCTTGTCGCGTGAGCAGGTCCCCAGCCAGTGGGTGAACACCTTGCAAACCTTGCTGGCGCAATTTTTTGCAGCCAGTGACGACACCGAAGAGCGCCTGCTGGCCCAGCTGCAGCGCGACTTGCAGCGATGGTTGTTGCTGTGTGAGCAAGCCGCATTGAGCTCGGCCTTGCCCCTGGTGGTGGTGCGCGAGCATTGGCTGTCGCAGATTGAGGCGCCGGGGTTGCACCAGCGCTTTTTGGGCGGCGGTGTGCAATTCGCCACCTTGATGCCCATGCGCTCCATTCCCTTCAAAGTGGTGTGTTTGCTCGGCATGAACGACAAAGACTATCCGCGCCAAACCCTGCCGCGCGATTTTGACCTGATGGCCTGGCAGTGGCGCGCCGGGGACCGCTCGCGCCGCGAAGACGATCGATATCTGTTTCTTGAAGCCCTGTTGTCGGCGCGCGACAAGCTGTACATCAGCTGGCAGAGCCACCGCGCCACCGACAACGCCGAGCAACCCACCTCGGTTTTGGTGTCGCAATTGAGGGACGTGCTGCGAGCCCGCTTTGCAGATGCGCCCGAGCCTGTGCTGCAACCCTTACAAGCTTTTTCGCCGCGCTATTTTGAAGCGGGCAGTGGCTTTTGCACCTACGCCACCGACTGGCAACTCGCCATGGGCGCGGCGCAGTCTGCAGGTGTTTCAACCGGCGTTGAAGCGCTTGCCTCGGTCCATGCAGCGCAGCCCGACATGCCCGAACCGACGTTGGATGTGCAAGCCCTGCAAGCCTTTTTGCGGCACCCGGTCGAGGTGTATTGGCGCCAACGCCTGGCCGTGCGCATTGCGCAGCCCGAAGCGGCGGCGCCAGAAGACGAGCCGTTTGAATTGGATGGCTTGGCGCAATACCAGCTGGGGCAAGTCTTGTTGCAAGCCCCAGACGCTGAACGCGCCGAAGATGCCTTGCAGTCCTTGCAAGGTCAGGGCGAACTGCCCATGGCCGCCTTCGGCCGCAAGCTGGGTCATGATGTGCTGCACAAAGCCCAAGCAGTGCGCGAGCGCGCAGCGCCTTGGTTGATGCAGTACCCTGAGCTCTTGCCGCCGCAAGCGCTGGATTGGGTGGTGGATGGCTGGACGGTGACCGGCGCCTTGCGCGATCTGCGCCAAGGCCCTGCAGGTTGGGTCCAATTGAGTCTGCAACCTGGCGCCGTGACGCACGGCAAAGGCAATGCCTTGCCGCGCTGGGACAAGTGGGTGAACCTGTGGGTGGTGCATGTGTTGGCCTGCGCCAGTGCACACCCACTGCACAGCGTGCTCTTGGGGATCGATGGTGAAACGACCATGCCGCCGCTGTCGCCAGCGCAGGCTGTGGCGCAACTGCGTTCCTGGCTCCAAGCTTATGAACAAGCCTGGCAAGCGCCTTTGCCTGTGGCACTGCGTACCGGCTTGGCCTATTTGCAGGCCATGCAAGGAGCCGCTGCAATAGTGGAGCCAGATCCCATAAGGTTGCAGGAAGAGGCCGAAGGTGACGAGTCGTCGGCCGAAGCTGCTTTGCGTCAAGCCCAGGACATTTTTGAAGGTGGTTTCTCGACCGAGGGTGAGTGGACGAGATCGCCTTATTTGCAACGCTCGTTTGAATCCTTTGAAGACATTGCCCCTAACCTGCCGCAGTGGGCCAACACCTTGTATGGCGCCTTGATCACACAGGTGCAGTTGACGCGCGCGGTAGAAGCCACTGAACCATCAGGGGAGGGCGTATGAGCTTGCAGCCCTTGAACCCCATCACCTTGCCCTTGCAAGGGCTGCAGGTGATCGAGGCCAGTGCGGGCACCGGCAAAACCTACACCCTGGCCGCTTTGTATGTGCGCTTGGTGTTGGGTCATGGCCGCGCGCAGGGCGCCTTGACGCCGCCTGAGATTTTGGTGATGACCTTCACCGAAGCAGCCACCGCCGAATTGCGCGACCGTATTCGTTTGCGTCTGACGCAGGCGGCGCAGGACTTTCGCCTGGCGCATGAACCGACCGATGCGTTTTTGCGCGATTTGAAAAACAGCATCGCTGCGTCAGAGTGGCCTGGCTGCGCGGCACGACTGGATGCGGCGGCGCAGTGGATGGACGAGGCCGCAATTTTCACCATCCACGGCTGGAGCTCGCGCATGCTGCGCCAGCACGCTTTCGATTCGTCGAGTTTGTTTGAGCAAAGTACGGTGGAAGACAGCGAGGCCATGCGCCTGCAAGCCGCTGCCGATTACTGGCGACAGTGGTATTACGCTTTGGAGGAAGCCCAGCTGAGCGCCTTGCTGCCGATCGCCAAAACGCCACAAGCTTTGGTCAAAAAATTGCAGCCGCTGTGGCGTGCGCAAGAGCGGACCCCGCCTGCAGACACCGACACGGCGGTAGCCGACCCGGCTGCAGAGGCCCCCGCCGGGTCAGCGCTCGCCACGCCAGCGCAGATCATGCGGCAGTGGTCTGCCTCGCAGCAGCTCGTAGCCGCTTGTGAAGTACAGGCACGCGTGTTGTGGGCGGCCCACGTCGATGCGCTGCTGGCGCAATTGGCCAAAGCCATGGACCAGGACTTGAATGGCAACAGCTTCAAGGTGGCTCAGCGCGCCGCTTACTTGCAGCAGCTCAAGGCCTGGACGCAGGGTGCGGATTTAGACAAGAAGCTGGCGGCAAAGTTTGGTTTGCAAGCACTGATGGGCAAAACCAAGGCCAGCCGTCCGCAGCCGGTGGACAGTACAGGCGCTTTGAGCGCCATGCAGGTGTGGAGCGATGCGCAAGCCGGTGCCGAATCTCCGCAAGAGGCCTTGCTAGCCCATGCCGCGCAGGCGATTGCGCACAGCTACGACCGCAGCAAACAACAACGCGGTCAATTTGATTTTTCGGATTTGCTCACCCGCTTGCACGCGGCCTTGCACTTGCCTGGTTCGCGCTTGCCCGAGGTGATTCGCCGCCAGTACCCTGTGGCGCTGGTGGATGAGTTTCAAGACACCGACCCTTGGCAATGGGGGGCGCTGTCCAAAATTTACCCCGACCCGCAAGCCAGTGATGTGGCTTTGCTGCTGATCGGCGACCCCAAGCAGGCCATTTACAGTTTTCGCGGTGCAGACCTGCCCACCTATTTGGCAGCGCGTGATCGCGCGCAAGCGGTGCACACTCTGCTGCACAACTACCGCTCCACGCCGCAGGTGATTGCTGCGGTGAACCATGTGTTCAGCCATGCGATCCAACCCTTTGGTGCGCTGGAATTTTTGCCTGCTCACCCACCGCAATCCTCACAGACGTCTGTTGCCGTGGAGGCTGCTGAACCGGCCGTGACGATCTGGCATTTACACACCGAGGCACCGCTGAGTGCACCGCATTACCTGCAGCGCATGTCCGCGATTTGCGCCAGCCAAATGGTGACCTTGCTGCAAAGCGGCGCGGCGAAACCGGCGCAGCTGGCCGTGTTGGTGCGCGAGGGCAGAGAGGCACGCGCCATACGCTTGGCGCTGCAGGCGCGGGGCGTGCGCAGCGTGTATTTGTCCGACCGCGACAGTGTCTTTGCCACACGCGAAGCGCTGGACCTGTGGCACATCTTGCATGCCATTGCGCAGCCGCAGTCGGTGCAGCACCTGCGCTCGGCCCTGAGTTGCCGCACCTTGGGTTTGGGGCCGTTTGAAATCGAACACTTGTTGCAAGACGAGGCGGCGTGGGACGCGCAGGTGGAGCGTTTTGGCCGCTGGCAACAGACTTGGCAACGCCAAGGCTTTTTGCCCATGCTCTACCAATGGCTGCATGAGCAGCAGATTGCCCAGCGCCTGACCGCCAGCACCAACGACCCTGAGCGCCGCTTGACCAATTTGCTGCACCTGGGCGATCTGCTGCAAAAAGCCAGCCTGAACCTGCAAGGGCAGGGTGCGGTCCTGCGTTACCTGGCCGACCAATTGCACAACCCGCAAGCCAGTGGCGATGCCGCGCAGATGCGGCTGGAAACCGATGCCGACTTGGTGCAGGTGATCACGATGCACAAGGCCAAGGGCTTGCAGTTTCCTTGGGTGTATGTGCCGTTTGCTTCGAACTTCAAAAAAGAAAAAAAGGACTCGCTGCGCAGCGATGCCGAGCGTCTGGCCGAAGACAAGCGCCTGTTGTATGTGGCCTTGACCCGCGCCGAGAGGGCGCTGTTTTTGGGTGTGGTCCATCGCAGCCAAGACTTCACCGCCAAAAGCAAAACCCCGGCCAGTGCCTTGAGCGATTTGCTGGGCCGCACAAGCGCGGACGATCTGCAGGCGAAGCTGCAAGCGTGGGCAGATTGCCCAGCGATTCAAGTGATGTCCGCCCCAGAGCCGAGCGATGCGCTGTACCGGCCGAACGTGGTGCCACCCTTGCCCCAAGCGGCATTGACCCCCATGCGCCAGCACCGCAATGCTTGGTGGATGGCCAGTTTCAGTGCGCTAACGCGACAGCTCGATCATGCCGCGTCATGGACCTTGCCCAGCGAAAATGATGAGCGCTGGGCAGATGCTCAACAAGACGCCCAACAAGACGCTCAGACCGACAGCAACGCCTCGCAGGAATGGGCGGCAACGGCGCTGGCCGTGACCGCGCCGCTCCTGCCCTTCAATGATTTCAAAGCCGGCAGCGCTTATGGCACTTTGCTGCACGACCTGCTCGAGTGGCAACTGCATGAAGGCTGGCCCATCGCCCGCGAAGAGGCGCAAAGCCCTGCTTCAGAAACGGGTCAGCGCTGGCTGCAACTCTTCAACAGCCAAACCGCCGCATTGGCCTTGGACGAAGCGCAATGCGCGTTGCTGCTGCAATGGTTACGGCACATTGCACAAACCCCTTTGCCTTTGGCTCAGGCTTTGAATGAGGCGTCAGTGACTGCGACAACACCCTCGCTGGTGCTGTCTGATTTGACTGCGGCGTCGGCCTGGGCGGAAATGAATTTCACCTTGCTCACCCACGGCGTTCAGGCCCAGACTTTGGATGCCATCATCGGCGCCCATGTCTTGCCGGGTCAGCCGCGTGAGCCCTTACAAGCGCGCAGCTTGCAAGGTTTGCTTACCGGCTTCATGGACGTGGTGTTTGAACATGCGGGTCGTTATTACGTGTTGGACTACAAGTCGAACAAACTCGCCGGCTATGCGCCGGCCGACCTGGCGCAAGGCCTGCTGGCGCACCGCTATGACGTGCAGTTCAGCCTGTACTTGTTGGCCCTGCACCGGTTGCTGCAAGCGCGTTTACCCGGATATGACTACGAGACGCACATGGGCGGCGCGGTGTATCTGTTTGCCCGAGGCATTGACCAAGCCGGCGCCGGGGTGTTCGCTCACTGCCCACCGCAAGCCATGATCGAAGCGCTGGACGACGCATTCAAGGAGCATGCATGAAGAGCGCCGCACCGTCCATGAAGCCTCAGCTCAAGCCTTTGGGTTTAGACGCCTGCACGGCCTTGGACCGTGCTTTCGCCGATTTTTTGCAAGCGCAGGCGCCATCAATCGATTCGCGTCACCACTGGCTGGCGGCCTTGACCAGTTACCAAATGGGGCGCGGACATACCTGCCTGGATCTGCAGGCCTTGCAAGACCAAGCTGCCGCTTTATTGGGTTGGACCGCGGCGCAGTCACAGACTTTGCCCCCCGACTTGTGTTCGGCGGTGGCCAGTTTGCCTTGGTGTGTGGGCGAGGGTGCGCCATTGGTGTTGACCGGCAGCGCGCCGTCGCAGCGCTTGTATTTGCGCAGGACCTATCAAGCCGAGCAAGAAGTGATGCATGCCTTGCGCGCGCGCTGGGCCCAACCGCGGCTGGAGACCACCGGTTCTGTGGCGCACTTGAATGCCTTGTTTCCGCCCGACGAACCTCAGGCCGATCCACAACAGCCCCACCCGATTGATTGGCAAAAAGTGGCTTGCGCCTTGGCGGCCCGCTCATCGCTCACCTTGATCACGGGCGGGCCGGGCACTGGCAAAACCACCGCGGTGGTGCGATTGCTGGCGCTGTTGACGGCGCAGGCGCGCTTGCAACACCAACCGTTGCGCATTCGCTTGGCCGCGCCCACGGGCAAAGCGGCCAGCCGCTTGGGCGAAGCCATCCAGTCGGCCATCGCGCGCTTGCCGCAGGACTTGCGCATCGAACCCCCTGCCGCGCCAGAGACCCTGCACCGCTTGCTGCAGTTCACCCCAGACGCGCCGCTGCGCGAGGTGCCCGAGTTGGCTTGTGACCTGGTGGTGGTCGATGAAGCGTCGATGATCGATTTGGAAATGATGGCCCGCTTGCTGGCCGCTGTACCGCTCACCGCGCGTTTGATCTTGCTGGGCGACAAAGACCAACTGGCCTCGGTCGAGGCCGGCGCGGTCATGGCCCAACTGTGCGACGGTGCCGCCTTGGGCGGCTACACCCATGTGACCGCCGATTGGATTCACGCCCACACAGACCAAGACGTTCGCGCGTTTGTGACGCCCTCAGGCCCCAGTGCGGCGCTGGCGCAGCACACCGTCATGCTGCGTCACTCGCGGCGCTTTGCGCATGACAGCGGCATTGGTCAATGGGCGCAAGCGGTGAATGCGGGCGATGTGAGCACCATGAAAACTTTGCTGGCGCAATGCCCTCATGCCTCATCCGTACAAGACGCTTTGTTCCCGCCCGATGTGGACCTGCTCAGCGTGCAGCGCTTACCGCACCCGGCGGTGGCACACGCTGTGCGCCAAGGCTGGTCCCGCTGGTTGGAGATGCTGCGCCCTTTGCGTCAGCCCCAAGCCGTTTGCAGCGACGACCAAGCGCGGCAACTGATCGACCGCTTTGCCGATTTTCAAGTGCTGTGCGCTTTGCGCAGCGGCCCTTGGGGGGTAGAGAACCTTAATCTGTGCATCAGCCGTTGGCTGGGTTGGGGCACGGAGCCTTGGTACAGCGGTCGCCCGGTCATGGTGACGCGCAACGACGCGAATTTGAAACTCATGAACGGCGATGTGGGCCTCTGTTTGCCCACTGCCAACGGGCTGCGCGTGGCCTTTGTGCAAGCCGGGCATATTCGCTGGGTCTTGCCCTCGCGCCTGGACGCGGTGGAAACCGTGTGGGCCATGACGGTGCACAAATCACAGGGCTCAGAGTTTGCGCATGTGCTGCTGGTCCTGCCAGACAGCGCGTCCCCCGTGCTGACGCGCGAGTTGATTTACACAGGTATTACCCGCGCCAAAATGCGCCTGAGCTTGTTGCTTGCGTCACAATCGGTGTTGTTGCAAGCGACCGCAACGCGCGTGTTGCGCAGCGGCGGCTTGTCCCAACTGACCCAAGAGAATTGAATGAGCCAACTCCATTTCGGATTTGAAGTGCCCGAGGGCCATGTGGAGCCGGATAAGCCGCGCGCTCGCGCTAAACCTCGGAAAAAAGCGGCGGCACAAACTGCCACACCCATGGTGACACCAGCGCTTGCACCCGTCGCCCCCGTGGTGGCCTCACCTGTCGCTTTGCCTTCGCCTGTGCCTGTTTCACCCGACTCGCCCGATTCGGACGAGGCCTCGCGCATGGCGCAAACCCTGCAAGCCCACCCCGACTACAAAGTGCTGCGCCGCTTGGTGCCATGCACGGATTACGGTCCGGCCACGCCCGGCGCGGTGACACGCCGCGTGTTGATTTTGGACACCGAGACCACCGGACTGGACGCGCGCAACGAGCAGATCATTGAGTTGGCCATGCTGGCGGTGCAGGTGGACACCTCGACTGGTTTGCCCGTGGGTGAGGTCGAAATTTACGAAGACTTTGAAGATCCTGGTAAACCGATCCCGCCCGCCATCGTGCAGATCACCGGCATTGACAGCGCCATGGTGCAGGGCCACCGCTTGAACGATGAACGCGTGAACGAGATGGTGGCGCGTGCCGATTTGATTGTGGCGCACAACGCCGGCTTTGATCGCCCTTTTGTGGAGGCGCGTTTGCCTGTGTTTGCGGGCAAGTCATGGGCTTGCTCTTTTGCCGGGATCGATTGGAAAGCGCAGGGCACAGGCTCTGCCAAGCTCGAATTTTTGGCGCATGAATGTGGGGTTTTTTACGACGCGCACCGTGCCCAAGTCGACTGTCATGCCTTGCTACAGGTGCTGGCGCGCCCCTTGCCCAAAGAGCCGCAAACAGGTCTTGCGTGCTTGATGGCGGCGGCGCAAAACACCCGCTACAAACTGCGCGCCGTGGGCGCTCCGTTTGAGAGCAAAGAAAAACTCAAGGCCCGGGGTTACCGCTGGGATGCCGAAGGCCGCGTTTGGTCGACCACCTTGCCCAGTCAGGAGGCTTTGCAGGCCGAAGGTGCTTGGCTCAAAGTGGAGGTATATGGCTCGCGGTCAGCCCGCGTGGTGATCGAGGCCTTGGACAGCCTGGTGCAGTTTTCGACCCGCCCAGGCATGGTCTCGGAGTTGCAGCTTTAAAGACTGCCGCGTTCAGGCTTGAACGTCGACCCTTTGACCCTTGGCAGGGGCAGCGGGTTTTTCTTTGGCGTGGCTATAGGTCTGCTGGGTGTGCGTGGGCTGAGCATGCTGGGCATGCGCCTCGACTTTGGGCTTGGGCTGCGTTTCTTTGGCCGCAGCCTTGACCGGCTCGCGCTCAGGCTGACGCTGCACCGGTGGTGGCGCTGGGCGGTGGGAAACGGAAGAAACGCTCATCGCAGTCCTTTGCTCAACTGTGCGTGATTCAGCTTGCAGTTTAACGGGGTTTGTCTCTGGGTCGGGTCGAGACTGTCGTCGGGCAACCCCTGTTCTGCCATCGTAGGCTTCTTGAAATCTCTTCTTCCGGTTCTCCTGCACGTAGCGGGCCCGGCTTATGGGGGCATGTTGCATCGCTCCTCCACAAACCGGACAGATTACTTGCTAATAACCGGACAACCTATTTACTCCCGACACAGCGAGATTGGTGGCTTGACAAGAGTAGTGAACAGGATCAAAATTCGTTCAGCACTAATTTAATAAGGCACGAAATGACTGCCCTTGCATCACATTCCACCGTCAAAGTCGTTGGCGCCAATGGTCAGATCTCACTTGGTAAACAGTTCGCTGGTCGGCAAGTGCTGGTCGAAGAGCGCGAGCCAGGTGTCTGGATGGTCCGAACTGCCACAGTCATCCCTGACAACGAACGCTGGCTGCACGAGCCTCAGGCAGCGACTGACCTGCGCACTGCCTTGACTTGGGCTGCAGCAAACCCGGCAACAGATAGCAATACAGACGCCTTGATGAAACGGCTGAGTGATGGCATCGAGTGAGCCAATTGACAAGGTATTGCTCGACCTGAACAACCCGACTTTTCAGGCAGATCTGTTTGGGTTGCAAAAGCCTGAAAGACATGCGGCTCTTGATACCTTGAACAAAATCCGTCAGCTGACTTGGGCGCAGATCTACCGAGACAACGGCCTAAAGTGGGAGAAGATCGTCAGCATTCGCCCACCAGCAGGAATTGATGCGATCTATTCGTTGCGCATCACTCAGGCGCGCAGGGCAACGGCATTTCGAGATGGTCAGTACATGCGACTGCTCACTGTGGCTACTGACCATGACAGTACCTACGGCAAGAAATAGAAAACAAGTTGCAATCCGTTGATTTTCATTTTTGATAATTTGAGACATACATTCGCAATCCACCAGGCAGTCACCACGCCCCAGATCTAACCAAGGGCTGCACTCTGTTTGTAAAGCTCAGGCAGTTCCACCCGGAGGATCAAGCCACCCTTCGGATCGACACCAAAACTACGGCCGGGGATCCCAGAATGTTCCCCGGCCTGTCCGTCATGCCGCTTCATGAATTTAATGGCGTTGGGTGCGCCCTCGGTAAGCGTCCAGCAAAGTAATATTGAGATTGGTTGCGAGGTCTTGCAAGATTGTGTCCACAAATTTGATTGTGGACACAATAACTGATAACTTCACAAAAAGGACGAAGGGCCGCTAAGGGTGGCAGGCGTTGAGTTTCTCTAGAATGAGCCAGCCTGACCCCGGAGCGCACATGCTTTTCTCATTTGTTTGGATTCGTTTTTCAGCCCTGGCCTTGGGTGCTGCCGTGGCTGCCTCTGCCTTGGCGCAGTCACCCGTGGCACCTGCGGCCGCCAAACCCACAGCGGCTGCAGAAACACCTGCCAGCAAACCGGCCGCACCCCCCGCATTGGCCGCGCCCCCGGCCCCCGGCGCCCTCAAGCCTATGTCAGAGTTGTTGAAAGACGCCAAAGCGATCCCAGGCCTGCTCACCCTGCATCAAAAAGACGAGAAAGTGTGGATCACGATCCGGCCCGAGCAGTTCAATCAGCTGATGTTTTTCTCCTACAACGTGCCGCGCTCGGTGGGCGAGCGCGGTTTGTATGGCGGGCAAATGGGCGGTGCGCAAGCGGTGGTTTGGCGCAAGGTGGGCAACCAGGTGCAACTGATCGCCAAGAACACCGAGTTCTTTGCCCAGCCCGGCACGCCGCAAGCGCAGTTTGTGGCCGAATCGTTTTCAGACAGCTTGCTGGCCAGCGCCCCGCTGGTGGCCGCGCCGGACCCTACCACCCAAGCGGTCCTGATCGAGGCCCAGGCCTTGCTGATGACCGACATCCCCGGCTACCTGACGAACTTGGAAGCCGCCTACCGCATGCCTTTTGCGCTGGACACGCGCAACAGCAGCTTTGCGGCTCTGCGCAACTCCGCGCAGCTCACCGGTCTGGAAGTGCAGGCGCATTTTTCGGTGCCCAAATTGTCGGCGCCGCCTTTGACGCCATCCTTGGTGCCCATGCCGCCCCCGCCCCAGGCCACGCCCGATCCGCGCAGCCTGTTTGTGCACTTTGACTACAGCTTTTCTCTTTTGCCCGAACCCATGACGCCGCGCGTGGCCGACGAGCGGGTGGGTTTCTTTACCGTGGGCCGGGTCGACTACACCGAAGACACCCAGGTCAAACCGCGTCGCCAGTTGATCAAACGCTGGCGTTTGGAAAAGCAAGACCCCGCAGCCGCTTCATCGCCCGTGAAAACACCGGTCGTTTATTGGCTGGACAAAAACATTCCTGAAAAATACCGCCAAGCCGTGCGTGAGGGCGTGTTGGCCTGGAACCTCGCGTTTGAAAAACTTGGTTTACAAGGCGCCTTGCAAGTCCAGCAGCAAACCCCGAGTGACGCGCTCACCGCCATGGGCGCTAGGCACGCCATCATTCACTGGTTCAGTGGCGCCGATGTGGGCTTTGCCATTGGCCCCTCGCAGGCCGATCCGCGCACGGGTGAGATTTTGCGCGCCGACATTGGCATGTCGGATGTGTTTGCGCGCAGTGCCAGGCGCACCTTTGTCGAAGATTGGGAGAGTGCCGCGCAGCGTCCGCATGTGCATGCCGGCCATGACGCCCAGTTCTGCAACTACGCCCATGACGCCACCCACGAGTTGCACTTTGCGATGGACTGGCTGCAAAGCCTGGGCGTGGCCATGGACGGCCCGCAAGCTGACAAGCTGGCGCAGCAGTATGTCAAAGACGTGATCATGCATGAGGTAGGCCACACCCTGGGCCTGCGCCACAACTTTCGCGGCTCCACCGTTTACAGCCTGGCGCAAATGCAAGACCCGCGCTTTACCCGCGAGCATGGGCTGTCCAGCTCGGTCATGGACTATCTGCCGTTCAATCTTTCACCCGCCAACGAAAACCAGGGCGACTATGTGATGGGCGCTCTGGGCGTCTACGATCACTGGGCGATTGCCTACGGCTACAGCCTGTTTGAATCGGCGCAAGAGGCCGCAGGGCTGGCGCAGATCACATCGCAATCGACCCGGCCCGAATTGGCCTACGCCACCGACGAAGACGCGGGCTATGGCATGACCGAAGGCATCGACCCGGACGTGAACCGCTTTGACTTGGGCTCTGACCCGCTGGCGTACTACAGGCGCCGTATGACCTTGTCGCGCCAGTTGTGGGACCGATTGCAAACCTTGAAGCTGGCCGACGGGGAAAGCTATGAGCGTTTGACCCGCAGTTTCAACAGCGGTTTCAGAGCCTTGTCGCAGGTGGCGCCCTTGGCGGCCAAATACGTGGGTGGCGTGCTCATCCGGCGTGACCGCGCTGGTTCGGGCCGCGCCTTGTTTGAGGCCGTGCCCGCCGCACGCCAGCGCGAGGCCTTGCAACTGATCACGCAAGATTTTTTCCGCGCCGAGAGTTTTCGCTTTGATCCGCAGTTGCTGAACCGCTTGGCGGTCGATCCCTTTGAACGCCGGGGCGCCCCACAGGTCTCGGTGGTGAGCAGCGTGTTGGCGTTGCAGCGGGCCATTTTGGACCCTTTGTTTTCGCCAGCCGTGGCCGCACGCTTGCTTGAAGCGCCGCTCAAAGCGCCCAAAGGCGTCGTGCCTTTGAGCTTGGCGCAGCTGCACGACAGTTTGCAAAACGCCATCTGGTCAGAGGCGCTGCAAGGCCAAGACGCAGGCCTGCTGCGCCGCAATGTGCAGCGCGAACATCTGCGCCGCATGACCGATGTGCTGGTCAAACCGCCCGCCACTTTGCCTCCCGATGCGCGCAGCCTGATGCGCATGAATGCGCTAACCCTGGCTGCGCAGCTGCAAAAGGCCCTGAGCCGAGGGCGTTTGAACCCTGAAACCCAGGCCCATTTCGCTGAGAGTTTGAACACTTTGCAGACCGCGCTGCAGGCGCAAGTGCAGCGCGCTGGCCTGTAATTAGGCAGGTTTTGCGCTGGTGAGCAGTGTTGCTGGGATAATGTTGGTTTGACGGCTTCGCCTGTAGTGCCACCCTGGCGCTGGCGGGCCGGTTGAACATTTCTCTAAAGCACCATGGCTCAATACGTATTTTCGATGAACCGGGTAGGCAAAATCGTGCCACCCAAGCGTCATATTCTCAAAGACATTTCGCTGTCCTTCTTCCCTGGCGCCAAGATCGGCGTGCTGGGCACCAACGGCTCGGGCAAGTCCACCTTGCTCAAAATCATGGCCGGTATCGACAAAGAGATCGAAGGCGAAGCCATCCCGATGGCGGGCCTGAAAATCGGGTACTTGCCGCAAGAGCCCATCATGGACAACGAGCAAACCGTGCGCGAAGCGGTTGAAAGCGGCATGGGCGAGGTGAAAGCCGCACATGCTCGACTCGAAGAAGTCTATGCGGCTTACGCCGAAGAAGACGCTGACTTTGACGCCCTGGCCGCCGAACAGGCCCAGCTCGAAGCCGTCATCTCCACCGCCGGTGATGCGTCTGAACACCAACTCGAAATCGCTGCTGACGCGCTGCGCCTGCCGCCATGGGACGCCATCATCGGCAAGTTGTCCGGCGGTGAAAAACGCCGTGTGGCCTTATGCCGCTTGCTGTTGTCGCGCCCCGACATGCTGCTGCTGGATGAACCCACCAACCACTTGGACGCCGAATCGGTGGACTGGTTGGAGTTGTTCTTGCAACGCTTCTCGGGCACCGTGGTGGCCATCACCCACGATCGCTACTTCTTGGACAACGCCGCCGAATGGATTTTGGAATTGGACCGGGGCTCCGGCATTCCTTACAAAGGCAACTACTCCAGCTGGTTGGAGCAAAAAGACGCCCGATTGGCCACCGAGCAGCGCACTGAAGATGCCCGCTCCAAGGCGGTGAAGAAAGAATTGGAATGGGCGCGCTCCAACCCCAAAGGCCGCCAAGCCAAGAGCAAGGCACGTTTGGCGCGTTTTGAAGAACTGTCGGACTTCGACTACCAAAAACGCAACGAAACGCAGGAAATTTTCATCCCTGTGGCCGAGCGTTTGGGCAATGAAGTGTTTGAGTTCAAGAACGTCAGCAAGTCCTTTGGCGACCGTTTGCTGATCGACAACCTGAGCTTCCAAGTGCCTGCGGGCGCCATCGTCGGCATCATCGGCCCCAACGGCGCCGGTAAGTCGACGCTGTTCAAAATGATTGCAGGCAAAGAACAACCGGACAGCGGCGAAGTCAAGATCGGCCAGACCGTGCGCATGGCCTTTGTGGACCAGAACCGTGACGACCTGAACAACGACAAAACCGTGTGGGAAGACGTCTCGGGCGGCCTGGACATTTTGAACGTGGGCAAGTTCCAAATGGCCAGCCGCGCGTATTGCGGCCGCTTCAACTTCAACGGCGGCGACCAGCAAAAGAAGGTCGGCATGTTGTCGGGCGGTGAACGCGGTCGTTTGCACTTGGCCAAGACTTTGATCGCCGGCGGCAACGTGTTGCTGCTGGATGAGCCGTCCAACGACTTGGACGTGGAAACCCTGCGCGCCTTGGAAGACGCGCTGCTGGAATTTGCCGGCTCCATCATGGTCATCAGCCACGATCGTTGGTTCTTGGACCGCATTGCCACCCACATTCTGGCCGCCGAAGGCGACAGCCAGTGGGTGTTCTTTGATGGTAACTACCAAGAATACGAAGCCGACAAGAAACGCCGACTGGGTGAAGAGGGTGCCAAGCCTAAGCGTGTGCGCTTCAAGGCTTTGAAGTAATTTCTTTCAGCCTTTGATGCTTTGGCTGTTTGCCAGGGCCGGAGCCAACCCCCGATGAACTCGGGGGTTTTCTTTTGTGCGAAGGGTTTTGAGAGTTGAAATTCGGCGGTTCTGCGCCAGAAGCGGCCTAGGGTTCAGTTGTAGTAAATTGGGTTTAAAAGTAGTTTTAAAAATTAGATTTAAATTAAAAGTGATCTTATGAAGCCGATTGCATTTCTTGCCGCACTGTCCGTGTCTGGACTGCTGAGCGCCTGTGGGACGGATACTTTTTTGGGCAGGGCCGAAGAGTCTTGCGTTAAATACCCCACGCCTGAGGCGCGTGCCAACTGCGAGCAACGTCATCGACAGGCCTTGAGCGACTTCAACAAGCAACAAGAGCAAGACAAAAAAGCGCAGCGCGAGGCGGATAGGGAAGCCCCTGCGAAGCCCAATGTCCTGTGTTTTAAGCGCCAGCCTTCGGGTGAGCTTGTTTGTCCCAACTGAATTCGATTTCAGCCTGATTGAGGTAGTCCTAAATTAATTGCATGGCATGCCCAAGAGGCCATATTTGACGCATCCGGCAGGGGGCCATATCCGAACTTGACATGGTATTTTCCTTACGCTAAAGTAAGGAAAAGGAGCCCATTATGGCAACCGCAACCCTGACTTCCAAAGGCCAGATCACCATCCCCGCAGAGGTCCGCAACGACCTCAAGGTCGATGCCGGTGATCGTGTCGAGTTTGTTCTGATTTCACCGGGCCGTTACGAGTTTGTGGCGGCCACCAGCGAGGTCACCGAACTCAAGGGGATGTTTGGCTCTGCCCCCAAAACGGTGTCCATTGAGGCCATGAACGCAGCCATCGCCCAGCGTGGGGCGGCTGCAAAATGATTGGCTTGGATACCAATGTCTTGGTGCGCTACATCATGCAAGACGATCCCAAACAATCACCCAAAGCAACCCGTTTGATCGAGTCGTTAGACAGCGATAACCCAGGTTACATCACCCTGGTTTCAGTGGTGGAGTTGTATTGGGTGCTGACTTCCAGCTATGAACTGACAGGCCCTCAGGTGGCGAAGGCTCTTGAGGTCATGCTTCGTAGCAAGCAATTGTGGGTCGAACGGGCCGATCAGGTCATGCGTGCGCTGCGCGTGTTTGGCCAAGGCAAAGCCGATTTTTCGGACTGCTTGATCGAGCGGGCTGCATCGGGGGCAGGTTGCGCTCAAACCATGACATTCGATGTGGGGGCGTCCAAGCACGCAGGGATGACCCTCATGGCATGAGAGAGAAAGTGAGAGAGAAAGTGGTTCGTCAGCCCAAGTAGTGTCAGGCGTCACACTTCATCCCCTGCGCCGCTTATTTCAAATCCCCCACTCCCGGCAACCACATCGCCCCCACCTGCAAACCCTGCGCAGCTTTCACCGCCTGCACTGTGGCGCGCGCCACGGCTTCGGCGGCCATCACGCACAGCACGGTCATGCCGGGGGATGTGGTGGCCAGGCCGGTGGACAGGGCAAAGAGAGTGTCGCCGTCAGACAGGGTGTGCACCGGGTTGATGCTGCGGGCCAGGCCGTCGTGGCCGATTTGCGCCAAGCGTTGGGCTTGGGTTTTGCTGAGCTTGGCGTCGGTGGCGATGACGCCGATGGTGGTGTTGGTGCCCGCCAGTATGGGCAAAGGCGGCACGCCGGCCAGCAGGCTGCGGCGGGTGTCGCACAGGCCTTGCTCCTTGCCAAGGCCGCCCACATGGCGCGCGCCCGCGATCAAGGCGCCGGTGTCGGGGTCGATCACATCGCCCAGGGCGTTGCAGGCCACCAAAGCGCCCACGGTCACGCGGTCCACGCCCATGCCTACGCTGATTGACGCGGTGCCGATACCGCCTTTCATGGCGCGGTGCATGCCAAACAGTTTGCCTACGCTGGCGCCGCTGCCCGCGCCCACATTGCCTTGCGCAGGTGCTTGGGATCTAGCGTTCAGGCAGGCGGCGTAACCGGCTTGGGCGTCGGGGCGAATGGTGGGGTCACCCAAGGTCAAATCAAACAGCACAGCTGCAGGCACGATGGGCACGCGGGCTGGGCCCACGTTCAGGCCAATGCCGTGCTCGTCCAGCCAGCGCATCACGCCGCCAGCCGCGTCCAGGCCCCAGGCGCTACCGCCGGACAGCAGCACGGCATGCACCTGGTTCACGGTGTTGCCGGGTTCGAGCAAGTCGGTCTCGCGCGTGCCGGGCGCAGCCCCGCGCACGGCCACGCCGCCCACCGCGCCTTGGCGGGTGATGACCACGCTGCACCCGGTTGGGCGGCGCGAGTCGGTGAAGTGGCCAACCTCGATGCCGGGCACGTCGGTGATGGAGCCTTGATCTGGTGAGTCGGAATCTGGGGCGCTGGTGTTCATGGACGTCCTTTCGCTGCGACAATCATGCCCCATGAAACCCATGCGTTTAGAAGATATTTTGTTCAGCCAAGGCTTTGGCACTCGCCGCGTGTGTGCGGGTTTGGTGCAGCAAGGCTTTGTGTCAGTGGCCGGTGCGGTGTGTGAGGACCCGGGCACTTTTTTTCAGCCTGAGGATTTGACGTTTACCGTGCAAGGCGTGGACTGGCCGTTTGCCGAGCGCGCTTATTTGATGCTGCACAAACCGGCTGGCACCGAGTGCTCGCAAAAGCCGTCCACCTGGCCGAGCATTTACACCTTGCTGCCCGGGCCGCTGCGCACCCGCCCGCAAAAGGCGGCAGTGCAGGGCGTGCAGGCGGTCGGGCGCTTGGACCAAGACACCACCGGCTTGCTGCTGCTGACCGACGACGGCAAGTTCATTCACCGCATGAGTTCGCCCAAGCACCATGTGCCCAAGGTTTACGAGGTGACTGTAAAGCACGAGCTCACGCCCGATCAGGTCGAGCGTTTGCTGGCCGGTGTGGTGCTGGACGATGACCCCAAGCCCGTCAAGGCGGCGGCTTGTGAAGCGGTGTCGCCCCTGCATTTGCGCTTGACGCTGACCGAGGGCAAGTACCACCAAGTCAAACGCATGGTGGCCGCCGTGGGCAACCGGGTAGAGGGGCTGCACCGCTCGGCCATTGGCGGTTTGAGCTTGCCCTGCGATCTGGCCCCTGGGCACTGGCGCTGGCTGGGCGCGGCAGACTTGGCTTTGATGTCAGCCAGCAAGGCCTGAAACCAAGGGCTTAATAAACCCTGCAATCGCCGCGTTGACTTGTTCAGGTTGGTCTTTGTGCGGTGAGTGCCCGCATTTCGCCAGCTTGAGTAGTTGCGTGTGCGGCACATGGCGCGCAATCTCGTCAATTTGCGCCAGGGTGCCGTAGGCGTCGTCTTCGCCCTGAATGGCCAGCAGCGGGGCTGTGATACTTTCAATCTCTTGGCGAATGTCGAAGCTGCGAAAGCCCGCGCTCAGCCACACCTCGTTCCATTGCCAAAAAGCGCCGTCCACATCGGCGTGGAATTTAGCCAGGCGATCGCGCAATGCGCCTTGGCTAAAGGCCTCGCGGGCCTGGGTGATGGCCTTGACCGAAATGTCTTCGACCATGACATGCGGGGCCATGACGATGCCGGCGGTCACCGGGTGCTGGCTGGCGTGAATCAGGGCGATGGTGCCGCCGTCTGAGTGGCCGACCAAAATGGGGGCATGAATGCCCAGGGTTTGCAGCAGGGCGGGCAGCACCGTCAGCGCTTCGTGGTGCATGTAGTCGGGTTGCAGCCGCCCTTGGCGCACGCCGTTCAGAACGCGAGGCTCGCCGCGCACATCTACCACCGGAGCAGAGCCGCCATAGCCCTGGCGTGAATACACTAGGCCGGGCAGCTGCAGCTGCTGGCACAGTTGCGCAGGCCAGTCGCGCCACAGGCTGACGCTGCCCAAACCCTCGTGCAGAAAAACCAGGGCGGGGCCGGGCGCCCAAGTGGGGGCGGGCGGGATGTGCATGACCTCCAAGGGCACGCCCATAATATTCAAAATTAGCATGGTCGTCATGGTAATCCCGAATTAAAAGGGAGTCCCTTGTACACTAATGCGGATTCTGAAAGCACTTGGTGATTTATTTTCGATCTTTATGGCGTGTGGTGATTTGGGCAGTTTTGGTCATTTCCGGAACCGCAAACGCCCAAAACAATCCGGTTTTTGTTCTCAATTCGCTGGACGGCAACGTCAGCGTGATCGACCCCGTGACATGGACTGAAAAAGAGCGCATCCCCACGGGTAAAGAGCCGCACCACTTGTATTTGACGCCCGACGAAAAGTCGGTGATCGTGGCCAATGCCTTGAGTGATTCTTTGACCTTCATCGATCCGCGCACGGCCAAAATTCAGCGCACGGTGACCGGCATTTTGGACCCCTACCAGCTGCGTTTTTCTCCTGACATGAAGTGGTTTGTCACAGCCGCCAACCGCTTGAACCACATCGACATTTACCGATGGGACGGGCAGACCCCCACCTTGGCCAAACGCATCGCCACTGGCAAAACGCCCAGCCATTTGTGGATCGACCCCAAGAGCGCCACCATTTGGTCCACCATGCAAGATAGCGACGAGTTGGTGGCCATTGACTTGGCCACGCAAACACTGAAGTCGCGCACGCCTGTGGGCTCCATGCCGGCCGACGTGTTTGGCACGCCAGATGGCAAAAGCCTGTTGATCGGCTTGACCGGCAGTGACGGCGTGGAGGTGTACGACATCTCCACCGGCACCCCCAAGTTGGTGAAAAAAATCCCAACCGGGCAGGGCGCGCACGCGTTCAGGGCTCTGGGTGACAAAAAACATGTGCTGGTGAGCAACCGCGTGGCCAACACCATCAGCCAGATTGACTACACCAGCTTTGAGGTGATGGCCAAGTTCCCTGCGCCTTCGGGGCCCGATTGCATGGATGTGAGCGCGGACGGCAAGCGCATCATGGTGGCCTCGCGTTGGGCGAAAAAACTCACGGTGATCGACATCGCCAGCCGCAAAGTGGTGCAGCAGGTCAAAGTAGGCAAGTCGCCGCACGGGGTCTGGACACTGGACCATGCAACGCGCCAGTAAAACTGGACTGGCCACGGCTCTGGCGGCGCTGCTGTCAGGCCTTGCATCAAGCCCAGCGCAGTCCGCGCCTGCTTGCCCGCAGCCGGTGTATTTGACGTTCGACACCGGCCACATGGGCGTGGCCCCCTTGATCGCCCAGGTGTTGCAGCGGCAACAAGTCAAAGTCACTTTTTTTGTGGCGCAAGAAAAAACCCAACAAGGCGACGGCACCTTGGGCGCCACCTGGGCGCCCTGGTGGGCTGCGCGTGCGGCTGAAGGCCACGAGTTTGCCAGCCACACCATGGACCATGTGTATTGGCAAAGCGATCTGCCGGAGCATGCGCCGGGGAATGAGCCGCGTTTCAAAATGCGCCCATCCGCCGGTGCGCAGATGGGGCAAACGCTGCAATGGTCAGCCCATGACTACTGCGATAGCTTAAAGCAAGCCAGCACCCGCATCGAGACCTTGACCGGCCGCGCCAGCTTGCCCTTGTTCCGCGCGCCTGGCGGTAAAACCTCGCCCCGTTTGTTGGCCGCAGCAAAGAGCTGTGGCTACGCGCATGTGGGCTGGGCCCCCGCTGGTTTTTTGGGCGACGAGTTGCCGAGTGAAAAATTCAGCAACGACCATTTGTTGGCGCAAGCAGCGAGCAAGATTCGCACAGGCGATGTGCTGATGGCCCACTTGGGCATTTGGTCGCGCACCGACCCTTGGGCTCCGACCGTGTTGGAGCCGCTGATTGAGCAACTCAAGGCCAAAGGGTTTTGCTTTGCCACCTTGCGTGAACACCCCGATTACCGGCGCTGGATCGCACAGCACAACAAAGGCTGAATATGGACACCTTGACCGACTGGTTTGCCCAAGCACAGCAAGTGCTGTACGAGGCGGTGGTTCAGCCTGTGGCCTTGTGGGTGGGCGCAGACAATTTGCTGGAGCAAGCCTATGAAGGCACGGGTTGGCTGCTGGCCGGTTTGCTGCAAATCGCCATCATGCTGGCGCTGATCGCGCCGCTAGAAAAATTCAAGCCGGTGGAGCACTGGTCCGATCGCGGCGCGGTGCGGGTGGATGTGATCTACACCCTGATTCACCGCTTGGGCTTGTTCAAGTTGGTGATGTTTTTTACGCTCGAATACGGCTTGGACCAGGTCTGGGGCTGGCTGCGCGTGCACGGGGTGCCGACCTTTCACTTGGACCAAATTTGGCCAGGCGTGACGGACGGGGCTTGGGTCAGCTTTGTCTTGTACTTGGTCGTTTTTGATTTTCTGCATTACGCCATTCACCGCGCCCAGCACCAGTTTGAGCCTTGGTGGGCGCTGCATGCTTTGCACCATTCGCAACGCAAGATGTCGATGTGGAGTGACAACCGCAACCACTTACTCGACGACGTCATCACCAGCCTCATTTTCTCGGTGGCCGCCGTGGTGTTGGGTGTGGCGCCAGGCCAGTTTGTGGCGTTGGTGGTGTTGGGGCAGTTGAGCGAGAGTTTTCAGCATGCCAATGTGCGCATCGCCTTTGGCAAGATGGGCGAACGCTTGTGGGTCAGCCCGCGCTTTCACCGTTTGCATCACAGCATTGGCTTGGGCCATGAAACCGTGCTGGCGCACAAAACCGTGCTGGGTGGCTGCAATTTCGGCGTGCTGCTGCCGGTGTGGGACATGCTGTGCGGCACCGCCAATTTTGAAGACCGCTTTGACGCCACGGGTGTGCGCGATCAGGTGGAGCAAGGGCGCGACTACGGCGCCGGCTTTTGGGCGCAACAGCGCTTGGGTTTGCTGCGCTTAATCGGCCGCGCCTGAAAAGGGATAGGGCTTAGGCTAGGCAGATGAAACAAGTTATGGATTCTTTTTGGCGTGCGTTTGCGTACTGCCTGCACCCTCGCGCGATGGTCTTGTCTCTCTTGCCTTTGTTGCTGATGGTGGCGCTGGCCTGGGGCGCCAGTTACTGGTTTTGGGACCAAGCGGTCGCCGGCGTCAAGGACGTCTTAGAGACCTCGTCTATTTTTGCCATGGTCTGGCATTGGTTTGAGCTGTTTGGCGTGGGCGACCTCAAGTCCGTGGTGGCGCCCTTGGTGGTTATTTTTACGGTCACACCCTTGGTGGTGGTGCTTAGCCTGTTGGCGGTCTCGATCTTGATGACGCCGGCCTTGGTCAACTGGGTGGCCTCGCGGCGCTTTGTCGATCTGGAGCGCAAGCAAGGCGGTGGTTTTTGGGCCAGCGTGGGTTGGTCCTTGTTGTCGGTGCTGCTGGCGCTGATGGCCTTGGTGCTGACCCTGCCTTTGTGGTTGGTGCCGCCTGTGGCCTTGGTGTTGCCGCCCCTGATTTGGGGCTGGCTTACCTACCGCGTGCTGACTTTTGATGTCTTGGCTGCTCACGCGAGCCGTGAAGAGCGCTTGACCATTACCCGTGAAAACCGTTTGACCCTGCTCGCCATGGGCGTCTTGACCGGTTTGATGGGGGCTGCGCCCAGCTTGGTCTGGGCCTCGGGCGCGTTGTTTGCCGCAGCCTTTGTGGTGTTGGTGCCTTTGGCGGTGTGGCTGTATACGGTGGTGTTTGCTTTTTCTTCGCTGTGGTTCGCGCACTTTGGGCTCTCGGCCTTAGCGGCCTTGCGCCGCGCTCAGGGCGTGGTGGTGGTTGAGGCTGTGGACGCCTTGGACGCGCCGCCGGTGTGACAGTGGGGCTGGGGGCTTGAGCCGATCCAGCGTTAGCATGCAGGGATTCTTCCAACTCTCACAGGCTGACATGCAACACCCCAACGATCGTCGTACATGCCCTGAATTTGGCGCCATCATCATTGGCGACGAAATTTTGTCGGGCAAACGCGCCGACAAGCACATGCCCAAAGTGATCGAGTTGTTGTCGGCCAGAGGCCTGTCCCTGTCCTGGGCCGATTACGTCGGTGATTCGCCCGAGCGCATCACCGCCACGCTGGCACGCGCTTTTGCCTCGGGGCAGGTCATTTTTTCTTTTGGCGGCATTGGCGCCACGCCCGACGATCACACGCGGCAATGTGCTGGTCAAGCTTTAGGCCGCGAATTGCACTTGTATCCTGAGGCGGAAGCCTTGATTCGTGAGCGCATGCAAGACACGGCTCGTGAGCAGGGCACGGTGTACGAGCCCGACCGGCCAGACAACATTCACCGCCTGAACATGGGCATGTTCCCTGTGGGCTGCACCATCATCCGCAACCCCTACAACAAGATTCCCGGCTTCACCTGCACGGGTGAGGGGGGCGGCACGGTGCATTTTGTGCCCGGTTTTCCGGTCATGGCCTGGCCGATGATGGAAGCTGTGTTGGACTTTGATTACGCGCCCTGGTTCCAAACCGAGCCCAAAATCGAAAAGTCGGTGATTCTGTTTGGCTCCATGGAGGCCACACTGACCCCCTTGATGTTGGCGATTGAGTTGCAGCATCCCGAGATCAAGGTTTTCAGCTTGCCCAGCGTGGATCACCCGCAATGGGGCCGGCACATTGAATTGGGGGTCAAAGGCCCTTCTGCCGCGGTCGATTCGGCATTTGCCGATTTGAAAAAGGGTCTGGAGCCTTTTCATTTAGAATTTGGCCCTGAAATGGTGCGCTAACAGCGATACGTCCAAATTGGTGCATAAATTGCCGATAACAGTGCGTATTTGTGGGGCTGGGTCAGGGGTTTTTTCATATTCCCCGATTCAGGATGGCTCTGACCCAAGGCACAATCGGGGAGTCGGCGCAAAGCGCTGTTTCAAGCCCTACGTTGGCACAGAAACTGCAATGAACCTGATACCAATGATCAACCCCGTTCCAACCAGGAGAATTTGATGGCAAAGACCGTCGCAGACGTGATGAAGATGGTGAAAGACAATGAAGTCAAGTTCATTGACTTCCGTTTCACAGATACCCGTGGCAAATGGCAGCACATTACAGCGCCCGTGTCCCAGTTTGACGAGAGCAAATTTGAAGAAGGCCAAGCCTTTGACGGTTCTTCGATCGCCGGCTGGAAAGGCATTGAAGCCTCTGACATGTTGTTGATGCCCGATCCGAACAGTGCATTGATCGATCCCTTCTTTGAAGAGATCACATTGGTCATGATTTGCGACGTGATCGAACCCACCGACGGCAAAGCCTACGAGCGTGACCCACGTTCGATCGCCAAGCGCGCTGAGACATACCTCAAGCAATCGGGCTTGGGTGACACCGCGTACTTTGGTCCTGAGCCTGAATTCTTCTTGTTTGACGAAGTGCGTTGGAGCACCGAGCCGAACAACACGTTCTACGCTATCAACGAATACGAAGCGCCCTGGAACAGCGGCGAAAAGATCGAAGGCGGCAACCGCGGTCACCGCAACCGCGTCAAAGGCGGCTACTTCCCAGTGCCTCCGGTCGACAGCACCCACGACATGCGCAGCGAAATGTGCCTGTTACTCGAATCTGTCGGCATCCCGGTTGAAGTGCACCACCACGAAGTAGCTGGCGCAGGTCAGTGCGAAATCGGCACCAAGTTCTCGACCTTGGTTGAGCGCGCCGACTGGACCTTGTTGCAAAAGTACGTGATCCACAACGTGGCCAACGCTTACGGCAAAACCGCTACCTTCATGCCTAAGCCTTACGCTGGCGACAACGGTTCGGGCATGCACGTGCACCAGTCCATCTGGAAAGACGGCAAGAACCTGTTCGCAGGCAATGGCTACGCTGGTTTGTCTGAATTCGCTTTGTTCTACATTGGCGGCATCATCAAACACGCACGTGCTTTGAACGCGATCACCAACCCCGGAACCAACAGCTACAAGCGTTTGGTGCCGCATTTTGAAGCACCGGTGAAATTGGCTTACTCGGCCAAGAACCGCTCCGCTTCGATCCGTATTCCTAACGTGGCCAGCGACAAGGGTCGCCGCGTGGAAGCTCGCTTCCCCGATCCATTGTGCAACCCTTACCTGGGCTTTGCGGCCTTGTTGATGGCCGGCTTGGACGGTATCGAAAACAAGATCCATCCCGGCGAAGCTGCCACCAAAGACTTGTACCACTTGCCTCCAGAAGAAGACAAATTGGTGCCTACCGTTTGCTCCAGCTTGGACCAAGCTTTGGACGCATTGAACGCAGACCGCGCCTTCTTGACCAAAGGTGGCGTGTTCACCGACTCTTGGATCGATGCTTACATCGATTTGAAGATGCAAGAAGTTAACCGCAGCCGCGTTGAAGTGTCGCCGGTTGAGTACGACATGTACTACTCACTGTGATCCTTCATGGATGAGCAAAAAAGGACGGCACAAGCCGTCCTTTTTTTATGCAAAGACAAGGCATGATGCTGGTTGACATGGGTTTTTCAAAGAGCACAGTATGAGGTTCACATTCGGTTTGATGGGGTGTGGCGTGGTCAGCGTCTTTTGCGCCTGCAGCAGCGTGGTGATGGCAGGCGGGGATGCGCCCGAACGGATTTACCGATGCGGCAACGAGTACACCAACGCGCCCGCCCAGCCCAAGGATTGCCAAGTGATGCAGGGGCAATCCATCACGGTGATACCCGGTACACGCCCCTCTGGTGCGCAGGCAGGGTCGGCCACGTCCAATGCCACCGCGCGCACCAAAATGACGCCGCCTGTTGCGGATGGTGCACCTTCATTGGGAGGTGTGGCGCCTGAGCCGGTCGATGCCAAAGTCAGGGATGCGCAAAAGAGGGCGATACTGGTGGCCGAGTTGCAACAAACCCGTGAACGGCATGCCCAATTGGTTCTCGAGTACAACGCCGGTGAGCCCGACTTATTGGGTGGCGAGGCGCGTAACCATCAAAAATACCTTGACCGATTGGCCCGTCTTAAAGCGGGCATTGCCCGTGCAGAGCGCGACATGGACAGTTTGCAGCGAGAGCTGTCGCGTTTACCTTCCAACCCGGTGTCCCCGCCATGAGCCAATTTTCAGATTCCCCAAGGCCAACCGGTCAGCCTGTGCGCGCACATACCACGCCGTGGGGCTTGCGCTTTCACGCTTTCGATTTATTGGCCACGCCGGTGGCAGTGATCAATGGCCGCGGTTTGGTGCTTTTTGTGAACGCAGCCTTGGAAGACACCATTGGTCTGTCAAGACGTACCTTGCAGGGCGTTCACTTGGCCGATTACTTTGCCGACAAGAAGCCCTTGGCCATCGCCTTGGAGGGCGTGCGTGCCAACGAGTTTGCTGCGTTGCGCTATGAGGCGTCGCTGCAGCGTGCCAACCATGAGGACTTGTTGCCGGTGCATGTGATCGTGGCGCAGACCGACCAACCCGATGAAGTGATCGTTGAGTTGCTGCCCATTGAGCAGCAAACCCGGCAGGAGCGGGAGGAGCGTTTGATTGATCAGGCGCAGGCCAACAAAGAGTTGATTCGCAATTTGGCCCACGAAATTAAAAACCCTTTGGGCGGTATTCGCGGCGCGGCGCAATTGCTGGAAATGGAGCTCGACAGCAAAGACCTCAGGGAATACACCCAGGTCATCATCCATGAGGCCGATCGCTTGCAGACCTTGGTCGATCGATTGTTGGCCCCACATCGTAGACCGCATGTGGTGGGCGATGTGAACATGCACGAAGTCTGCGAGCGCGTGCGCTCCTTGATTTTGGCCGAGTTCCCCAAGGGTTTGAAGGTTGTGCGTGACTACGACATTTCCATTCCTGAATTCAGGGGCGATCGGGAGCAGTTGATTCAGGCCGTTCTCAACATCGCCCACAATGCCGCGCAAGCCTTGACCGAACGCCGCGCCGAAGGGGATGCGGAGATCGTTTTACGCACCCGGATTGCGCGTCAGGTGACTTTTGGCAAGCAGCGTTATCGTCTGGCATTGGAATTGCATGTCATAGACAACGGGCCTGGTGTACCAGACTCGATCAAGGACCGTATTTTCTTCCCGTTGATTTCGGGAAGGGAGGGCGGATCCGGTCTGGGGCTGACGTTGGCGCAAACCTTTGTTCAGCAACACCATGGCTTGATTGAGTGTGAAAGCATGCCGGGCCGAACGGATTTCAAAATTCTGATCCCGTTGCCCTGACCTCTTTTAGAAAGCAAGTTCCACCATGAAGTCGATCTGGATCGTAGACGATGACCAATCCATTCGCTTCGTGCTTGAGAAAGCACTGTTGCGTGAAGGTTTGCCCACGCGCAGTTTCACCAATCCGCGCGAGGTCTTGAAGGCGCTGGACGGTTTGGATGACGCCGATGGTCCGCAGGCCTTGGTCAGCGACATCCGCATGCCCGGGGGCTCGGGTTTGGATTTGCTCACTTCCATCAAGGAACGTTTGCCCGGTTTGCCGGTCATCATCATGACCGCGTTTTCCGACTTGGACAGCGCAGTTTCCGCATTTCAAAACGGAGCATTTGAGTATTTGCCCAAGCCCTTTGATTTGCCCAAAGCGGTGGAGTTGATTCGCCGCGCGGTGGAAGAAAGCCAGCGTGAAGAAGTGGCCGAAGTGAAGATGGCTGCCACGCCCGAGATGCTGGGCCAAGCGAGTGCCATGCAAGATGTGTTTCGTGCAATTGGCCGCTTGTCGCAAAGCAATGTGACGGTCATGATCACTGGCGAGTCAGGCTCTGGCAAAGAATTGGTGGCACGTGCTTTGCACAAACACTCGCCCCGCGCCAGTGGCCCGTTTGTGGCGATCAACACCGCAGCGATTCCGAAGGATTTACTCGAGAGCGAACTGTTTGGCCACGAACGAGGCGCGTTCACGGGCGCGCAAACCTCACGCCGTGGTCGCTTTGAGCAGGCCGATGGCGGCACCTTGTTTCTGGACGAAATAGGCGACATGCCGTTCGACTTGCAAACGCGTTTGCTGCGCGTGTTGTCCGATGGGAATTTTTACCGCGTGGGTGGCCACAACGCCGTCAAATCCAATGTCCGCGTGATTGCCGCGACGCACCAAGATCTGGAGCAGCGCGTCAAGCAAGGCGTGTTTCGCGAAGATTTGTTTCACCGCTTGAACGTGATCCGTTTGCGCTTGCCCGCCCTGCGCGAGCGGCGAGAGGACGTGCCCATGTTGACGCGTCACTTTTTGCTGCAAAGCGCACAGCAACTGGGCGTGGAGCCCAAGCGCATTTCAGAATCTGCACTCGACTTATTGGCCACCTTTCAGTTCCCGGGTAATGTGCGCCAGCTGGAAAACATTTGCCATTGGTTGACGGTAATGGCACCGGCTCAAGTGATTGAAACCAAAGACCTGCCGCCTGAAGTGCTCGGTCTGGGCGGCTCAGCACAGGGGATGGTCACTTCATTCGCGCCCGTCGTGAACGATGCCGTGGCCTTGCCTCTTGCGGCGGAGCAGGCTGAAGGCGCTTCATCCTTCAGCGGCACCATCGCCGCAACAGCGGCGCCTCAGGCCTCTAGCCCACAGCCTGTTGCGGTGGTTTTGTCTGGCGATAAAGGACGGTCCGCGGGTTGGGAAAGCGACCTCGAATTGGAAGCCTTGAGTCTGTTGGCCACCGACCGGCAAGATGTGTGGGACGTGCTGACGAACCGATTTGAAACTTGCTTGATTCAGGCTGCATTGGCCACAACAAGGGGGCGCCGCATTGAAGCTGCGCTGAAACTGGGTATTGGCCGCAACACCATCACCCGCAAAATTCAAGAACTGGGTATTGAAGATTGAACGTGCTGCATCCGTTCCCGAGCGTGCGGTTGTTTCTTCAAGCCTGTGGGTCTAAGAGCACCACGTCTTGGAGGGGGAAGGCCACGCAGGGCAGCACCCAGCCCTCGGCCTTTTCTTCTGGTAACAAACCGGGCCAATCCATCTCGTAGCGAACTTGCCCCGCCGTCATTTGGCACATGCAGGTGCGGCAAGTGCCTGAGCGGCAGGAGCTCGGCCAATTCAAGCCCCCCATCTCCATTGAGGTGAGTAAGCTTTGCTCGGGCCAGGCATCGGCTGTATCGCCTTGCGGCTGCACACGCAGTGTGAAAAATGGAATGGGTGAACTCATGCTCTGAAGTTTAGCGGGACTGGGTTCGTCCTAGTTTGCGGGGCCAAGGGGTCGGGCATACTGACGGTATCAAAATGATTGCTCGACAGGAGATCCCATGTTTTTTCTGAATCGCCGCCACACCTTGGTGCTGACTTCCGCCTTGGTGCTCGGCGCCATGACCTCGATGGGCGCGCAGGCGCAAAGCTACCCCAACAAGCCCATCAAATTCGTGGTGCCGTTCACGGCAGGCAGCGCGACCGATAACGTTGGGCGCATCGTGGCGCAGGCCCTGGGCGATGCTTGGGGGCAAACCATCACCGTGGAAAACAAAGCCGGCGCCAATGGTATTTTGGGCGCGGAGGCGGTCAAGACCGCACCGGCCGACGGCTACACTTTTTTGGTGACCACCAGCACCACCCAAGCGGCCAATGTGAGCTTGTACAAAAAGCTGCCGTATGACCCCGTGAAAGACTTCACACCCATTGGCAAAATGGGTGAGACGGGGTTCATCTTGATGGTGAGGAATGACTTTCCGGCCAAAGACCTGAAAGAATTCATTGCCTATGGCAAAGCCCATCCTGATAAACTGGCCTTCGGCCATGGCTCTTCGGGCTCGCTGGTGTCGGCCGCGATGATTTCACAGATGGCAGGCTTGCAAACCATCAATGTGCCCTACAAGAGCATCCCTCCCGCCTTGACCGATTTGCTGGGTGGGCAAATTCAATTTGCTTTTGCCGACGTGGGCAACGCCGTGTCGCAAATGAACGGTGGGCGCTTGCGCGGTTTGGGTGTGACCACGGCCAAACGCGCCAGCAAAGCGCCTAACGTGCCGCCGATTGGTGATGTGGTCAAGGACTATGCGGTGGGCGCTTGGTTCGGCCTGATGGCACCGGCTGGCTTGCCTGCCGACGTGCAGAAAAAAGCCACCAGCACGCTGTTGGCCGTGTTGGCCAAGCCTGAGGTGAGAGAGAAAATTCAGGCCGCAGGCATTGACCTGGATGTGGAAGACTCCGCGCAGCTGGCCAAGACCATTGACACAGAAATCAAGAAATGGGCAATGTGGGTCAAAGCGGCCAACATCACCCCTGAGTAAAAATTACTTGCTGTAGGTGGTCGTGCCGTTCGCGGCCCAAGCCAGGTATTGGTTGCTATAGCCGCGGATCAGACCGGTCAGGTTTTGCGTGCTGGTCGTGGTCCGGGGCGTCCAAGTCACACCATCGGGGCTGGTGTAGGCCTTGCCGCCATCGCCCACGACCATGAACTGGTTGGTAGGGACCAGGGCGCTGGAGGCCACAATGGCGTTCAAATTGCCACCTGAGCCCAGGGTTTGTGCTGTCCAATTAATCTCGTCAGCCGTTTGGATGACTGTGCCACTGTTGCCAACGGCCACCACCGAGTAGCTGTATGTCGGGGCGATGAGGGGACTGTAGATGCCATTGGGGTAGGTGGCGTTGACCACGGAGGCGATGCCTTTTAGGTCTTGTGAGGTGCCGGAAGTGACTGCCGTCCAGGTGGCTGCATCTGAGCTGACGAACACCGCGCCACCTGAACCCACCGCGACCCAAAAATTTCCGCTTGGGACGGTGGTGTAGGCCACAGCGTAAAGATGGGGGGTACTTGGTAAGGGGTTCGCGGCAACCCAAGTGATCCCATCGTTGGATCTGACAATGGTGCCGTTGTTACCCACGGCAACCAACATGGGGCTACTGGTGACGGGGGTGCTGGCGATGGCATTCAGGTCTTGACCGGCACTGACGGTGGCGGCCGTTGGCGCAGAGGTCCACGTCACCAGATCAGGGCTGTAAACCACCGAGCCACCGGCACCGACGCCGACAAATTTCTGAAGCGTTAGATAGCCCGGAAAGGCATACACCGCAGCTTTCCAATTGCTGGTATCGGTTGAGGTGATCGGGGTCCAGCTCAAACCGTTGGTGCTTTGGTATTTGATACCTCCGGTCCCCAAGCCCAAGTAAGTGCCTGTGGTGGCATAGACGTTGGTCGTGGTGTTCAGCACAGGACCAAAGGCCAAGCCCGCGACGCCGCCTGTGCCGATGGCGTTGCCGTCGTTGTACCAGTGGTCACCATTTAACCTCGGGGTTGCTGAAACCGAGGCTGTGGCATCTCCGCCGGGTCCGCCACTGATGCGGCCGTCCATGATGAACGAGTAAAGAGCACCATTGTTCAAGCTGGTTTGGATGGTTGTTCCCGTGAAAAAATACGGATTCGTCACCGGTGTCGCCCAACCTCGGCTTTGGGCGCCGACAGTCGACTTCCAGTCATTGGTCGCACAGTTTTTGCAGATGGTGGAGGTTTGTCCGGTGTAAGCCCAGTAGTCCACACCGGCAACCCCAGTCCAAGTGAGGGTCACGCCGCCTTCGCCAGCCTCTGCGTGCAGACCGCCCACAGGTGGCGGGGCTGAGCTGCCATGCCCCCCGCCACAGGCGGAAATCAGGGCAGCGGTAGCGAGCAAGGCGGTCAGGGATTTGACTGAGGACTTAGACATGTGGTGTTCCAGGGCGCAATAGCAAAACAAGAGCAATCAACCCATTTTAAGTGACTCATCGCTTTCAACTGTTTCCATGCGTGAATATCAAAAAAGGGCAATCACAGGCGTGCAACTCCAGAGCATAACGTGCTGCAAGGCATTGAAGCCTCGTTTATCATGCCTTTACAACTAGGAGATCATCAATGGACAGAAGGTATTTTTTTCAAAGCTCGGCGCTGGTTTCTACGGGCGCATTGGTGGGTTGCGTGACCCCCGGCATGGCGCAGCAACAGGTCAAAACCCCGTTTGTGGTCCCCCAGGTCTATGTGCCCATCGTGGGCTCGGACGAAATGTTCCCAGTGCGGCGCATTTACTGCATTGGCCGCAACTACGCGGCGCATGCCCGCGAAATGGGCTCGGATCCCACGCGTGAACCGCCGTTTTTTTTCCAAAAACCCACGGATGCCATCCAGTTCGTGGCGGCTAGCACCACGCCTGATCATGCCTACCCCCCGCTGACCAAAAACTACCACTACGAAGCCGAGTTGGTGGCGGTTCTGAACAAAGGCGGGCGAAATATCCCAGTCGAAAAGGCGCTGGAGCTGGTGTACGGCTACACATTGGGCTTGGACATGACTCGGCGTGATTTGCAGCGCGCCATGGGGGATGAGAAAAAGCCCTGGGAAATTGGCAAGAGCTTTGATCAGTCCGCGCCCATCGGCGCGATCCACAAGGTGGCACAAACCGGTCACTTCACCCAAGGCGCCATTTGGCTCAAGGTCAATGGCCACATCAAGCAAAACGCGAACTTGAATCAAATGATCTGGTCTGTGGCCGAGCAGATCAGCAAGTTATCGCAAGCGTTTGAGTTGTTCCCGGGCGACATCATTTACTCAGGCACGCCTGAAAATGTTGGACCGGTGGTACGCGGTGATGTGATCGAAATGCACATCGATGGACTGCCCAATCTGAGCGTCAAAATCGTTTAAGGCGACCGAGGCTGAGCAATATCAGATCGGTCCTTCGTAAAGGATCTGCCACTGGTTGCCTTCTTTGGTCCAGTACATCCGCAATTGCTGCGGCGCTTTACTTTTGGGCGTATTCGGGTTGGACACATTGACCACAATGTAGTCTTGGGTGTCTTTCCAATGCAGGACCGACAGCAGGTTGACCGGCCCACCTGGGCCTGGCACCTGCGCGGCGGCGGCAATCTCGGGCCACCAAGCGGACAAGCCTTTGCCATCCCTTTGGTACTGAGGGCTGTAAAGGCTTTTCAAACCGTCCAGATTGGCAGTTTGACGATCACGAATCCATTGATTCAGGGTTTTTTGAAACGTTTCGCGGTCGGGCACCGATCGATCGGTGGACACCCATTCCAGCTTGTCGGTGATCAGCACCGGTGTTTTTTCTAGGTTTTTCAAACTCAACAGCCGGTTCATTTCCGGGTTGGACATGACCACACAACCGTCGGTGGCCCATGGGGCTCTGGCATATTGGGTGCTGGGGGTGCCATGCAGCCAAATACCCGAGCCGGTTTGGCCGCGCATCACATCGATGGCGTTGGGATAGTTCAAGGTCAATGCGCCGGCACCATACAAATCGGGCAGGGGCTGTCCCTTTAAATTCTTGTTCACAAAGTAGACGCCCAGCGGGGTGCGGCCATCGCCTTCGCGTAATTTACCCGTGCCTTTTTGGCCCACCGAAACATAGGTGTCCAGCAGCAACTCCAACCGTGGTTTGAGAGGGTCCACCGTTTTATTGGCAAACCAGTACAAACGTGATTTGGAGGCGTCCACTGCGATCAGGTAGGGATTTTGTGGAGACAAGCTGATGATGTTGCTGGGTACCAAGTCTTTGAGCGTATCGACAGCGGGGCGGTTCAGTCGGCGGTTGGATTCGAGCAACAGTTCATCGTAACGATCTTGACCGGATGCGGTTTCTTTGCCTGGTATTTCTTTGGGGTCAATGGGCTGTGCCAGACCTTCGTTCAGAAGCTCGGCATACAGGAGTTGGCCGAGTTGGAAATGGGGGAAATCGGTGACCAATTTCTCAGTCTGCGCCATAGCGGTCGAGCGCTCACCTTGCCGCAGCAAGGTGTAGACGTTTTCCATAATAGCTTCTGCCGAGCTGCCTTGAGGGAGCAAGCTGGTTGATGAGAACTGCAGGGAGGGTTCAAATTGAACGCGCCACGTATTTGCAACTGACTTCGCAAAAAAACCATCTTGCTGTGGGGCTGTCAGCCGTGGCTTGTCGTCATGGGTATAAAACCATGCCGCAGCCATCGCGCAGACGGTGAGCAGCGAGGGGATGGTCCAAAACAGGGGGCGCAGCCTTTGAGCGACTAGTTTTGCAGACTCGGGAGTTGTTTGTTCGTAACGAACAGACTTCGATTTCAATTCACTGTTTCTCGGGTAATCAACCAACGACCAGATTGTTTGGTCAGTTCAAGGGATTTGCGACTGCTGCCTTTGAAGTTGTCCGACTCGTACATCTGCGAAAAATTGATTTTCGCCTTATTGCCGTTGATGTCGATTTTAAAGTTACTTACGGCCACTTGAATTTTCTTTTTGGAAATGATTCGTTGTTCGCGTTCGACCTCCCACTTGGTCCGAGACAGTCGGTCTGGCGGCTCAAAATTGCTGGCGTAGGCTGAGAAATACTTTTTAATGTCTTTCTGGCTCCAAGAGTGAGCCCAGTTTTGAATGGCGGATTTGACCGATTCTTCTTCGGCGTTTTGTTCTTTGTGTTTTTCAGCCGCTTGCTTGACTGCATCCTTCGCGGCTTCCTTTGAAGCCTCTTTGGCAGCCTTGGCTGCAGCTTCTTTTTCCTCCTCGGCAGCTGTCTTGGCTGGGGTGCTGGCTGGTGGGGCTGGCGGCGTGACCGTTGGTGCAGAAGGGGTCAGCACCGGAGCCGGCGTTTGCAGTGGTGCTGGACGGTCCAAGGTGCTGGTCAACTTGGTCACGTCACTTCGTTCTGTGGTGATGGCGCCCAGCAGGGTCAACTGTGTGGGCGCGACTTTGACCTTGGGGTCGACCTGCAATGCGCGCCCATAAGTTTGACGCACCAATTGCGCCTGCACATCGGCCAAATTATGATGGGCTGCGGAATAACTGGCATGCGTCTGGATGGCTTTTTCGAAGACCATGCGCGCGTCCTCGAGTCGCCCTTTGGCCGCATACAAGACGCCTAAATTGTTATAGGGCTCAGGCAACTCCGGGTGCACCTCCGTCAATTTTCGAAAGGCATCGATCGCACGGTCATGTTGACCTTGTTGGGCCAAAATAACAGCTTCTAAAAACTGAAGTTGCACATCTTTGGGCGCTGTTTGACGCTCTTGTTGAGCTGTTTTAAAGGCTTGATCCAGTTGCCCCGACTGGATCAATTGTTTGATGGTGTCCGGGCCATTGGCTGCGAGGGCGGACTGACTCATCCACAACGCCCAAAATCCAGCCATAGCGACTGATTTGGCCAAGCCCCTCCATGGGGAGGGCTTGGCAATGCGAACCAATAAGAATTCGAAAGGCATAAAAAATATTCAATCACATCCCAGAAGATGCGTATTTTAGCCGCCGTACGACATCTTTATAGCTTCGCCATGAAATCCAATACCCCTTCGATGCGGGAATATCGCTTTGGTTTAGGCGTCGCCGCGCACATGCGTCACACCGCCGTCCACCACCAAGGTGTGGCCCAGCACGTAGTCGCCCGCACGGGAGGCCAAGTAAATGGCTGCAGCGGCCATGTCTTCCGGTCCGCCAACCCGCTTGGCCGGCACACGCAGTGCCACGGCATCGGCATGGTCGCGAGCGTCTTTGTTCATGTCCGAAGCGAACGGGCCAGGGGCAATGGCGTTGACCACAATGCCGTCCTCAATCAAGCGGGTGGCCATGCGACGTGTGAGATGGATCAAGCCAGCCTTGCTGGCCGCATAAGAATAGGTTTCCCAAGGGTTGACCGAGATGCCGTCAATCGAGGCGATGTTGATCACCTTGGCTGAGTGGCTCTTGGCCGCGAGGCGCAACAACGGGGCAAAGGTCTGGGTCAAAAAGAAGGGTGCTTTCATGTTCAGGTCCACCACTTTGTCCCAACCCGACTCGGGGAACTGGTCAAACGGCGCGCCCCATGCGGCGCCTGCGTTGTTCACCAAAATGTCGAGTTGCTTTTCGTGCTGTGAATAAGCGGCCAGCAAAGCCTGTGCGCCTTCGAGGGTGGACACGTCCAGCGGTAAGGCCACGCAATGGCCCAGGGCTGAGAGTTCTTTGGCGGTCTGCTCGCAGATGGAGGCTTTGCGGGCGGTAATGTACACACGCGCGCCTTGACGCAGAAAACCTTCGGCAATCATGCGGCCAATGCCGCGCGAGCCCCCGGTGACGATGGCCGTGCGGCCTTGCAAAGAAAAAAGATCTTGGGTGTTCATAGCGTCTCCTGCGGGTGTTTGAAATTTCACAGCTGAGTTTGCCGTGAAGTCCCCGGCTCACAGGTCACGCAAGCGTCAAACGCCGATTTTTCAAGCGACGTTGAAACTGGCCGAATAAGGCGGCAGGGCCGACCAATCCACCGGCAGGCTGAAGGACATGGCCTCTTCTGTAAACGGATGCGGAAAGCCCAGGTCGCGCGCATGCAGCATCAAGCGTGGGCTTAAGGCGCGCACTTCGGGTGGTGCATACAGCGAGTCGCCCAGCATCGGGTGGCCAATGCTTTGCAAGTGCACACGTAACTGATGGGTGCGCCCGGTCACCGGCTCCAGGTCCAACAGCGTGGCTGTGTCGCTGCTTTGCAGGGCACGCCAGCGGCTGCGGCTGGGTTTGCCTTCGGGGCTGATGATGTGGATCGGGCGGCGTTCCCAGTCCAGCAAAATGGGGCCGTCAATCGTGTGCCAACCGGCCTCATCCACCTCGGTGGGCGTGGGCTGCCCGTGCACCACGGCCATGTAACGCTTGTGCACCTGCCGCGTTTCAAACAAGCGGCTCAAGCGGCGCTGCGCCTCAATGCCGCGCGCCATCAAAATCAGACCCGAGGTGTCTTGGTCCAGCCGGTGCACCACCAAGGCTTCGGGGTAACGGTCTTGCACCCGTTTGGACAAACAGTCTTGCTTGTCGGGCCCACGCCCGGGCACCGAGAGCAAACCGCTCGGCTTGGCCAGCACCAATAGGTGCGCGTCTTCAAAAACAGGGGTCATGCGGCACTGACCAAGCGCAGCTCGGCTTTGTCGAGCCACAAGGCCAGGCTGTCCAGCAAATCACGTTGGCTGAAAGAGCAGCTTTCTTCGCTGAACAAGGCGCTTGACTCCAAACGGTCTAGCAACTGATGCCAGACCGGGCCAAATGCAGGCGGCAAGGTCTGGAGCAAGTCGTCCTGCGCACGGGCGGTGGCGCTGAAAACGTTCACGCTCATCGCGTCGTTGCGCAGATCAGTCAAGGCTTGGCGTAAGGAGGCCAAAGAAGAAAGGCTCACAAGCGGGTCCTGCGAAAAATAAGAATGTCCAAATGGTAGCGCACAGATTTTTTCATCCCGCCTCAAGCCATGTGCCTGAGGCCAGGCCGTCCAAGCTGTAAGGGCCAATGGCCGTGCGAATCAAACGCAGCGTGGGCAAGCCCACCGCGGCTGTCATGCGGCGCACCTGGCGGTTACGCCCCTCGCGGATCACCAACTCCAGCCACGAGGTGGGTTGGCTCTGCCGCACGCGAATGGGCGGGTTGCGCGGCCACAGTTGCTCAGGCTCTGCAACCTCGCGTGCGCGGGCGGGCAGGGTGAGCCCGTCGTTCAGCTGCACGCCCTGGCGCAGCGCGGCCAGCGCGGCTTCGGTGGGCAAGCCGTCCACTTGCACCCAATAGGTTTTTTCCATCTTGAAGCGCGGGTCGGCAATCTGTGCCTGCTGCTGACCGTCATCGGTCAAAAGCAGCAAGCCTTCGCTGTCAGCGTCCAATCGCCCGGCCACATAAACGCCGGGCAGGTCGATGAAATCTTTCAGCCCTTGCCACCGCCCTTCAGGCGTGAACTGGCTCAGAACGCCATAGGGTTTGTTGAAACGAATCAGCATATTTATTTGGCCGCGCTTTACAGCGACTGCCGATACCGCTCCAGCATCTGCGCTTGCGGTTCGACGTCAATCGTCTCGCCCTTGAAGGCTTGAATTTGGTCGCGCAGCATTTCGCCCATCGTGGGCATCACCGCGCGGTCCAGGTGACGCGTGGCGTCCCACAGCTGTGAGCGCATCAGCGCCTTGGCGCAATGCAGGTACACAGCCTCCACCGTCACGCGAATCACCAGCGCCGGTGGGCGCTTGGTATCGGCGAAAGGCTGCACATCCGCAGCATCGTTCGACAACACCGCCCGGCCATTGATGCGCAGCGTTTCGTCAAAACCCGGCACCATGAACAGCATGCCCAGACGGCCTGTGGCAATGATGTTCTCCAACGTGTCCAGCCGGTTGTTGCCCGGCGAGTCGGGTATCAGCAGCGTGTTCGCGCCCTGCACTTTGACAAAGCCCGGCTCACCGCCGCGCGGTGATGCGTCCAAACTCGTATCGGCCCCGCCACTGGCCAGCACCACAAAGGGCGACAAGCCAATGAACTGCACCGCATGCGCGTCAAGGCTTGGGATTTCTTTTTTCAGCGCCCGCTCGCTGACCGGTTTGTAAATGGCGCGCAGGGCTTGGAGGGTGGTGATGTGCATGAGTTTGCGGCTTCAGAGTCTTGGCCACTGACTGAATCGTGGAGGTTTGCGAAAGTTTGCGAATGGCTATGCCTGCTCATCCAGTCAACCTTGAACAACAGTGATCAAGTCGGGCAAAGAATTTTGAGCAATGGTCCACACTGTGTTGGGTTTGACCGTGGCGTCGCCGTGAATCAGTTGGTTGCGGAACGCCACGATTTGCGGCAAGTCGGGCAGCCATGGCAGCATCCCACTTGGAGAATTGGTTTAGAGCCTCCCCAATCACCTCCAACTTGCGCTCAACTGCTGCCTGAACCAGTTGATTGTTTTCGTAGGCGCTAACGTCCATGCCGTATGTGAAGGTTCGTATGGCAAAGGCCGCTTCACGCACATCCCATAAAAATGCGCGAGGGTCACGCTGCATAGATGGCCTCGCGGTGCTGGTTGATGCTTGCCAGCACATAAGGGTTGCGCACAGCACCGGGCTCGACCAAATCAACGCCATGGCCCAGCAGGGTTTCCAGCTCAGACTTGATGCCAAAAAATCGGTGCAAGTCTGAGGGTGCCTCGGGTGAGAACTCCACCAAAAAGTCGGCGTCGCTGCATTCTGCATCAAAGTCATCGGCACGGGCGGCCGAACCGAACACCTCCAGTCGGCGGATTTGGTATCGCTGACAAATGGCCGAAATATCGGCACTGTGTTGGGCAATGGCGGGGTGCATTGAGCAAGTTTAGCGAGGTTCTGCGGCAAGGGTCATTTAAGCCGCTTTCAAAGCCATGTTAATTGGCATCGCTATTTCAAGGCGTAGTTGCCTACAAAGACTAAAACCCCGACCCCGGCTCATTCAAAAATGCCAGTTCTTCAGGCGTAGACTCGCGGCCCAGCAGGGCGTTGCGGTGGGGGTAACGGCCAAAGCGGTCGATGATGGCTTTGTGGCGCAGCTCAAAGCGCAGGGTGTCTTCCATGCCCGGCTGCGCAAACAGGAGGGCGGCTTGCGCATGCACCAGGGCGGACTCGCTGTGCATGTAGGGCATGTAGGCAAAGCTGCGCTGCGCCAAGGGAAGGCTGTGGTCCTGCCCACTGGCCACCAGCTCTTGCGACAGCGCCAAGGCCAGCGCGTCCTGCGCAAAGGCTTGGGCGGTGCCCTGTACACATTGCGCGAGAACTGGTCCAGCACCAAGAGCTCGGCCAAACGCCCCTCGGGCTTGGCGCGCCAGTCAAACAACTCACACCGCGCCGCCGCATCTAGGGTGGCACCGAAGCGGGTGCGGATGGCTTCGTCCAAGGCCGCGTCCTTAGCTTAGTGCTGCTTGGGGTTTAGCTCGGTGAACCAAAAGTGGATGATGTGTTGACACATTACTTCCCCCAAGAATCCTTCAACCCCGTCACCCGATTGAACACCGGCTTAATTCCAGACAAGTGATCCATCCGATCCGCCACGAAGTACCCAAACCGCTCAAACTGAAACTTCTGGTCCGGCTGCGCCCCGGCCAGTGACGGCTCCACATACGCCTTCACCACTTTCAAGCTGTCCGGGTTGAGCGATTGCAAAAAGTCTTTGCCACCCGCGTCGGGGTGGGCGTCGGCAAACAGGCGGTCGTACAGGCGCACTTCGGCTTGCACACCGTCGGCCACGGCCACCCAGGTGATGGCGGCTTTGGCTTTGACGCTGTCGGCGCCCGGCGTGCCGCTCTTGGTGCCGGGGATGACTTTGGCGTGCACTTCGGTCACTTTGCCCGCCGCATCGCGTGCGCAGCCGGTGCATTCGATCACGTAGCCGCCTTTCAGGCGCACCACGTTGCCGGGGAACAATCTTTTGTAGCCCTTGGGCGGCACTTCTTCAAAGTCTTCGCGCTCGATCCACACTTCTTTGCCAATCAGGAATGTACGGTCGGCTGGCGGGGTTTGGCCTTCAGCAATGGCGCTGTGGGGCAGGGCGGGTTGGCTGCAGGCCTCGGTGTAGTCGTCTGCGCCAAAAGCCTCGGCCCAGTTGGTCAACACCAGCTTGACGGGGTCGAGCACGGCCATGCCGCGGTGGGCTTTGTTTTCCAGGTCTTCGCGCAGGCAGCCTTCGAGCGTGCTGTAGTCGATCCAGCTGTCGCTCTTGGTCACGCCAATGCGGTCGGCAAACAGGCGCAGGCTTGTCGGGGTGTAGCCCCGGCGGCGCAGGCCCACGATGGTCGGCATGCGTGGGTCGTCCCAGCCGCTCACTTTGCCTTCATTCACCAGTTGCGCCAGCTTGCGTTTGCTGGTGATCACATAGGTCAGGTTCAGGCGGGCAAATTCATATTGCTTGGGGCTGGGCGCGGCCAGCAGGGCGCCCACTACCCGCCCGTCGGGGAGTGTCCGAGGCTCGCACAGACGATCCATCAGCCAGTCGTAAAACGGGCGCTGGTCTTCAAACTCCAGAGTGCACAGGCTGTGGGTGATTTGCTCCAGCGCGTCTTCAATCGGGTGGGCAAAGGTGTACATTGGGTAAATGCACCATTTGTCGCCCGTGTGGTGGTGCGTGGCGCGGCGGATGCGGTAGATGGCCGGATCGCGCAGGTTGATGTTGGGGGATTGCATGCTGATCTTGGCGCGCAGCACGGCAGCGCCATCGGCCAACTTGCCGTCACGCATTTCTCTGAATCGCGCCAAGTTTTCGGCGACGGTGCGGCTGCGAAACGGGCTGTCCACGCCGGGTTTGACAAAGTCGCCCCGGTTGGCGCGCATGTCTTCCGCGCTTTGCTCGTCCACATAGGCGTGACCCGCTTCAATCAGCGCCTCGGCGGCGCGGTACATGAAGTCGAAGTAGTCGCTGGCCTGGTAGGGCGCGGCGTCGGCTGCGCC